>NZ_JBFAQY010000055.1:27705-33414 GCF_040678965.1 Streptosporangium sp. NPDC049248
ATGCAGCGCTGGCTGGCCTCCAGCACGGGACCATCCCCGCAAGCGCGGGGCCGACCGCGCAGCACCGTCAAGCGGGTGAACAAGGCGCGGACCATCCCCGCAAGCGCGGGGCCGACGCGCGGATCGTGTGCGGCAGCCGCTCCCCCAGGGGACCATCCCCGCAAGCGCGGGGCCGACGGCCGTGTACCCACCAGGTGTGGCCGGTGTCCGGGACCATCCCCGCAAGCGCGGGGCCGACGTACCGAACAGGCCGACGGCGGCGGCTTCCTGCGGACCATCCCCGCAAGCGCGGGGCCGACATCCACGCTCGGCCGCGCCGCGTGGCCGCCAGCGGACCATCCCCGCAAGCGCGGGGCCGACACCGAACAGGCCGGGGCTCTCGCACGTCCTGGGGGACCATCCCCGCAAGCGCGGGGCCGACATCGCGTTCGGGTCGCACATCCTGATGCATGTCGGACCATCCCCGCGGGCGCGGGGCCGACTACTGCGAGATGTCCACGCGGTAGCTCGTGTACGGACCATCCCCGCGGGCGCGGGGCCGACACGCCCCGACCGACCGCAGAATCAACGTCCTGGGGACCATCCCCGCGGGCGCGGGGCCGACTCCAGCGCTGACGGCGCCGCCATCTGCCTCGCCGGACCATCCCCGCAGGCGCGGGGCCGACCCCCGGAGCGTGCGTGACGCCTACGACGCCCAGGGACCATCCCCGCGGGCGCGGGGCCGACACCGCCCACGACAGCACGCCGAGGAACTCCGCCGGACCATCCCCGCAGGCGCGGGGCCGACGCTGCTGGTCAAGCTCGGCATGGACACCAAGCAGGGACCATCCCCGCGGGCGCGGGGCCGACGCTGGGTCGTTCAAAACCTCGATAGCAACCCAGGGACCATCCCCGCGGGCGCGGGGCCGACAAGTGTTTGTGGGCGCACCTGCTGCGGCTGGCGGGACCATCCC
The DNA here is from genome assembly GCF_040678965.1 of Streptosporangium sp. NPDC049248. NCBI lineage: Bacteria > Bacillati > Actinomycetota > Actinomycetes > Streptosporangiales > Streptosporangiaceae > Streptosporangium > Streptosporangium sp. NPDC049248. The sequence goes on from NZ_JBFAQY010000055.1 coordinate 28,659, forward strand.
CGCGGGCGCGGGGCCGACTCACTGCAAGATCACCGGCTGGCGTTGGGCGCGGGACCATCCCCGCAGGCGCGGGGCCGACGGGCCGCCCTGCTTGGCCGCCTTACCACCCGCGGGACCATCCCCGCAGGCGCGGGGCCGACGATCCGCCGACGTCGTACGGGCCATGGGAGAGGGGGCCATCCCCGCAGGCGCGGGGCCGACGCGACGGTCTCGTAGCGGACGGGCCGCATCGGGGGACCATCCCCGCAGGCGCGGGGCCGACTCCTCGCGTTGACCCTCAGCAACTACTGCCAGCGGGACCATCCCCGCAGGCGCGGGGCCGACACACCCCGCATGACCGACGTAAGGCCCGCCTGAGGACCATCCCCGCAGGCGCGGGGCCGACGAAGCCCCGTAGGAGGGCACAGTGCAGAACAAGGGACCATCCCCGCAGGCGCGGGGCCGACACCCAGACCCTCCCCGGAGACCGACTCCTCCAGGGACCATCCCCGCAGGCGCGGGGCCGACCCAGGAACGGCTACATCCCCAAGGCCAAGTAGGGGACCATCCCCGCAGGCGCGGGGCCGACGACGTCCAGCCGCTCGGCCTCCCCCGGAGACCGGGACCATCCCCGCAGGCGCGGGGCCGACGTTCAACCAGACCACCACGGAGAGCACCACGACGGACCATCCCCGCAGGCGCGGGGCCGACTCTGTGACATCATCAGTGAAAGCCGCAGGAGGCGGACCATCCCCGCAGGCGCGGGGCCGACTCTGTGACATCATCAGTGAAAGCCGCAGGAGGCGGACCATCCCCGCAGGCGCGGGGCCGACTGCCAGGCCGGATCCGCGGCGCGAGCTTTCGCGGGACCATCCCCGCAGGCGCGGGGCCGACGGCAACGCGGTCATCGCCACGTCATCGGCGACGGGACCATCCCCGCAGGCGCGGGGCCGACCCCTCGTCGTTGGGGTCGTACTCGGTGGTGGAGGGACCATCCCCGCAGGCGCGGGGCCGACGCCTTCAGCAAGAAGAAGATCGTCTTGACGTGGGGACCATCCCCGCAGGCGCGGGGCCGACAGCCGGGACGGGCGTGAGGGGCGGGGTGGAGGGGGACCATCCCCGCAGGCGCGGGGCCGACCGGTTGGGCAGGGATGATCATTTCACCCTCCGGGGACCATCCCCGCAGGCGCGGGGCCGACAGCTCACCGAACCGCTGGGAGACCCGGTCCGGAGGACCATCCCCGCAGGCGCGGGGCCGACGCCTTGCCTCCGAGCAGAGGCGTACAAGTCCAGGGACCATCCCCGCAGGCGCGGGGCCGACGTGTCGGCACGGTGTCGTCCAGGCCGGGGGGGCGGGACCATCCCCGCAGGCGCGGGGCCGACCGTTCGACGAGGACGGTGTCGAGTGGTACACGGGGACCATCCCCGCAGGCGCGGGGCCGACAGGTCCTGGAGGCCGAAGGTCTCGTACGGGCGAGGACCATCCCCGCAGGCGCGGGGCCGACGAGGTCGATACCCCAGAGCGCGGCCAGTGCTGGGGACCATCCCCGCAGGCGCGGGGCCGACACCAACGGCTCGTCGACGCTGACCGGCACCACGGGACCATCCCCGCGGGCGCGGGGCCGACTTGACGACGAAAGCCACCGGATCTTTGGCGGCCGGACCATCCCCGCAGGCGCGGGGCCGACCCGTCGCTCTCGATGACGGTGCCGCCGCTGGAGGGACCATCCCCGCAGGTGCGGGGCCGACGGCAGGTCCTGTCGGACCGGGCCATGACCAAGGGGACCATCCCCGCAGGCGCGGGGCCGACCTCGGCGTCGCGGAGCCATCGGTAGAGGGTGGTGGACCATCCCCGCAGGCGCGGGGCCGACCTGCGGTGGGTCGGTTCCGACGGCAAGGTGCGGGGACCATCCCCGCAGGCGCGGGGCCGACTGGCGGGCTGACCTGCAGCACACCGCAGCGCTCGGACCATCCCCGCAGGCGCGGGGCCGACTATGAGGCTGTCTCCGTACCCAGTCGCAGCCTCGGACCATCCCCGCAGGCGCGGGGCCGACTACGCCAACAACCAGTACAGATCGCTACAGCAGGGACCATCCCCGCAGGCGCGGGGCCGACGAAGAGCAGAGATCCAAGATCGGCTTTGCGATCGGACCATCCCCGCAGGCGCGGGGCCGACCTGGTCGGGTGGCCTGTCAACCGAGCAGGCCGGGGACCATCCCCGCAGGCGCGGGGCCGACCGGCCAGTGCGGGGCGAGGAACTCCATGGCGCGGGACCATCCCCGCAGGCGCGGGGCCGACCTGGGGCACGAGATCGACCCCGAGGCCCTGGCGGGACCATCCCCGCAGGCGCGGAGCCGACAACCAGGAGGCGGCATGGCCAGGGACAAGACTGGGACCATCCCCGCAGGCGCGGGGCCGACGACAGGTAGTCCGCGTCAATGCGCTGGTCCTCCGGACCATCCCCGCAGGCGCGGGGCCGACTGGACGAGTGCCAGGAGGTGATGGAGCACAAGCGGACCATCCCCGCAGGCGCGGGGCCGACGGGGGTGATGGTCTGGGTGTAGTCGGGCCGAAAGGACCATCCCCGCAGGCGCGGGGCCGACAGGCCGGCCCGCTCCAGGGTCCGCCAGATGGTGGGACCATCCCCGCAGGCGCGGGGCCGACTCCTCGGAGAGCACATAGCCCTCCGAGGACGGGGGACCATCCCCGCAGGCGCGGGGCCGACCCTCTCCTCGCCCTAGAGCGCGGAACGCGCTCGGGACCATCCCCGCAGGCGCGGGGCCGACGTTTCCCATGCCGCGAACTTGCCTCGGTAGTGGGGACCATCCCCGCAGGCGCGGGGCCGACATTCAGCAGTTCGGCCTGCCCGCATACCCCGGAGGACCATCCCCGCAGGCGCGGGGCCGACGTGGCCGTGGCTTTGTACGGGGTGGAAGACGCCGGACCATCCCCGCAGGCGCGGGGCCGACCCCTCTCAGCTGATGACCGGCTTGCCGGTCACCGGACCATCTCCGCAGGCGCGGGGCCGACCCACTGGGTGGCCGGGACGTCATGCGTGAGCAAGGACCATCCCCGCAGGCACGGGGCCGACCTTGCGTGCGGGGCTGAGGGTCAGGTGCAGCGGGGGACCATCCCCGCGGGCGCGGGGCCGACCGCAGCGCATCCGACATGAGCTGCCCGCGGATCGGACCATCCCCGCGGGCGCGGGGCCGACGACGACGTCGGCCGCCGGGTCGAGACCCACCCCGGACCATCCCCGCAGGCGCGGGGCCGACGTGTCTCGGCTCCCCCCGGCTAGCCCCCGGGCGGGACCATCCCCGCGGGCGCGGGGCCGACGGTGACGTGCAGGACTCCCCCGGCGACGCGGAGGGACCATCCCCGCGGGCGCGGGGCCGACGGATGGGGGTAGAGCGTGGCAAGCTCCTCCCACGGACCATCCCCGCGGGCGCGGGGCCGACCAAGACCTCATGGCGCGCGGGTACGGCGAGACGGGACCATCCCCGCGGGCGCGGGGCCGACCCCTGGAGGCGCTCACACTCCAGCGGCGTCAGCGGACCATCCCCGCGGGCGCGGGGCCGACTACGGCGACGAGCTGTCCACCATGCCCGAGAGCGGACCATCCCCGCGGGCGCGGGGCCGACGCGGGCACGCGCGAGGACAGTATGGTCATGCGAGGACCATCCCCGCGGGCGCGGGGCCGACCAGCGTGCTGTAAGACAGCCGCCTAACTACCTGGGACCATCCCCGCGGGCGCGGGGCCGACGCGCACACCTCTGCCTCGGTGGCGGCCGACGAGGGACCATCCCCGCAGGCGCGGGGCCGACTGGGAGACCCGACAGCGAGCCGCAGCGATCCCGGGACCATCCCCGCAGGCGCGGGGCCGACATCAAGACAGCCCTCGGGGCGATCGCCGACGTCGGACCATCCCCGCAGGCGCGGGGCCGACGTCTCCAGCATCCGGCTGCCGGACTTGGCCAGGGGACCATCCCCGCAGGCGCGGGGCCGACCGTCACGTACGTACCGTCGGGCAGGAGGTCGGAGGACCATCCCCGCAGGCGCGGGGCCGACTGTGCCGCGGCGAACGTGCTCGGCCCGGTGCCGGGACCATCCCCGCAGGCGCGGGGCCGACCACTCCCCCCGGACGTACCAATGCCGCGAATGAGGACCATCCCCGCAGGCGCGGGGCCGACGCGGTTCAGGGCGGGGATCGGGTCAAGGGCGGCGGACCATCCTCGCAGGTGCGGGGCCGACCAGTGATCTCCAGTTAGGGGTGAGACTCGCTCGGGACCATCCCCGCAGGTGCGGGGCCGACACCGCAGACCTCACGGTCGATGCGCGTCGGCACGGACCATCCCCGCGGGCGCGGGGCCGACCTCAGCACGTCGAACATCGTGCCCAGCGGGGGAGGACCATCCCCGCAGGCGCGGGGCCGACTCGAACACGAAAAGCGTCCGCAGCACCAGCTCGGGACCATCCCCGCAGGCGCGAGGCCGACCGGCTGGATGCGGCGGCCGCTGTCTACGGCGCGGGACCATCCCCGCAGGCGCGGGACCGACGCAGTCATCCGCTCCTGCACTGCGACGAGCCGAGGACCATCCCCGCAGGCACGGGGCCGACTCGGCGCGGCACGGCCTCGTCGACCACCGCATCGGACCATCCCCGCAGGCGCGGGGCCGACGAGGTGAGAGCGGTCACGTGGAACTCTTGATCGGCGGACAGAAAAGTCGCGGCTGACGGACACCGGTTCCTGGTGGGCGGCCACCAAAAGTCTTGGTCA
>NZ_JBFAQY010000056.1:0-33131 GCF_040678965.1 Streptosporangium sp. NPDC049248
AGTGGTCGGGGATCTTCTTCCTGATCGCCTTCGCGGTCATGTCCCTGGTCTGGGACGCCGGGGCCCGCCGGGCCATCGGCCTGCGCAGACCGTACGGCGGGGTCTTCGGCAAGGACCTGCCGAGCGCCCTGCCCGCGCTGGCCCTGCTGCCGGCCCTCACCTACATCGCCTCCTGGGCGGGCTGGTTCGCCTCGCCCGGCGGCTGGGGCCGCAACTGGGCGCAGGCGACCTCGCAGGGCCCGGTGTTCTTCGTCTTCGACTCCTTCCGCTCCTGGCTGAGCTACCACTTCCAGGTGCTGAGCTTCCACACCGGGCTGGCGACCCCGCACAACTACCAGTCGGATCCCTGGTCCTGGCCGCTGCTGCTCCGCCCCGTGGCGTTCTTCTACGAGAGCCCCAAGGGCGCCTGCGGCACCGACAGCTGCTCACAGGCGGTCCTGGGCGTCGGCACCCCGGTCATCTGGTACGGCGGCCTGGCCGCCCTCATCGCCATGGTCGCCTGGTACGTCGCCACCCGCGACTGGCGTGCCGGGGCCGTGCTCCTCGGCTACGCCGCGGGCTGGCTCCCCTGGTTCTACTGGGCGATCGCCGACAACCGGACCATGTTCCTGTTCTACGCGATCCCCATGGTCCCGTTCATGATCCTGGCGATCGTGCTCGCCGCCGGAATGATCATCGGTCCGTCCGGTGCCCCACCCGGGCGGCGGATGGCCGGTGCCGCGATCGTGGGGGCCTTCACCCTGCTGGCGCTGGTCAACTTCTGGTGGCTCCACCCGGTGCTCACCGCCGAGATCATCCCCTACGCCGAGTGGAGCTCACGAATGCTTTTCAAGAAAGGCTGGATCTGACAGCTCGCATATGAGCCACTTAGAAGACATTTCCTAGGGTAGGCACCGTGCAGGATCCATTACGTCACGTTCATCGTCAGAGCAGGCCCGCATACGGCAGACTTCGAGGCATGCCTGCACCGGACGTGGCCGCACTCCTGTCGGAGCTGGAGCGTTCCGAGCCCGCCTCCGCCGAGCACGCGCGCAGCGCGATCGACTGGCTGACCGGTGGCGAGCCACTGGAGACGATCACCGAGCTCAACGTGTGCGAGTTCCTCTGGTACACGTTGCCCGCCAAGGTCACCGGGGACCGCACCGTGATCGCCCACGCGCTGGGCCGGCTGCTGCGGCTGGGCGGCCTGGAGCGCTACGCCGCCCTCTGCTCCTCCCCCACGACCGCCCACATCCTGCGCACCTACGCCCGCCTGGGCGAGGACGCGGGCATGGCGGCCTACCAGAGCGCCCTGGACGCCACGGGCGTGCTTCCGCCCGACGTTCCCGAGCTGCACTGGAGCTCGATCATGGGCCCCGAGGAACTGGGCGCGCACGGCGCCTGCTCGGCCGCGCTGGAGCTGGCCATCGTCTCGGGAAGGCTCGCCCCCGACTCCGCCGAACGGCAGACGCTCACCAGCCACTGGCTCACCGCGCCCCGTCCGGAGCTGGGCGGCGACAACTGGCTCCACCGGGTCCAGGGCGAGCGGCTCAACCGCTGGGTCCTCGGCCGGGGCACCGCCTGGCGCGAGCTCGCCCAGCCCTTCGAGGTGCGCCTGCACGCCCCCATCCCGGCACCCGACGAGGCTCACCTGGGCGCGCTGCGCTGGCTGCTGACCGTGGGCCGCCGCCCGGGGGGCATCCCGCTGACCCAGCGGGGCAACCTCGCCCGTTCCGTGCTCGCGGAGAGCACCTGGAGCGGCGCGGAGCTGGCCGCGGTCCGCGAGGTGGCCCAGGGCCACATGGGCGCGCTGCGCCAAAGTGGCAGGCGCCTGGTGACCACCCCGGTGGGCGAGCGCCTGCTCGGCGACGCCGACCTGCTCTGGGAGACCGCCGCCGCCGCGCTGCTCGCCCCCGTCTCGGGGGAGAGCGGCTTCCGTACCTCGGCCAGGGAGGTGGCGCTGATGCTGCTCGCCGACGGCGCTCCCGCCGACCGCGAGCACGTCACGGCGGTGATCGACTGCACGGAGTGGCAGGCCGTGGAGGTCGACGCCTCGCTCACCGAGCTGAACAGGCGCCTGGACGCCTTCGGCCTGCGCGTCGACGGCGACCTCACCCCCGCCGGACGCTCAGCCGCCCTGGCCGCCCTCCGCAGCCACGCCCTCCGGCCCCGCCAGTACGTCAACCTGACCTGACCTCTCTTCGCGGGTTCCGGTGCCGCGGCCGACCTGAGCCGTACCAGGGCCCGGGCGGGCACGGCGCGCCGAGGCCCGCGGCGAGCGAAATCACGGCGGCCGGCCGACTATCTCTCCGTGAAACGGGCAGGGTCCGCTGGTGTCCGAGCCCACCCCCGCCGACCGCGTGCCAGCGGCGGCAACATCCCCTCCCGGCGTTCCACCGGCGGAAGAGACCACACCGACCGGATCGGCCGACCAGGGCGAACCGGCCAACGCAGCGGACCTCGAACCGATCATGACCTCGGCGGGTCCCCTGCCCCTGCCGGGCGTACCGGCGGCGGGTCAGGGCGGCTCCGCGCCCAGGCCTTCGGGGGCCGGACCGGACCACCCGTTCGGCCGTCCGGGGCGCTCGATGAGCGGCAACCCGTTCGTGTTCGGTTTCACCGCCGCCCTCGGCGTGCTCACCGCCTGGTGGCTGGTGCAGGCGGTGGTGAGCGCGAGCTCGGTGCTGATCCTCATCATCGTCTCGCTCTTCCTGGCCATCGGACTGAACCCGGCGGTCGAGGTTCTCCAGCGGCGCAACGTACCGCGCATGATCGCCATCGCCGTCGTCTTCCTGGGGGTCATCGGGGTCTTCGTCGGCTTCGGCCTGGCCGTGCTGCCCCCGCTGACCGCGCAGTCCACCCAGTTCGTCGAGCAGTTCCCGCAGTACCTCAAGGAGCTGCAGGACAACCCGATGATCCGCGACCTGGACCAGCGCTTCCAGCTGCTGCAGAAACTGCAGCAGTACGTGACGAGCGGCGACTTCGGCACCCAGATGTTCGGCGGCGTGCTCGGCATCGGGTCGGTCCTCATCGGGGCCGTCTTCAACTCGCTGACCGTGCTGGTGCTGACGCTCTACTTCCTGGGCTCGCTGAAGTCGCTCAAGAGGATGGCCTACCGCCTCGTCCCCCGCTCCCGCCGTACCCGCGCGACCCTGCTCGGTGACCAGATCATCGACAGCATCGGCGGCTACGTCGCCGGGAACCTGATCATCTCGCTCATCGCCGGTGTGACGACCTTCTTCTTCCTGAGCATCATGCAGGTCCCGTACGCCCTGGCGCTCTCCCTGTTCGTGGCGCTCACCGACCTCATCCCCCTGGTCGGCGCCTTCATCGGCGCGGGAGTCGCCTCGCTGGTGGGGTTCTTCGTCTCCCCGACCGTCGGCATCGTCTGCCTCGTCTTCTTCACGATCTACCAGCAGATCGAGAACTACTGGATCGCACCGGCGGTGATGAAGAGCTCGGTCGACGTACCACCGCTCGCCACGATCGTCGGCGCCCTGCTCGGTGGCGCGCTGCTCGGCGTGGTGGGCGCGCTGCTGGGCATCCCGATCGCCGCGGCCGTCCTGCTCATCGTGCGGGAGGTGGTCCTGCCCCGGCAGGAGCGCACCTGAGGGCGACCGGGAGCACCCGGGGGGCGGAGGTCACCGGCGCCGCCCCGTAGCTCGCGCCGGGTTGTGCGGCGTCGCGAATATTTATCACTTCTTCGACACGAAATCTCATAGGTCACAACAACATGCGATAGAAGATCACATGCACCTATTGTCTCCTCTTGGGGTACACGTGAAGAAGCATCTTCGACTCCTCGCGGCCCAGCTGTTCGCCATGGCCCTCGTCATCACCGTCTTCTCCAGCCCCGCCCACGCCGACACCACGAGCGACGCCCAACTCGCCGCCGAGTGGCAGACCGCATGGGACACCTACAAGTTCTACGACTGCACCCCTCCCCTTCCGGACTCCGGGCGGAGCCGCGCCACCAGCAGCATCTCGATCACGATCAACGCCCCCGCCGCCAAGGTGTTCCCGGCGTATTCCAACATCAACAACCACGTCGGCATGCACTCGTTCCTGAAGCGGGTCGTCACCCACAAGGACTGGTTCCAGTACGGTAAGCGCCACATCAACTTCACCGCCGTCGAGGAGATCCCCTACGAGGGCGCGATCGTCACCAGCAACACGCACGCGCAGCAGCGCATCAACGCCGACGACCTCTACTACGAGACGGACACCTGGTCACTGCCCGGCGTCGTGACACACCAGAAGATCGTCTTCACGAAGCTGGCCGGCGGGAAGACCAAGGTCACCGAGTACCTCACCTTCGACGCCGACACCTCACTGATCGACTTCGTCGTCGCCAACGGCGTCGCCTCCCACGAGGTGACCCAGGCGGGCCTGAAGCAGGCGATCGAGAGCGGCTCCATCTGATCCACCCCCCGGCCGGGGCCCGCTTTCACGGCGCGCCCCGGCCGGCTCAGCGCGGCACCGCCGACCCTGTATTCCGCACATGATCCCGATTGACCTGCGTTGATCCCAGAGTGCTCGCAGGTGTGGTCGCACCAGGCGCCCAGCCAGCCAGGCCATCTTCACTTCCTTGGCCGGCGCCGGGTGACACCGACGTTCCGCCCCCCTCGGACCGGCGCACAGGTTTCGACATTTCCGGCCCCTCCGGCAGCCCGGGAACCTCGCAGGTCACGAACAGGATGCGGGCCGATCGCGGGCGGGCAAACCCCACCCGGCGATCACATTCGGCGAATGACCTTCTTGACGTGAAATATTACAAATGGAAAAGTTTCTTTCGAGAGAGCGCTCTCACGCCTCGTCCACCCCCCAACCTCAAAGGACCAGCCGTGAGATTCACCGTGCTGGCCAGCGCGGCGGTAGTCGCCGCCGCGCTGGTCTTCCCAGCAGCCCCCGCACAGGCCGCCCCGCCCGGCCCGAACCCGTCCGCCTCCCCCGAGCAGGCACTACAGCGTGATCTCGGCCTGAACCCCACCCAGGCCCGCATCCGGCAGGCCCACGAGGCCGGCGCATCGGTGGTGGAGCGGAACCTTCGCAGGCGCCTCGCCGACCGGTTCGCCGGCGCCTGGTTCACCCCCGCCGAGGGACGGCTCTCCGTCGGCGTTCTGAACAGCCAGGACGCCGAGCTCGCCCGCAAGGCGGGCGCGCTGCCGGTGGTCGTGCCACGCAGCGAGAAGCAGCTGGACGCCACGAAGGCCGCCCTCGACAAGGCCGCCGAGGCCGCCGGCAAGGACATCTACAGCTGGCACGTGGACGTGGCCGCGAACACCGTGGTGGTGTCGGCCGCCGACAGCGCCGCGGCCCAGAGCTTCGTCAGGAGCAGTGCCGCCGACTCCGGCGCGGTGAGGATCGCCGTCGGCCAGGCTCCCAGACCGCTCTACGACATCCGCGGCGGCGACCAGTACGTCATCAACGGCAACACGCTCTGCTCGGTCGGCTTCTCGGTCAACAACGGCGGCTTCGTCACCGCCGGGCACTGCGGTGGCACCGGCAGCCCCACCCTCGGCTACAACAACGTCGGCCAGGGCACCTTCGCCGGTTCGTCGTTCCCCGGCAACGACTACGCCTGGGTCCGTACCAACGGCAACTGGACACCCCGCCCGTGGGTCAACAACTACGGCGGCGGCAACGTCTCGGTGGCGGGCTCCCAGGAGGCCGTGGTCGGCGCCTCCATCTGCCGGTCCGGGCGCACCACCGGCTGGCGCTGCGGCGTCATCCAGGCCAAGAACGTGACCGTCAACTACTCGGGATCGCTGGTCTACGGGCTCACCCAGACCACCGCCTGCGCCGAGGGCGGCGACTCGGGCGGCGCCTGGATCACCGGTGACCAGGCCCAGGGCATCACCTCCGGCGGCTCCGGCAACTGCTCGACCGGCGGCAACACCTTCTACCAGCCGGTCAACGAGGTCCTCGGCGCGTACGGCCTGACCCTGACCACCACCGGCGGCAGCGGGAACACCAGCCGGCTCATCGGCTGGCAGGGCAAGTGCATCGACGTACCCAACAGCAACGGCGCCGACGGCCAGCGCCTGCAGCTGTGGGACTGCAACAACACCAACGCCCAGAACTGGACCTTCCCCGGCGACGGCACCGTCCGCGCCTTCGGCCTCTGCATGGACGTGGCCTGGGGTTCCACCGCCAACGGCGCCGCCATCCAGCTCGCCAACTGCAGCGGCAACCCGGCACAGCAGTTCGTCCTGAGCGGTGCGGGCGACCTGGTCAACCCGCAGGCCAACAAGTGCGTGGACGTCACCGGCTGGGGCGGTAGCGGCACCCCGCTCCAGCTCTGGGAGTGCAACGGCGGCGCCAACCAGAAGTGGCGCCGCGGCTGACCTTCACCCGATCCCGTCGGGGCGGTGAGCACTCACCGCCCCGACACCGACTCCGCCGGCGGCCACCTGGCCTACGGCAGGAGCTTGACGAGCAGGGCTCGGAGGTCCTGGACGCCGTCGGGGCCGAGGGTCATCTCAATGTCGTGCTCGACGCCCAGCATCGCGTCGCGGACCGCGGGAAGGCGGGCACGGCCGAGGTCGGTGAGTTCCAGGGCGTAGCGGCGGCGGTCGTGCGGATCCTGGCCGCGGACCACGATCCCGGCCTGGACGAGTTCCTCGACCAGCGACGCGGCGGCCGGTTCGGTGAGGTCCAGGTACTGGGCGAGTTGCTGCTGGGGGCAGGGGCCCAGCCGGTCCAGGGCGGGCAGCAGGCCGAAATGACGGGTGCGCAGGCCGTACTCCGCCAACCTGTGGTCGCCGAGCCGGCGCAGCTGGTAGTGGGCCTGGGCGATGAGGTGCTCGGTGCTCGCGACGGTGGACCGCTCGTCATACGCGACCAGCCTGCTCAGCAGTTCGGTGAGGCGCCGCCGTTCGGCCGGGGTCAGCGGAGCGGTGAGCCGGACGTCCCGGTCGGCGACGGCCTGGCGCATGTCCTTCAGTGCGGCACGGCCCTCGTCGGTCAGTGACAGGACATAGGTACGGCGGTTGGCCGGGTTACGGGTCCTGGTGACGTAACCGGCCTGCTGAAGCCGGTCGAGCAGCTTGACCATGATCGTCCGATTGATGCCGAGGCGGTGCGCGAGGTCCTGCTGCGAGGGCGCGTCCTCGTCGGCCAGCACGTCGAGCACCACGAAGTCACGGGACTGCGGCCCGTCCCGCATGGCCTCGCCGGTGATCCCGGTGAAGACCCGCCGCATCAGCGAGCCGATGGTCACGCGCAACGGCCCGGACTCCTCGCCGACGGCCCCTCCCCGCTGGTCGGGCACAGCCACCACCTCCCCGAACAAGCCTAGCGGCGCTGATCGTTCGAAGAGTTGACGTAGGTCGAAGACCGGCGGGAGCCGGATCGCGGCTCTGGTCCGGCCCGCGTCGACGTCGGGAACCTCCGCCGCCGGGACCGGCGAGGTACAGCAGGCTGTACTTCTGGCCGGTGATCCGGCGACTGCCTGGACGATGTCCCGCCGACTGGTCCAGGATGTGCGGATGCCGACCCATGCCCCTCCGGCCGCCCCCGGGCCGGCCCGTCGATGGGACGTGTTCGCCCGCGCCCGCACCACCCTGGACGCGCTCGAACACCTCGCCGGCGGGTTCGGCACCGCGGTCCTGGCACTGGTGGTACTCCTGTCGGTGGTCGTCACCGCGCTGGCCTGCCTCGTCGGCGTGGGCCTGCCGCTGGTGCCCGTCGCGCTGCGCGGGGTGCGCGCCGTCGCCGGCCGGGAACGCGCGCGGCTCTCCCGCTGGGGTCCGGAGATCATCGACCCGGAGCCGGCACCGTCCGGGCTGCGCGCCGCCCTCGCCGATCCGGCCACGCGTCGCGAGCTGGGCTGGGTGGCCACCCATGCCGTCCTCGGGCTGTTCCTCAGTCTGGCCGGTCTCACACTGCCCCTCAACGCGGTGCGCGACCTCACCTTCCCGCTGTGGTGGCGGTTGCTGCCACCGGACGAGGCGGCCACCGCGTCCATGGGGTTCTGGACCGTGCGCGACCTGCCCGGTGCCCTCGGAGTCGGCGCGCTGGGCCTGGGCTGGATCGCCATCACCATGCTCCTCACCCCGGGCATGGCGCGGCTGCAGGCATGGTTCGGCCGGCGACTCCTGGCACCCGACCCCGGCACCGACCTCGCGCTGCGGGTCGCGCAGCTCACCGCGACCCGTGCCGCCGCGCTGGACGCGCACGCCGCCGAGCTGCGGCGGATCGAACGGTCGCTGCACGACGGCACCCAGAACCGGATCGTCGCCGTCACCGTCCTGCTCGGCGCGGCCCGTCGTGCCGTGGCGCGCGACCCGGCCGGCGCGGAGGCCATTCTCGAACGCGCGCAGGACGCCGCCGAGCAGGCGCTCGCCGAGCTCCGCGGGGTCGTCCGGAGCATCCTGCCGCCGGTACTGACCGACCGGAGCCTTTCCGACGCCCTCACCGGCCTGGCCGTCGGCTGCCCGGTCCCCTGCCGGATCGACGCCGACGTTCCCGTCCGGTGCGCCGCGTCCGTCGAGGCCACCGCCTACTTCGTGGTGGCCGAGGCCCTCACCAACATCGCCAGGCACAGCCGTGCCCGGCACGTCGTCGTCAGGGTCCGCCGCCGCGACGACCGGCTCCACCTCCAGATCACCGACGACGGCCGCGGCGGAGCGAACGAGCTCAGCGGGTCCGGGATCGTCGGCATCCGTAACCGCACCGAAGCACACGACGGGACATTCATGCTGGACAGCCCCACCGGTGGTCCCACCACCCTCACTGTGAGCCTGCCATGCGGATCGTGATCGCCGAGGACGATCCGCTGCTGCGCGAAGGTCTCGCACTGCTGCTGCGCGCCGAGTCGCTTGACGTCGTGGCCACCGCCGCCGGCCCCGACGGCTTCCTGAGGGCCGTCGACGCCCACGATCCGGACGTCGCCATCGTCGACGTCCGGATGCCGCCGACCCACACCGACGAGGGGATCGTCGCGGCCGTCGAGGCCAGGCGCCGCAGACCCGGCCTGGCCGTGCTCGTGCTGTCCGCGTACGTCGAGCAGGCCTTCGCCACCGAACTGCTCGCCCACGGCAGCTCCCGCCTCGGGTACCTGCTGAAGGAGAGGGTCGGACGGGTCGAGGAGTTCCTGACCGCGCTGCACCGGGTGGCGGCCGGAGGTACGGCCATCGACCCGGACGTCGTCGCGCAGCTTCTCGCACGCACCAGGCCCGACAGCGGGCTGGACCGCCTCAGCCCCCGTGAGCGCGACGTGCTGGCCCTGATGGCCGAGGGACTCGGCAACACCGCCATCGCCGATCGGCTCTTCGTCACCGACGGTGCCGTGCACAAGCACATTCGCAGCATCTTCGCCAAGCTCGACCTGGCACCCACCGACCAGGCGGACCGGCGCGTCACCGCCGTCCTGCGCTACCTGGAGGACGCCCAGCGCCGGTGGTAGCGCCAACCGTCGTGGAGGTCTCCGGAAAGTCCAGGACTGTCTGAAGGATTCGGACAGTCGGTGTCATTCCACTCAGCGCGGGTAGGGACGAGAACTACCGCGCGGGTGCGCCGTAGACCGGAGGGACGACCATCCGGGCGGGGTGCCGCTACCGCAGACGGGGCGGCGAGAGCGGTCGTGACCACCGCTGGAGCGGCGGGAAGCCACCATCCAGGTGAGGAATATCATGGTTGAAGAACACGAATACCCGATTCCCCCCCTCGTTCGCGCGCTGGGCTGGACCAGCCTGGGACTGGGTGTGGCGCAGCTCGCCGCACCGGGTGCCATCAGCCGCCTGGCCGGAGTCGACGACTCGCCCAAGGCGTTCGGCGCGGTGGCGCTGGTGGGCGTACGGGAGTTGTTCCACGCGGCGACCCTGCTGGGCAGCCGCGATCCCGTTCCCTGGGTGTGGGCCCGGGTCGCGGGTGATGCCCTGGACCTGACCCTGCTGGGCCGGGCGATCGCCGACCGCACCGGCTGGAGGCGTGGCCGCGTCGCAGCGGTGGCGGCGGCGGCCGCCGTTGTCACGGCCGCCGACCTGTGCGCCGCGATACGCGCGAGCCGGCACCGTCCGGAGGAGAGGTCCGCGCGCTGGATGAACCTGCACGCGGCCGTCACGATCAATCGCCCCCGCGAGGACGTGTACCGGTACTGGCGCGACTTCGAGAACCTTCCCAGCTTCATGACGCACCTGGAGTCGGTGCGGACGATCGGTGACGGGCGATCGCACTGGAAGGCGAAGGGGCCCGTGAAGAAGGCCATCGAGTGGGAGGCCGTGATCGTCGAGGACCGCTCCGGCGAGGTGATCACCTGGCGCTCCACCGGGAAGGCCACCGTCGACAACAGCGGTTCCGTACGTTTCACCGACGCGCCCGGCGGGCGCGGCACGGAGGTGCGGGTGAACCTCCGCTACGCCCCTCCGGGCGGCAAGGTGGGCGCGGCCTTCGCCAGGCTGCTGGGAGAGCACCCCGAGCAGCAGGTACGAGACGACCTGCGCCGGTTCAAGCAGGTCATGGAGATCGGAGAGGTGGTCCGCTCCGAAGGGAGCCCGGAGGGCACCCGCGCCCTGCGGCAGGCCCGGCAACGCCCCGCTCAGCCCGTGATGTCAGGGAGTACCTCATGAAGGCCAACTGCTGGATGGGGCGCAACACCGTCGAGGTCCAGGAGGTTCCCGACCCCACGATCCTGAACGCTCATGACGCCGTCGTCCGCGTCACCTCGACCGCGATCTGCGGCTCCGACCTGCACCTCTACGACGGCTACATCCCGACCATGAAGAAGGGCGACATCCTCGGCCACGAGTTCATGGGCGAGGTGGTGGAAGTGGGCCCCGAGGTGCGAGAACTGCGGGTCGGCGATCGCGTGGTGGTGCCCTTCCCGATCGCCTGCGGCGCCTGCGGCGCCTGCCAGCACGGCATGTACTCGGTGTGCGAGAACTCCAATCCCAACGCCGGGATGGCGGAGAAGCTCATGGGTCACTCTCCCGCCGGGATCTTCGGTTACTCCCACATGCTCGGCGGCTACCCCGGGGGCCAGGCGGAGTACGCGCGGGTGCCGTTCGCCGACGTGGGGCCGATCAAGATCGAGGACGACCTGCCGGACGACCAGGTGCTGTTCCTGTCCGACATCCTGCCCACCGGCTGGATGGGCGCGGAGATGTGCGACATCAAGCCCGGGGACGTCATCGCGGTCTGGGGCGCCGGGCCGGTCGGCCAGTTCGCGATCGCCAGCGCGTTCCTGATGGGCGCCGAGCGGGTCATCGCCATCGACCGCTTCCCCTACCGGCTGCGGAAGGCCGAGCGCGCCGGTGCCGAGACGCTCGACTACGAGAAGGTCGACGTCCTCGACGCGCTGCGGGACATGACCGCCGGTCGGGGACCGGACGCCTGCATCGACGCGGTGGGCATGGAGGCCCATCACCCCGCGGGCGTCGTGCACGCCTACGACCGGGCCAAGCAGGCGACCCGGATGGAGACCGACCGGCCGCACGCCCTGCGCGAGGCGATCATGTCCTGCCGCAACGGCGGGGTCGTCTCCGTGATCGGCGTCTACGGTGGCCTGATCGACAAGTTCCCGATGGGCTCGCTGATGAACCGGTCACTGACGCTGCGCAGCGGCCAGTGCCACGTGCAGCGCTATCTGAAACCCCTGCTGGGCAGGATCCGCAACGGCGACATCGATCCCAGCTTCGTCATCAGCCACCGCATGCGGCTGCAGGACGCCCCGCGCGCCTTCGAGATGTTCAAGAACAAGGAGGACGAATGTAACAAGATCGTCCTCACTCCCTGACGGGGTCCTCCCCCCGGTACGGACACCTTGGGGGCCGGGTGCGAAATGACCCTGCCGACCCGGGCCGCCGAGGAGGCCCGCTTGTCCGGGATGGAGCCGGGTCCAGGGCACGGTGTCGACCGGGGAGCCTGGCGAGGCGTTCGTTTGGACCTGGCGCGGTGTGCGGGAACCGCTGTGCCCGCACGCTACGCACGTCGGGGCGTCACTCAGGCGAGCCTTCCGGCGACCGTGACGGCGTCCACCGTCAGCGTTGCTCGCCCGCACGCCGTTGCAGCAGGTCGCGAGCCTGCAGGAACGGAGCTCGCAGGAAGGCCAGGTGGTCTTCCTGCCCGTGGCGATGGCAGACCTGGCCTGGCCACAGGCGCCGGCTCCGCTCATCGATGTAGGCCAAGGAGCCGTCGACAAGGTTCAGCATGTGCTCGACGGTGAGCGCGTCGAAGCGACTGTAGTCCTCGCCGGTGCACAGGTAGACCGGTGACGTGTGCGCCATGATGGGCCTGGCCCACACGTCGTGGTGCCTGGCGACATCGGCGCCCGGACCGTAGCACCGCGCGGCGATCCACGAGTCACCGGCGATCGGCACGTCGGCGGCCAGTTCGAGCACGTACTCCGGGCGATGGGACCGGTGCTCGGCGACGACGCGCCCGTTGGCCACGATCTCGATGCGATCGATGGCGAAGATCGACTCGGCTCGGGCCTGGACACGGACAGTCGTGTCCGCGGGCACCCGGATCTCCTGCCCCGGCCGATGGCCGCCGACGTCCAGTCGTAGAAGCGGGCCGCTCGTCACGAACGTGGCGCCCTCTCGCACGGCCTGGCACCAGGTCCAGTAGTCGAGGTCCTCGTGCGGCGGCACGTGCGCGTAGGTGCGGATGAGGCCGATCGGCACCTCGCTGCTCATCTTGTCGGTGCCGCCGACCAGGGTCACCCGGTAGCCGGCGTTCAGGTAGCGGTAGTACTCCCGAATGTTGTACGGGTCGTACGCGATCATCTCGACGGCGTCCAGCCGACCGGTGGCGAGCAGGGCGGCGACCTCGCCGTTCGGCACCGGGAAGTGCGCGAGGACGACGGTGCCGCCCTGCTCGTGGCATTCGTCCGCCCAGTGGGACAGCGTGGTCTCCAGACCACCGCCGAGCTCCGACTCCTCGGCCCCTCCGGTGCACCAGGGCATGATGGGGTGCCGCAGGCCGAGCAGGTTGATGTGGCCGAGCATGCCGCTGCGATTCTCCTGGCCCGCGAAGACGTGGGTGTGGCCGTCGGCCGACGTGTGCGGGCGCCCGGTGAACTCCTCCGTGTTGGTGAACAGATGCCCCCACTGGCTGAGCAGCAGGTTCGTGACGCGTACATCCTCGCCGCGCGCCTCCAGTTCGGCGCCGAGGGTCGAGACGAAGTGCACGTGGGTGTCGCCGCTGTACCAGCCGGTCGCGGCCATGTCGGTCATCCGGGTCAGCGTCAGCTCCAGCTCGGCCTGGCCGGGGCGGATCGTGACGGTCGTGCGCAAGGGCTGGTACTCGAACCCGCGGGCCGCCTCCACCGTTACCTCGCCCAAGGGCAGCCAGCCCTCGCAGGTGCCGTCGATGTAGGAGTAGGTTGTGGCGCCGAGCCTGACATCGCCGCCGATGTCAAGGTTCCAGGTGTTGCCGTCGGAGTTGATGTGTCCGTGGTGGCCGTGCGGTGGGTAGGGCACCCCGTCGGTGGACCGGAAGTGGATCCGGCACGGGACGGGTTCGCCGGTGGCCGCGTCGCGGACCACCGTGCGTACCCAGGTCCGCCCGGCGTCGGGCACGCACCAGGTGATCCCGCGGTCGCGACGCGAGCCTGCGGCGAGCAGGTCCTTCCAGCCACAGGTGCTGATCTCGGACGTTCCCCGCCTGAGGGTCAGCTGGGCCGAGGGGGTGGCGGCGACGCGCACATAGGCGCGCCGCTCCTCCTCGACGGGCGCTCCCCAGGCCGGTGTGGGGCCGTCCACCCCGCCCACCCGGCGATAGAGATAGGTCGCGGAGCCGCGGTCCACGGTCACCGACAACTCCTCCGAGACCGTGCCGGTCGGCGGGTCGAGATCGAGGAGGACGTCGCGCCACACCGTACGCCCGAACGGGTCCTCGTCGAGTTCGCTGGTGGTCACGGCGCCGATGAGGACGCTCGGGCCCAGCGAGCGGATTTCCAGGGCGCGCACGGGCACGTCGGGCCGCGGGTTGCGGAACGGCCACAGGTAGAAGCGGTAGGGCAGCACGTACGGTGACCTGGCCTGCGGGTCGTCGATGTCGACGAACCGGGCGCCGGCCGCGTCGAAGCGCCCATGGGTCCGCGGCATCAGCCGGTGCTGGGCGTCGGGTACAGCCAGGAACGGCGTCTGCCCCCAGTCGAGCGGAATCGCCCGGTCTCTCCACAACCGCGGCGTGGGCCCGATCTCGAAACGCCGGCGGACCGGCAGCCGCTCGGTGTGACCGTCCTCATAGAGCAGCGTGTAGTGCGCGCAGACGCCACCGACCGTCTGGCCGTCGAACAGGTCTGAGGATTCCAGAGCGTGGGCGATCACCATCCACTCGAAGGCGCGCTCCACCGGAATGCCGACGGCTGCTCCGGACACCCGCAGCAGTGCCGCGTCCGCGCGCTCGTCCCCGAAGAGAAAGGGGATACCGTACAGTGTGCGCGGCCCGAGTGGGTAGGACTCGCCGTCATCGAGGACCGAGCGCGGTGCGTTGAACACCGCGGTGAGATCGACCGGCCGGTAGCCCCGGCCTTCCGTGGAGGGTTCAGGCATTGTCGGCCGCCAGGTCTCGTGGCCCGTCGACGGATGTCTGCGCCAGCCCGCCGTAGAGTCGGGGCGAGCGGGCTCTCAGGTACAGCGCCCGTACGACGCCGACGACGACGGCGACGGCGGCGACACCCACGATCAGGACATTGGTGACGGTACCTGCGCCGGTCAGCAGCGGCAGATTGGTCAGCACAAGGAAGAGCACCACGGCCAGGGCCGCGAAACTGAGCCCGGGGGCGATCGTCGTGCGGAAGAGCCCGGCCTCGGGCGCCTCGCGGCGCAGGAACCGGATGACCGCCAGGCTGCACAGCGCCCACAGGGTGATGATCCCGAGGAAGCCGAGCGTGCTGCCCCACAGCAGCAGCCCCAGGTAGGGGTCGAGCCCGAAGGCTGCGAACACGGCGACGACGACCGCTGCCACGGCGGTCTGCAGGAGACCCGCGGCCCACGGCGCCTTGGTCCGCGGGTGCGTACGGCCCAGCACCTGCGGCAGGAGCCCCTCGCGGCCCAACGCGAAGAAGTAGCGGTTGGCCGCGTTGTGCAGCGCGAGCAGGGCGGCGAACGCGCTGGTCAGCAGCAGGATGTTCATCACCTCGACGATCGGGGCGGGCACGTAGGTGTCGAAGACGGTGACCACGAGGTTGACCGGGTCCGCCTCGGCCGCGGCGGCTATCTTGGCCGGACCGTAGGCGAGGACGATGACCCAGGTGATGAAGGCGTAGAAGACGGCGATGAAGGCGACCGCGATGTAGGTCGCCCGCCGGACCGTCCGGATGCCGCCGCGCGCCTCCTCACTGAAGATCGCGGTGGCCTCGAAGCCCATGAAAGCCCCGGCGACCAGAGCGAACATGGCGCCGTTGCCCGGGTCCAGCACGGCGGCGGGCGAGAACGACACGGCCGACCAGTCACCGCTCCCGCCCTTCACCAGGACGTACACCGCCAGCACGACCAGGACCGCGGTCTCCAGAACGAGCAGGATCCCGAGGATCCGGGCGCTGGTGTGGATGCCGCGGTATCCGAGCCACGCGACGAACACCAGGCCGATGAGCGCGAACACGTACCACGGCACGTCGAGGTGGAAGTACTTGGCGAAGGTGGTGTTGGCGTAGACGCCCAGCGCGCCGTACGTGCTGATCTGCAGGGCGTTGTAGGCCGCGACCGCGAGCACCGCCGCGCCTGAGCCGGTCGGCTTGCCGAGCCCCCGGGCGATGGTCGCGTAGAACGCTCCGGCATTGCGGACGTAGCGGCTCATGGTCATGAAACCGACGGCGAAGAGCGCCATGACCACGCCGGCGACCAGGTAGCCCCCGGGGACGGCTGCGCCGCCCTTGAGGAAGTGCAGTGGGGCGACAGCGACGATGAGCGTCAGGGGTGCCAACGCCGCCAGGACGGTGAAGACGAGATCCTTTGTCCCCATGACGTTGCCGGCCAGGGCGTCGGGCCTGTTTGCGGGACTTCCGGTGACGTGACCTGGCATGTGTTCGCTCCTTACTCCGGGGCAGGACACCGGTGCACGGGATGGAGGAGAGGGGGAGGGCCTGGGAACCGAGCCGCCTGGCCGATTGGGGGGAGCCTATGGCGGGTTCTGAGGGCTGGACGAGTGACGATCCATCCAGGCCACAGTGCCGCGACTGTACGTTCCGCACAGTCCTGCCCTCCTAGACCTCCTCGAGCGCCCGCAAGGCGAGATACAGCTCCATGCGTGTTTCCGCGTCGCCGAGCCGGCAGCCGAGGCTGCTCTCGATCTGCCCGATGCGGTGACGGACGGTGTTGCGGTGCACGCCAAGTTCCTCGGCGGCACGGTCCCAGTGGCCGTTGTGCCGCAGCCAGATCCGCAACGTGGCGAGCAGATCGGCGGCGTCCTGCTGACGGCGCTCGCGCAGGGGGCGGAAGCGGCGGTCCGCGTAGTCACGCAGGCGGCTCATGTCCAGCGCCGCGGCGAGCCCGTCCACCTCGGTCCCGCTGATCACACAGGCGCCCTGGAACAGGGCCGTGCGCAGCGCCTGGACGGCCTCTTCGTACGCCGCCCTCAGCTGCGCGGCCGGATGAGCCGCGCTGATCCCGGCCAGCCAGCCGGCCCGCCCGAGATCGTCGGTGATCCGGGCCGGTGGTACGGACTCCGGCAGCAAGGCGATGGACACTTCGCCGTCCTGGTCGACGAACGGCGAGGCCAGCATGGAGGCGAGCTCACCGAGCCTGGCAGAGGTACCCGTGCCGCCGGCGGCACGCGCGCAGACGACCCGCCAGCGGGCACCGGAGCCGTGGACGCCGAACACGTCCGCGGCGTGCCGGACCCAGCGAGGTGAGTGCGGGTCGAGTGCCAGGGCCAGCGCCGCCCGGCCGACCTGGTGGGCGGGCCAGTTGTCCGCCGGAACGGGGATGAGCAGGCTGAGCAGGGAGGCCGCCATCGTCATCAAGGCGCGGTCGGTGACCCCGGCCACGATCGGGGCGCCCACGGCCAGCGCGTAGCCGCAGGGCAGCGGGCCGACCACCGACTGGACCATGACCCGCTGGTCGACCGAGCTCATCGTGACGCTCGTCGGGCGTGTGCTGGCGCAGACCCGATCGATGGCGACCCGTACCTCATCGTCGATCCGCGGCTCGCCCCCGGCCCATTCCCGCGGCCTGACCCGATCGGACAGCAGCGCCCACCCTCCCATGTGCGTGGCCAGTAGTTCGAGCGTCCTGGTAAGCGGGGACGGACCGGTGGCGGCCTTGATCAGGGCACGCTGGGCGTCGGTGAGCCGCTTGATCTCCGACATCTCCGAGGAGAGCAACTCTCCGTAGAGCAGCTCGGCGCAGGATTCGAAGGTCACCGCGGCAGGGATCTCCAGCAGCGGGAGGCCGTGCACCCGGCAGGCCGCCACGAGCTCTTCGGGCACCCGGTCGAAGACCGGCGTCACGCCGAACCCGATGGCCGCGACCCTGGCGGCTTTGACCCGGGCCACGTACTCCGTGCTCAGCTCGGGCCGCAGGTTGGTGCCCGCCAGCAGGAGCAGCTCGTCGCCCTGCAGGTAGCGCGAGGGATCGGTCAACTCGCTGACGTGCACCCAGCGGATCGGGACATCGAGGTGATCCTCGCCCGCGCGCACCGGCAGCCCCAGTCGAGCGACGAACACGCTGAGTGGCAGCATGCCGCCACTCTAGTGTCAATGCCGCCATGCCCTCGCCATCGGCGCAGCTCAGCGGCTCACTGCGATGAAGACCTTCGCGCTCGGCTCCATGGTGATCCAGTCGCCGCGGAATCCCTGAGGAATGTGGAACGACTCCCCGGCACCGAACTCCTTGCGCCGCCCCGCCGTGTCCTGCACCGCGACGCGGCCCTTGAGGATGACGCAGATCTCGTCGTAGGGCCAGGAGTCGAATCGCACCGCTCCGGGCTCACCCGTCCAGAAACCGCCGGTGTACGAGCTCGCCGCACCGCCGAAGATCCGGAACTCCTCCTCCACCCACTCCTCCGACAGCAGGTGATAGTCGCTCAGCGGGGGCACGAAGCGCTCGCCGGCCCCGGCGTGTACGGCCCGCACCTGGTCGATGTCTGGAATATGTCCGGCGGTCACGCGGCGGCTCCGAAGCGGCGTAGGACGTTGTGCGTGATGCGCTCGACGAACGGGTCTCCAAGGCTGAGCACATGGGACCACTCCGTGGCGCCCCCGTTGAACACCTCGCCGTCGCCACGGGTGAAGGCCGCGATCATTCCGGCGCCGCGCATCTCGCCTTCGTGCACGTAGTCAGGCAGATCGTCGCCGAGGTCCGCGTTGTAGTTGTAGACCTCCTCCTCGGGCCCGCCGATCGGCACCTGGCCGCCGAAGCGGTTCTCCTCGCCCCGCACCGCGGGGGCGAGCGCGAGGATCTCCAAGGTCTCGGGCGCGCCGTCCTCGAACGTCGGATACGGCAACCCGCGCCGGAACGTGTACTCGACAGAGTCGAGCTCGAAGGCGGCCAGGAACGACGGCGGCCCGCCGAGCAGGTCGCCGTAGTAGAGGTCGCTGCCCTCGAAGGCCCAGTGGTGCGGCCGATAGACGGTGAAGCCGCCCGACGAGCGCGGCGTCGCCACGCCGTAACGGTTGTAGATCCCGCCCAGACCGTTGAGCCCCATGGTGGTCGCGCCCGGCCGGCCGACCGACTTCGCCTCCCACACCGTCGTGGCCAGATGGGGCGTCTCCCGCGCGCTGGGGTCCGCGGACGGCAGCCGGTAGCAGTACTGCGTGGTCCCGTCCTCGCTGAGCCGTACCTGCCACTGGTAGTTGCCGCCGAACCTGGCCAGGTTGCCGCCCGCGTCGACGAACGCGTCGACGGCGTCGCGCATGCGCCACGACCAGTACTCGTCGTGCCCGACGACGATCGCGCAGGAGTACCCGTCCAGTGCGTGGGGGTCGAAGTGCAGGTCGTGCTGGGTCAGGTAGTCGAGTTCGTACCCGTGACGCTCCGCCCAGACGACGAAGTGCCGCTCGTAGGTGGCCCAGAACGCGTCAGCGTGGTGGCGGCTGTAGCCGAACAGACGCGCCCACTCATACGAGGGGTAGCGCGGGGCGCCATACATCGGCAGCGTTCCCGTGTTGGCCTCGCGCGGCGCACCGGCCGGCTTACGGATCATGCCGCGGGCGATGGGCCGCTGCGTCGAGGCAAGCGGCGATCCGGCATCGTTGCGGGGGTCGTCGCCCAGGCCGCGGTAGTGATTGGCGCCGCCCCAGTCGTTGTAGGCCAGCATCGTGCTGGTGGTCAGCACGAGCGCGGCGCGGGCTCGCCGGTGCGCGGGCGCCTTGACGACGAAGAAGTGCTCGCGCTCCCACAGCTCGCCGGCCGGGGTGGTGGCGCGCACAACGACGATGTAGAAACCGCTGCGCCAGTCGTCGGGGATCTTCAGCTCCAGCCCGGCGGGCCAGCCGCAGCCGTTGGCGTAGGCGTCGGCCGGCGCCTCGAAGCGGCCCGCCGACAGCCTTGAACGTGACCACACGACCTGTGGCTCCAGCCCGTCTCGAAGCACCTGCAGCTCGAAGGACGGGACGCCGGCACTGAGATGGAAGCGGACCGTCTCGCCGGGAAAGTAGGAGAACCTGTCGGTATAGCACCAGACCTCGGCCGCGTCCCGCTCGCTGAACGCGCGCTCCGACGGCCAGCCCCTCGGGGACCAGGCGAACGCGGCCGGCAACCCGGCCTGCTTGATCGTGTCGCTCACGACCCTCCTCGACTCGTATGTGGGACCGAGTTTATGAACCGGTGTTCGGGGCGGCGGAATAGACGATTTGCACAACGTACCTGGACGCTTCAGCCAGGGATCGTCGCGGCCCGAGCTCACTAGTCTCGGCATGCGCCTGCCCGTCTCGCGTGATCACGACCTGGGATCCACGTGCGCCGCGGCCAATACGACGACGTACGGACCCGCCGACACGAGAGGATTGACCAGAATGACCGAGCCCCGGGGGCCTGTCGACTCCTCACGCGTCCCGCGCTTCGCCGGCCCGGCGACCTTCGCCCGGCTGCCCCGCCTGGATGAGGTCGGGCGCGCCGACGTCGCGATCGTGGGAGTGCCGTTCGACACCGGCGTGTCCTACCGCCCGGGAGCGCGGTTCGGCCCCTCGGCCGTCCGGGAGGCCAGCCGCCTGCTCCGTCCGTACCATCCGGGCCTGGACGTCTCGCCGTTCGCGACCCAGCAGGTCGCCGACGCGGGCGACATCGCGTGCAACCCGTTCGACATCGGCGAGGCCGTCGAGACCATCGAGGAGGCCGCGTCGGGCCTGACCGCGGACGGAACCCGGCTGGTCACCATTGGCGGCGACCACACCATCGCGCTGCCGCTCCTGCGCGCCGCCGCGCGCCGCCACGGACCGATCGCGCTCCTGCACTTCGACGCCCACCTCGACACCTGGGACACCTACTTCGGCGCCGAATACACGCACGGCACTCCCTTCAGGCGCGCTATCGAGGAGGGCATTCTCGATACCGAGGCCATCGGCCACGTAGGCACCCGCGGCCCCCTGTACGCCAAGCAGGACCTCGACGACGACGAGCGCATGGGCTTCGGCATCGTCACCAGCGCGGATGTGATGCGGCGCGGCGTGGACGAGGTCGTCGACGCGCTCCGCCGGCGCATCGGCGACCGGCCCCTCTACCTGTCCATCGACATCGACGTGCTGGATCCGGCGCACGCGCCCGGTACCGGCACCCCGGAGGCGGGCGGCCTGACCAGCAGGGAGCTACTGGAAATCCTGCGCGGCCTCGCCGGCGGCAATCTGATCGGCGCGGACGTCGTCGAGGTGGCCCCCGCCTACGATCACGCCGAGATCACGTCGATCGCGGCCTCGCACGTGGCCTACGACCTGATCAGCCTGCTCGCCCTCTCGATTTCGTCGGCGAGACCGGGCCGCTGAGTGGGTGGACCGCACCCCACCGTATCCGTGCGTGGCCGACCCCGGTTCCCTGACGACCGCTCCGCAGTGGGCCACCGGGCGGGATTCCAGATCGCAGGGCAGCCCATTGCCGGCCGGGAGGCGCTGACCGGCCCCCTCAGCGTCGGCGAGATGCTGGGACGCGGTCCGCGATCGATCAACTGGCTACGTTGATCCGCATGACCGGGCCTCTCCCGCGTGTGGCCGGATGCGGTGGCGTCCGATGGGGAGCATCAGGGGGCTGCCGGAGACGGGGTCCTCGATGATGCGGCTGTCGAGGCCGAAGACGGTGCGGACGTTGTCCTCGGTGAGGACCTCGGCCGGGGTGCCGGAGGCGTGCAGGCGGCCGTCGGCCAGGGCGATGAGGTGGTCGGCGTAACGGGCGGCGAGGTTGAGGTCGTGCAGGACCATCACGACGGTGGTGCCGCGGGTGTGGTTCAGGTCGGTCAGCAGGTCGAGGACCTCGATCTGGTGGCTGGCGTCGAGGAAGGTGGTGGGCTCGTCGAGGAGCAGCAGGTCGGTCTGCTGGGCCAGCGCCATGGCGATCCAGACCCGTTGGCGCTGGCCGCCGGACAGCTCGTCGACGGCGCGGTCGGCGAGGTCGGTCGTCTGGGTGGCCTCCAGGGCCGCCGCCACCGCGGCGTCGTCCCCGTCGTTCCACCGGGAGAAGATCCCCTGATGGGGGTGGCGGCCGCGGCCGACAAGGTCGAGCACGGTGATGCCCTCGGGCGCGACCGGCGACTGGGGCAGCAGTCCGAGCGTGCGGGCCAGCTCCTTGGCGGGCATGCGGTGCACCTGTCTGCCGTCCAGGACGACGCGGCCCGCCCGGGGTGCGAGCAGCCGGGACAGGGAACGCAGGAGTGTCGACTTCCCGCAGGCGTTCGC
This sequence comes from Streptosporangium sp. NPDC049248, assembly GCF_040678965.1. Taxonomy (NCBI): domain Bacteria; kingdom Bacillati; phylum Actinomycetota; class Actinomycetes; order Streptosporangiales; family Streptosporangiaceae; genus Streptosporangium; species Streptosporangium sp. NPDC049248. The sequence goes on from NZ_JBFAQY010000056.1 coordinate 21,749, forward strand.
GCCGACGATGACCGTGATCTCGCCGGGCGGCACGACCAGGTCGAGGGACTCGACGACGACGCGGTCGCCGTAGCCGAGCGTGAGGCTTTCGGCTACGAGGGAGTGGGACGTGGTCACAGCGAGCCTCCGGCCCGATGGGTGCGGACGATCAGATAGACGAGGTACGGCGCGCCGAGAACGCCCGTGACGACGCCGACCGGGTAGCGGACGTCGAACGCGAACTGGCCGGCGAAGTCGGCGACGAGGACCAGGAGGGCGCCGACGAACCCGGCGGGCACGAGCAGGGAGCCACCGGTGCCGACGAGCCGGGCCGCGATGGGGCCGGACAGGAACGCCACGAACGCGATCGGCCCGGCCGCCGCCGTGGCGAAGGCGATCAGGCCGACGGCGGCGACGATCAACGTGACGCGGGTGCGTTCGACGCGGACCCCGAGGGCGGAGGCGGTGTCGTCGCCGAGCCGCAGCGCCGACAGGTCCCGCGACTTCGCCAGCAGGACGGGGGTGAGCACGACCAGCGCGACGAGGGCGGGCAGGGCCTGCTCCCAGGTCGTGCCGTTGAGGCTGCCGGTCAGCCAGCGCAGGGCCTCCTGGAGATCCCACTCGGCGGCCCGGGACAGGACGTACGAGGTGATGCTCTCGAGGATCGCGGAGATCCCGATGCCGATCAGGATGAGCCGCGTGCCGACGACGCCGTCCCGGAACGCCAGGGTGTAGACCAGCAGGGCGACGGCGAGGGCGGAGACGATGGCGAGGATCGACACCTGGGTCCCGCCGAGGGACAGCGACACGATCGCGATGGCCGCCGCGGCGCTCGCCCCCCAGCTGATGCCGATGATGTCGGGGCTGGCCAGCGGGTTGCGGAGCATCGTCTGGAAGGTGACGCCGGCCAGGCCGAAGCTGAATCCCGCGACCACGGCGAGGACGGTCCGCGGCAGCCGGAGCCGCCCGACCGTGAAGGACGCCCCCGGCACCTGCTCGCCGAGGATGACGCGGACCACGTCGCGGGGCGGGTAGAAGGTCTGCCCGAACATCAGGGTCACGGCGAACCCGGCGGCGACGAGCACCGCCAGTGTCAGGACCACGGCGCGGCGCCGGGAGGCGCTCCGGCGGCGGCCGCGGGCGACGGCCTGGACGACGGAGGGCCCAGTGGCGGCGGGGGCGTTCACAGTCCCTCCTTCGTCGGGCCTGTGAACGCAACGCTGCTGTGCTCATTGGCTCGCTCGCTACGCTCGCTCACAGTCCCTCCTTCGTCGGGACCGTGAGCGCAACGCTGCTGTGTTCATTGGCTCGCTCGCTACGCTCGCTCACAGCTCACGCACCTTCTGGCGGCGGACGATGTGGATGAAGAACGGGGCGCCGATCAGCGCCGTCACGATGCCCACCTCGATGTCCGCGGGGCGCGCCACGATGCGGCCGACGACGTCGGCCGCGGTGAGCAGCGACGCGCCGACCAGGGCGGAGAACGGCAGCAGCCAGCGGTGGTCCACGCCGACGAGCAGGCGGCACGTGTGCGGGACGACGAGTCCGACGAAGGCGATCGGCCCGGTGACGGCCGTCGACGCCCCGCACAGTACGACGGCGCCGAGAGCGGCCGTGGCCCGGGCGACGGCGACGCGCTCGCCGAGCCCGGCGGCGAGTTCGTCGCCCAGGGCGAGCGAGTTCAGCGCCCGCGCGGACAGCAGGCACACGACGAGGCCGGCGACGAGGAACGGCAGGACCTGCCCGATGCGCTCGTAGGACGCGCCGCCGACCCCGCCGATCTGCCAGAGCCGGAAGCTCCCGGCGATGTCGTTGCGGGGCAGGACGACGGCGCTGACCAGGGACGCGAAGGCCGCCGACGTGGCGGTGCCGGCGAGCGCGAGTTTGAGGGGCGTGGCCCCGCCGCGCCCGAGGGACCCGACGGCGTACACGAAGACGGCCGAGACCGCGGCTCCCGCCATCGCGACCCAGATGTACCCGGTCGGCGACGTGAGCCCGAAGAACGCGACGGCGGTGACGACGGTGAGCGACGCGCCCATGTTGACGCCCAGGATCCCCGGGTCGGCCAGCGGGTTGCGGGTCACGCCCTGCATGACGCCGCCGGCGAGGCCGAGCGCGGCACCGATGACCACCGCGAGCAGGGTGCGCGGTATCCGCTTGGCGACCGCCGCCTGTTCAAGGGTGTCGTCCGCGCCGCCGAGCGCGGCCCAGACGTCGGACCAGGCGACGTCGCGTGAGCCGAGGGCGACCGAGGCCACCATGAGCACGGCCAGGACCAGTACCGTGACGAGCAGCCACAGAACCCGGACGTGCGCCGGACGCCGCACGAGAGCGGCGTCCGGCAGGCGGTCGGTGTCGACCGGCGTCACTTGACCTTGTCCGCGGCCTCGGCGAGCGCCTTGGCGTAGTCCTCCAGCACCCACGAGATCGACAGGGGGGTCGGGTTCGCGGCGGTGCCCAGGGGCGTGCTGCCGGGCAGGAGGTACACCGAGCCGCGCTTGATGGCGGGGATCTTCGACAGCAGCGGGTCCTTGCCGAGCTTCTCGAGCAGCTCGCCCTTCTCGTCGCCGTATCCGGTGATGATGTCGACGTCGTCGAACACGTCGATCTGTTCCGCGCTCCGGGTCAGGGCGAACTTGTCCGTGCCCTCGGACGCCTTGGTGATGCTGCCCGGAATCGTCAGCCCGAGGTCCTCGAAGAACAGCGTGCGGGTGTCGTGCGTCGTGTAGAAGCCGATCTCGCTCACATCGTTGGGGTCGACGTGCGTCATGAACATCGCCGACTTGCCCTTGAGCTGCGGGTACTTCGCGACGACCGCTTTGATGTCGCCCTCGATGTCGGTGATGAGCCTCTCGCCCTCGTCGGCGAGCCCGATGGCCTTGCTGTTCATCCGGATGATCTCGCGCCACGGGGTCGCCCACGCGGCGTCCGGGTAGGCCACCACGGGAGCGATCTCGCTCAGGGTGTCGTAGTCCTGCTTGGTCAGGCCCGAGTAGGCGGCCAGAATGACGTCCGGCTTCGTGTCGGCGACGGCCTCGAAGTCGATGCCGTCGGTCTCGTCGAACAGAACGGGCGTCTGGGCGTTGAGTTCCTCCAGGCGCTTCTTCACCCAGGGCAGGAGACCGTCGCCGTCGTCGTCGCCGAAGTTCGCGGCGGCCATGCCGACCGGGACGACGCCGAGGGCCAGCGGCGCTTCGTGGTTGGCCCAGTTGACCGTGGCCACCCGCTCCGGCTTCGCCGGGATGGTGATCTTCCCCAGCGCGTGCTCGACCGTCATGGGGAAGGCGCTCGGGCTGCTGCTCGGGGTGCTGCTCGCACTCTCGTTCTTGGTCTCCGGCGAGCCTCCGCAGCCCGCGATGCCCAGCAGGATGGCCGTCACGGCGAGGATGCGAAGGCTATATGGGCGCTTCAATCCGTACTCCACTCTCAGAATTCCGCTGGTGCCGGCCCTCACACGTCTGGATCGCGGTCCTGCGTTCGTGGAGCGGTACACCGTGCTACCGCAAGCTCTCGACCTAGTTAGGTAAGCCTTGCCTTGTTTGGAACCTTAGGAGAAATGACCGACTTGTCGCAATAGCCCTTTTGAGACACCTGTTGTTGAGATCGGGACACGGAGACCGGGCGACGGCCCCTCAGGCGGTGTCCGCCCGAGGACACGACACGTCCGCGAGACCCGCGCCGCGCGTGGAAGGCGGCCTTCGGCGTCCCGGAGTCTCAACGCGCTCGGAACGCCCCCGGTGTCAGCCCGGTCGTCCGCCGGAAGGCCGCGCCGAACGCGCTCGCCGAACGGTAGCCGACCTCCTCCGCCACGACGTCGACCTCCCATCCCTGGGTGAGCAGCGCGACCGCGTGCTGAGCGCGCACCGCCGCGATCCAGCGCGCGAAGCTGGTGCCCGTCTCCGCGTTGAAGGCACGGGTGATCGTGCGGGGGCTCACGCCCAGGATGGACGCCCAGTCCGCCAGCGTCCGAGGATCGCCCGGATCGTCCCGGAGCGCGTCGGCGATCGGGCGCAGCAGATCGGAGGTGGGCATGTGCAGGAGCAGTTCGCGCGAGGAGGGGGTGAGCACGTCGAGCACCATCGCCTCGGTCACCGACCGCGAGCCGGAGGACAACTCCGTGTCGGCGAGCCGCTCCAGCAGCAACCGGAGCAGCGGGGTGATCTCCACGCCGACGGGCGTGGGGAAGATCGAGGTCGTGGTGCCGAAGCCGAAGAAGTTGGCGCGACACCAGGTGCCGGCGATCGCCGAGCCGGAGTGCAACGTGCCCGCGGGCATCCACAGGCCCAGGGCGGGGGTGACCGTCCAGACCCGCGCCCCCACCACGGCCGTGGACGCGCCCCGCTCGTTCCAGAGCAGTTCGTGGAAGGGGTGGGAGTGCTCGTTCCAGGTGGTGTCGTGGGCGATGGTCTCGCTCCAGCCCAGGATCACGAACGGCACCTCGACCGGTCCCGCCGCGAGGGCGGGCAGCACGCGGGTCTCCCTGATCATGAGAGGACGCGGTGGGGCACGAGCGGCATTCCCCTACCCTAGGACCTGTCCCGCGGACCATGAGAGGCGGTCGGTGTTACCGGCGGGGGCGGTCGATCGCCAGGTCCGCGAGCCGTGGGCCGACCTCGGGAAACGAGCCGTCGCCGAACAGGATCCGCGCCGCCAGGGCACGACCGGCACGACCGCGCAGCACGCTCACCGCCGCCTCCGCCGCGGCAGGGGATCGGATGCCGGCGAACACCCGGCGCAGCAACAGCCGGCCTCGGAACCGGGCCCGCAACGCGTCCCCGTCGTAGCGGCTCAGCACACGCTGGTCGCCGGTACGCAGGTAGCCGGCGGTAACCGCCGCGGCCAGTTCGGACATGCGCAAACAAGGGTCCAGCCCGCCGGCCGTCAACGGCGACACCGCGCCCGCCGCGTCCCCGACGAGCAACCCGGCAGGGCATGCCAACCGTCGCAGCACACCGCCGACCGGGATCGGACCACCTCGACGCTCGACCGGACCGGCCGGCGGCGTCCTGCCGGGCGCATCCGCGGCGAAGGCGTCCAGCAGGTGGCGGATACCGGCACGCATCGCGTTCGGATAACCCGCGACGCCGACATGCGCATGCCGGCCGTCGTCGATGACCCATCCCAGATACCCCGGAGCGACCCGGGGGTCCAGCACGCAGTGGAACGCCGGAGTGGTCGTGCCCGACGCGACCGGATGGACGATCTCGGCACCGACGAGGAAGCGCCGGTTGACATCAAGCCCGAGATCACGGGCCACCCGGGAGCGGGCGCCGTCCGCGCCGACGACGAACCGGGCCATCACCGGTTCCGCACCCGCGAACCGCACAAAACCCCTCGACGCCTCGACATACCGCACACCCAGAAGGACCCGCGCCCCGGCCGACTCCGCGGCACGCCGCGCGTGCCGGTAGACGGCCGCCATGTCGGCCACACGGTACTCGTCCCGGTCGCTGGTGAGCCGGATCGGCGCCCGCCGCGACGGCGGATACAGCAGCACCTCCCGGACTCCCGGCCCGAGCAGGTGATCCGGCACGTCGAAGTCATCGAGGGTACGGCGCACGAAGATCCCTGTCGTGCGGATGCCCGTCGACAGCGACCTGCGACGGTCGACCACCAGCACGTTCAGTTCCCGTCGCGCGAGCAGGCGGGCGGTGCGCAGACCGGCCAGGCCCGCACCCACGACCAGTACATCCACTGTCCGCATACCTCGCGACGGTAGGAGCGATGCCTCACCCGTACGAGGGTTTGCACGCTACCTGCCCCATATCTCCACACCGTCGCCACATTCGAGACCGTGGACAGCCCCTCCACCGAGAAACCAACGTCAGAGTGATCGTTCTCCCGCTCGGCTCGAACGGTGCCACTGACGCGCAGGATCTTTGATGGTCATGGTCACTGTTCCTGGGCGCGATCGTGCCGGCGTTGGCGCTCGTGTTCGGTGCCGGAGCCGGTGAGGGTCCAGTGTGCGCGTCCTGCGACGTCGAGCCCGAGGGCGCGGCAGAGGGCTTCGACGACGGCGGGCGACGGGTTGATGGGACACCCCTGTTCGAGGCGTGCGTAGTAGTCGGTCGATACTCCGGCCAAGAGGGCGACTTCCTCGCGGCGCAGGCCCGGCACCCGGCGGACGCGGCCATCCGGGGGGAGGCCGACTCGCGCAGTTGCTGGAGCGCGGTGACAGCGTCGCCGCGACGACGCGCTCTTCCGAGCGGCTGCTCGCGGCGCTCGGTGACCGGGCCGACACGTCACGTCTCCTCCCGCTCACCGTCGACCTGCGGGACGAGGCGGCGGTCAGGCAGGCCGTGCTTGAGACCACCGAGCGTTTCGGCGGCCTGGACTGCGTCGTCAACAACGCGGGCTACGGATTCCTGGCCGCGGTGGAGGAGACCGGCGACCGCGACGTACGCGACATGCTCGACGTCCAGGTCGTCGGCGTGTGGAACGTGCTCCGTGCCACGCTGCCCATCCTCCGCGAGCAGCGCAGCGGCCATGTCATCAACGTGTCGTCGGTTCTCGGCCTGACCGCCGTTCCGGGCTGGGCACTGTACTGCGCGGGAAAGTTCGCGCTGGAGGGGCTGAGCGAGGCCCTCGCGGCCGAGGTGGCGGACTTCGGTGTCAAGGTCACCATCGTCGAACCCGGCTACTTCCGCACCGCCTTCCTCACCGAGGACTCGCTCGCCCTGCCCGCCGGCACGACCGCGCACTACCCGGCCATCCGCGAGATGACCGGCGACCACCTCAAGCTCCAGGGCAGCCAGCTCGGCGACCCGGTCAAGGGCGCCGGCGCGATCATCGGCCAGGTCGTGGCCGGCGACGGCCCGCTGCGCCAGCTGCTCGGCTCGGACGCCCACTCCTACGCCACCGCCAAGGTCGAGGCTCTCCGGTCGAACCTCGACGCCACCGCGCTCAGCGCGCCCGGCACCGACTTTCCCGCCGCCTGACATCAGTCGGCACACCGTGGAAAGGAGCCGCCCCGTTCTTTGATCCGGCGTCGGCGCGGGTGGACGCGGTCGCCGCGGGAGGAGTACGTCTTGCCGGCGGCCACCGCGCCCCGGGAGGGGGCGCGGGCGTCCGACGGGCAAGGCGGCCCGCGCCGGGGGCCGGGACGGCGCGGAACCGCGGGCTGTCGCCGGCTCTGGACTACTTCGGAACGGGCGGGTCGCAGACTTCAAGGAGCAAAGTGGTGAATCGGAAGCCTATTCCCATGCCGACAACGAGAATCTTCTCCCCCCTTTGGAGTTGTCCACCGCGGAGAAGGTGATCGATACCAAGGAGCGCGTCAGAGGGACCGACGTGGCCGGTTTCTCGTAGGAAATCCCACGTGGTACGACTCGGCGCGATGTCCAGGGGTTCCAGGATCAGGGCGGAGAGCTGGGCGAGGCCGACCCCGGTCACCGCGACCTTCGCCACCTCCGGCAACTCGACTCCCGACTCCTCCAGCACCTGCTTCACTGTTTTCATGCCGGCATCTCGGATGATGGGAAGGTAGGGCCCGAGACTGGTCTTCTGGGCCAGCATGATATTCCCGTCATCCAGATCTCCCCGGACCGCGACGAGCGACTCAAGCTCAGAGGCGGAGGTGTGAGAACTGGCTATCAGCCGGGCGTACCCGCCCTCGCGGGACAGAACCGCCGCGGCGGAACCATCCGAAAGGAAGACGCCCAGCGATTCCTGCCATCGCCCCAACCTGCCCGCGTGGTAGCGACCGGCCGCGGTGACCATCGCGGCGCCGGCGGAAGGGTCGGATCTCAGCAAGCTCGCCGCGACGACGAGACCTGTCGCTCCCCCGTTGCTCGCCGCCCCCAGTTCGAAGGCCAGCGCTTCGGGCACGCCGAGGACCCGTTGCACGTGACAGACAGGCGCGAAGTGTTCCTGATCATCCAAACAGGCGTAGACGAGCGACGCGATGTCATCGGCGCCGCATCCCGAGTTCTTCATCGCGTCAACCGCCGCCATCCCCGCCATCTCCGCTGCCGAGTGGTCCCGCGAAATGGTGAGGGAGGCCCAGTCGGACAGCTTGAGGCTGGTCGGATTCGCACTGATGGCGCAGTCGCTCAGCACGTCCTCGACGTTCACCCGGGGCGGCAGGAATCTCCCTGTGCCGGAGATGAAGACGCTATCCCAGAGCAATGTTCCCACCTGTTTCATTGGCCGTGCTCCGCGCCAGATCCATCAGCCAGTTACTCACGGTCAGGCCGATGAGCGCGGAGTGTTCTTCGAGTACGTCGGTCTCGGCGGGAACGGTCACCACCTTCGGGACTTCCACGGACGCGATCGGGAACCGCGAGGAAGAGCCTGCGTGACCTGGCCGGACGAGGAGGATCGGGGTTTCGATCTCCGCGGGTTCCCAGCGGTGGAAGAGTTCGCCGTACCAGGCGGTCGCGGTGAGTCGCTCGTCGGAAGGGACGTCGGGCCCCTCCCTGCCTGCCATTCTCCGCAGCAGAACGGAGAGTTCGTCGCGGTGTCCGTTCGCCGCGTTCCCAGGGGGATCGATCAGCACCACACCCGCGAGCGGCGAGTTCAGCCGCTCCAGTGCCAGTGCTGTCGCGCACACCGGAAGACACGTCAGCGAGTTGCCGACCAGTACGACCGGCTTCCCGTGCGGGGACTCCGGAAGTGCCCTGATCACGCTCTCGGCCATGACCGCCACGTTCGCGGGAAGCTCTCCGCTGGAGAACCCGGGCAGGGTGATCGCGGAGACGTCGCGAATTCCTTCGAGCGCTCTCGCGAATTTGAGATATTCGGACTCACCCGACGAGAGGCACACCAGCGCCGGTCGTACGGACCCCTGGGACAGCGAAGTCGAGGGCAGCGGTCGTGCCACGTCGAATGACGGGCGCAGCCGCGACGCGGTCAGCAGTAGATCTGCTCCTTCCTCAGGCTTGCCGAGTGATATCGCCTGCCTGAGAAGCGAGAGGATCGGGCCGGCGTCCTTGCCGCTGTCGTCTGGGCAGAGCTCCCGGTGAATGTAGGCGGCGAGGGCCCGCGAGGTCGGATAGTCGTAGATGAGGGTGGCTGGAAGCTCCAGGCCGATGACCCGCTTGAGGTGCTTACGAAGTTCGAGAGCGGTCAGCGAGTCCAGGCCGAGATCCTTGAAGGAGTGTTCGAGCGGTATTCCGTCGGAGTCACTGTGGCCGAGCACGGTGGCGACGGTGGTCTGGACGACGCCCAGGAGGTGGTGGCGCTGTCGTTCCGGGGGTAGTTCCGCCAGTCGCACCGCCAACGCGTCGCCGGACCCGGAGGAGACGGCCGGGCTTTGGCGGATGCGCGCGACTTCCGGGATCTCATCGAACAGGGAGCACGGACGATAGGCGGTGTAGAGCGGGTAGAAGTTGCCCCAGTCGAAGCTGGCGATGACAGCGGTCGGCCGGTCCTCGGTCAGCACCTGCTCAAGCTCGGCCAGAGCCCGCTGCGTCTGCATTCTTCTCAGACCGTGATGAGGGAAGGTGTGGTCCCTGCCCTCCCAGATCCCCCACGCGATCGAGTGGGCGGGAAGACCTTGGGCACGACGCTGGTGTGCGAGGTAGTCCAGGAAGGCGTTCGCAGCCGCGTAACTCGCGAACCCCTTTCCTCCCAGGATGACGGCCGTGGACGAAAACAGGATGAACTCTGAGAGGTCACTGGATTTCGTCAGCTCATGGAGGTTCAGCGCACCGTCGACCTTCGCCCGCAGAGCGTTCTCCAGTCGTTCTGCTGTGAGGTCGGACAGCGTGGCGTCGTCGAACGTACCGGCCATGTGAATGACTGTCCGCAGCGGCTGACCGGGGTCGATGTCGGCGAGCACCCCCGCCAGAGCGGAACGATCCGCGATGTCGCAGGCGACGATCCGGATCTCGGCGCCCAGTGCACGCACTTCGTCGACCAACTGTGCGGCGCCCGGTGCTTCCGGCCCGCTGCGGCTCAGCAGAAGCAGGTGTCTGGCGCCGTTGTGCACGATCCGCTTGGCGAGAGACTTTCCTACTTCTCCGGTACCGCCCGTGATGAGCACCGTTCCGTCGGAAGGCCATGCGTAGGAGGAGGCTCGGGGCACGGCACTACGACTGAGCCGGCGACGCAGCAGTCCTCTCGGCCGGACAGCGAACTGATCGTCGACACCGCCACCGAGTGCCTGGCAGATATGTGTCCCGACCTCGTCTCCGACGTGCTCGACCAGGTCGATCAGCCCTCCCCAGCCGTGCGGATTCTCCTGGCGTGCCACCAGGTGCAGGCCCCAGGAGAGGGCGTGGATCGGATCGTCCAGCGGTTCGTCGGGATCGGTGACCACCGCGTTCTGGGTCAGGACCCACAGGGGAACGTCGATCCCCTCCAGGGCCTGGGCGAGTTTGAGGTTGCCGATCACACCTGCCGGCAGCTGGGGGAACGCCGGATGAGAGCGCCGGTCCAGGGCGAGCCAGGAGACGACCCCCGCCAAGGCGGATGACCTACCTTCGCCGGATCGGTCGTCGACGCCTGAATCCGCGCCCGATGGAGAGAGCGATCCGACCATGTCGTGAACGTGCCGGGTCAGCTCCTCCCGGGAGACGGTGTCGGCGACCACGAGGGTGACGACCTTCGCCCCCTGCTCGGTCATCGCGCCGGAAGTCGCCGATACCTGGCCCATGTCGGCTTGTCCGGGCGTTGTGACGACCAGCCAGGTACCGGACAGTCGCGGCACTTCTCGTTCCAGCCGCCGCCACGTGAGCTGGTAGTGCCAATCCCCCGTGACCGCACGATCCTTTCTCCCGAGACGCCACTCCCCGAGATCCTTGAGCAGGGGCCTCAGGGAGGCGATCCGCTCGTCATCGACGATGTTCAACAGGGAGGCCACCTCTCCCGGATCGTCGTTCTCCACGGCGCGCCAGAATTCGAGATCGTACGATGGGACGTCGGCTGCCCTCTCCGTCGAAGTGAGCCAGTACGGCCGGTGCTGGAAGGGATACGTCGGCAACTCCGGCCGACCGGTGACCGGCGGAACCGGATAGAGCGCGCCCCAGTCCGGGCTCAGACCATGGGCGTGCAACGTCGCCACCGCCGTGGCCAACGCCGTCACCTCGGGACGGTCCTTACGCAGGCTCCCCACCGCGATCGCGGGCACCTCATGCGCCTCGACCCTGGCCGAGAACGCCGGCACCAAAATCGGGTGCGGACTCACCTCGACGAACACCCGATGGTCCTGACCGAGCAGGCTCTGCACCGTCTCGTCGAAACGCACACTGTTACGCAGGTTGCGATACCAGTACTCGCCGTCCAACCCGGTGGTGTCCAACGGCCGCCCGGCACCCTGGCTCTCGATGCCTTCGATGCCTTCGATGCCTTCGATGCCTTCGATGCCTTCGATGCCTTCGATGCCTTCGACGGTGGAGTAGAACGCCACCTCACCCGGCCTCGGGACGATACCCGCCAACGCCTCCACAATGGTCTCGCGCAA
>NZ_JBFAQY010000057.1:0-31897 GCF_040678965.1 Streptosporangium sp. NPDC049248
GGTGGTTTGGAGCGGGTGCTGGTCTCGGCGGCCGAGCTGTTCGTCCGTGGGGTGAAGGTGGACTGGCGGCAGGTGCTGACCGGCGGTCGACGGGTCGACCTGCCGACGTATGCCTTCCAGCGTCAGAGGTTCTGGCCGGGTCCGAGGCAGGGTGGTGACGCTCGTGCGCTGGGGCAGGCGGCGACGGGGCATCCGTTGCTGGGGGCGGCGGTGGGGTTGGCCGACTCGGACGGTGTGCTGCTGACCGGGCGTCTGTCGCTCGCGTCGCATTCGTGGCTCGCCGATCACGCGGTGGCCGGTACGGCGCTGTTCGCCGGCACCGGGTTCCTTGAGCTGGCGATCCGGGCGGCGGACCAGGTCGGCTGCGACCGGGTGGAAGAACTCACCCTGGCCGCCCCGCTGGTGCTCGGTGCGGACGATGCCGTCACAGTCCAGGTGGTGGTGAGCGCACCCGACGAGACAGGCCGCAGGAACCTGACGATCTACGCCCGGTCGGCTGACGCGCTGGACCAGCCCTGGGTGCGGCACGCGACCGGCGTTCTCACCACGGGTGCTTCGCCTGCCGAGCCGTTCGATGTGGCGGTGTGGCCGCCGGCCGGCGCGTTCATGATCGAGCTGGACGGGCTGTATGAGGAGTTGGCGGAGGAGGGCTTGGGGTACGGTCCGGCGTTCCAGGGGTTGCGGGCGGCTTGGCGGGGTTCTGAGGGTGAGATCTTCGCTGAGGTGAGTCTGCCCGAGCAGGTCAGCGGGGCGGGTGCGTTCGGGTTGCATCCGGCGCTGCTGGACGCGGCGATGCATGCGGTGGGTTTCGCCGGGCTGGATGCGGTGGATCGTGGCCGGGTGCCGTTGTCGTGGGCTGAGGTGTGCCTGCACGCGTCCGGTGCTTCGGTGTTGCGGGTGCGGTTGGTGCGGTCGGGGGGCGATTCGGTGTCGCTGACGGCGGTGGATGGGGCGGGTGCGCCGGTGGTCTCGGCGGGGTCGGTGGTGGTGCGACCGGTTCCGGCTGACTGGCTCGCGGTTGTTTCCGCTGGTCGTGCTGCTGGGCGGGATGCGTTGTTCGGGGTGGAATGGGTTGCGGTGGGTGGTCTGCCGGTGGTTGAGCCGGTGCCGGTAGCGGTGCTGGGCGTGGACGCGTTGGGGGTCGCGGCGGCATTTGAGGCTGTTGGGGAGGTGGTCGGGGAGCCTGCGCCGGTGTATGCGGATCTGGTGTCGCTGGTGGAGGCGGGTCCGGTACCGGGTGTGGTGGTGGCACAGGTGGTGTCGGATCCTGCCGCGGGTGTGGTGGAGTCGGCGCATACCTTGACCACTCGCGTTCTGGGCCTGTTGCAGGGGTGGCTGGCCGATGACCGGTTGGCTGATTCCCGTCTGGTCGTCGTCACTCGGGGTGCGGTCGCGGCGGACGATGGTGAGACGGTCACTGATCTGGCGGCTGCGGCGGTGGGGGGGCTGGTTCGTAGCGCGCAGTCGGAGAATCCGGGCCGGTTCGTCCTGGTCGACGTGGATGTGGCCGGCGGGCACTCGGTCGCCCGCCGTGACGGCGGCGATGGTGTGGAGCTGGGCCGGTCGGTGCCGGCGGCCACGGTAGTGGCCTCGATGCTGGCTTCGGTGCTGGTGTCGGGTGAGCCGCAGGTGGCGGTCCGTGGGGGCGAGATGTTGGTGCCGCGGCTGGTACGGGCGATCGTGCGCGATGCCGCCTCCGATACCTCCGCGGATGTCACCGATGATGTCATCGCCGATGACGGTGGCCGGGTCTGGGATCCGGAGGGGACGGTGTTGATCACCGGTGGGACCGGTGGTCTGGGCGGGTTGTTCGCGCGGCATGTGGTGGCCGAGCGGGGGGTGCGGCGTCTGCTGCTGACCAGCCGGCGGGGCCTGGACGCGCCCGGCGCGGTGGAGTTGCGGGCGGAGCTGATCGCGCACGGTGCGGAGGTCGAGATCGTCGCGTGTGATGTGTCCGATCGGGAGCAGGTGGCGGGGCTGCTGGCCGGGGTGGATGCCGATCATCCGCTGACCGCGGTGGTTCACACCGCCGGTGTGCTGGCCGACGGCACGATTCCTTCGCTGACGGCGGAGGGCCTGGAGGCGGTGCTGCGTCCCAAGGCGGACGCCGCCTGGCATCTGCACGAGCTCACCCAGGACATGGATCTCGCCGGCTTTGTGGTGTTCTCCTCGTTCGCCGGGGTGATAGGCAACGCCGGGCAGGGCAACTACGCGGCGGCGAACACGTTCTTGGACGCGCTGGTTCAGTCGCGGCGTGCCGCGGGTCTTTCGGGTCTGTCACTGGCCTGGGCGCTGTGGGCGCAGGAGACCGGGATGAGCAGCTCGTTGAGCGAGATCGACCTGCGGCGGATGGCGCGGGCCGGGATGCCGGCGCTGTCGGCCGAGCAGGGGCTGGCCGCGTTCGAGACATGCCTCGCGTTGGATCGCCCGGTGGTGGCGGTGGCCCGACTGGATCTGTCGGTGTTGCGGGCGGTTCCCGAGGTGCCGCACCTGCTGCGAGGTCTGGTGCGCGCGGGCCGCCGCCTGGCCGCTTCCGCGTCGGCCGGCGGGGACGCGGAGTTGGTGCGGCGGCTGGCGGGGCTGGAGCAGGCCGAGCAGGTGCGGCTGGTACTCGAGCTGGTGCGGGCACAGGCCGCGGTGGTGCTGGGGCACGCGTCGGCGGAGACGGTCCAGGTGCGGCGGGAGTTCCGCGAGCTGGGCTTCGACTCCCTCACCGCCGTCGAGCTGCGTAACCGGCTCAATGCCGTCACCGGGTTGCGGCTGCCCGCGACACTGGTGTTCGACTATCCGACACCGACGGTGCTGGCGGAGTTCGTACTCTCGGAGCTGCTGGGCCGGCAGGACCTGGCCGTCATGCCGGGTGTGGTGGCCGGGCCGAGGGGGTCGGTGGCGGACGATCCGATCGTGATCGTGAGCATGAGCTGCAGGTTCCCCGGCGGGGTGGACTCTCCGGAGGATCTGTGGCGGTTGCTGGTCGACGGTGAGGACGCGATCTCGCCGGTCCCGGCCGATCGGGGCTGGGATCTGGGGATGCTGTCCGGGACGAGCCTCAATGTCCAGGGCGGGTTCCTGGCGGACGCGGTGGGATTTGACGCGGGCTTCTTCCGGATCTCGCCGCGTGAGGCGCTGGCGATGGACCCGCAGCAGCGGCTGCTGCTGGAGACGTCCTGGGAGGCGGTCGAGCGGGCGGGGATCGACCCGGCCTCGCTGAAGGGCAGCTCGACCGGCGTTTTCGTGGGTACCAGCGGCCAGGATTACGCGAGCCTGATCGTGAGTGCCCAGGCGGATGTGGGAGGTCATGGCGTCACGGGTCTGGCGGCCAGTGTGCTGTCGGGTCGCCTGTCCTACACGCTGGGGCTGGAGGGTCCGGCGGTGACGGTGGACACCGCCTGCTCGTCGTCGCTGGTGGCGTTGCACATGGCGGCGCAGGCGCTGCGTTCGGGTGAGTGTGATCTCGCGCTGGCCGGTGGAGTGACCGTGATGACCACCTCGCTGGGATTCATCGGTTTCAGCGCGCAGGGTGGGCTGTCGCCTGACGGCCGGTGCAAGGCGTTCTCCGACGCCGCGGACGGCACCAGCTGGGGCGAGGGCATCGGCGTGCTGATGCTGGAACGGCTGTCGGACGCGCGCCGCAACGGCCACGAGGTGCTCGCGGTCGTGCGTGGGTCCGCGGTGAACCAGGACGGTGCGTCCAATGGTCTGACGGCGCCGAACGGTCCGTCTCAGCAGCGGGTGATCCGCCAGGCGCTGGCCGGCGCCGGTTTGTCGCCGGTCGAGGTTGACGCGGTGGAGGCGCACGGTACCGGCACCCGGCTGGGTGACCCGATCGAGGCACAGGCACTGCTGGCCACCTACGGTCAGGAGCGGAACGAGGAACGGCCGCTTCTGCTCGGGGCCGTCAAGTCGAACATCGGTCACACCCAGGCGGCGGCCGGTGTGGCCGGTGTGATCAAGATGGTCATGGCGATGCGGCATGGGGTGCTGCCTCGGACGTTGCATGTGGACGCGCCGTCGTCGCATGTGGACTGGGCGTCGGGTGCGGTGGAGTTGCTGACCGAGGCGACGGAGTGGCCGAGGAACGGTCGTCCGCGTCGGGCGGGGGTGTCGTCGTTCGGCATCAGTGGCACCAACGCGCACGTGATCCTGGAGCAGGGGCCGGAGGCTCCGCCGATCGAGGCGGGAACGGCGGCGCCGGACGAGGCGCCGGCCGCGGGTGTGGTGCCGGTGCTGGTGTCGGCCCGTACGGCGGAGGCGTTGCGGGCGCAGGCCGGGCGGTTGGTCTCGCACCTGGAGGAAAGCGGTGCCGCGCTGGTCGATGTTGCGTTCTCGCTGGCCACGATGCGGTCGGCGTTCGAGCATCGGGCGGTGGTGCTGGCCGCCGACCGTGACGGTGCGCTGGCCGGGCTGGAGGCTCTGGCCGAGGACCGTTCGAGCGCGGGTGTGGTGCGCGGGGTGGCGGCGGAGCCGAGGCTCGCGGTGTTGTTCACCGGTCAGGGCAGCCAGCGGGCCGGGATGGGCCGGGAGCTGTACGGCCGTTTCCCGGTGTTCGCGACGGCGTTGGACGAGGTGCTCGCGGAGCTGGACCCGCTGCTGGAGGGGTCGCTGCGGGAGGTGCTGTTCGCCGAGCCGGGGTCGGCCGGGGCGGAGGCGCTGGATCGGACCGGGTGGGCGCAGCCGGCGCTGTTCGCGGTGGAGACGGCGCTGTTCCGGTTGGTGTCCTCGTGGGGGGTGCGGCCGGACGTGCTGGCCGGCCACTCGGTCGGGGAGATCACGGCGGCGCATGTGGCGGGGGTGTTGTCGCTGAGTGACGCGTGCGCGTTGGTGGCGGGTCGGGCGCGGTTGATGCAGGCGCTGCCGCAAGGTGGGGCGATGGTGTCGGTGCGGACCTCTGAGGAGGGGGTCGCAGAGCTGCTGGCCGGACGCGAGAACGAGGTGTCGATCGCGGCGGTGAACGGTCCGTCCTCGGTGGTGGTCTCCGGGGTGGAGGAGGCGGTGCTGGAAGTGGCCGCGGCTCTGGAGGAGCGTGGGGTTCGGACGCGGCGGTTGCGGGTGTCGCACGCCTTCCACTCGCCGCTGATGGACCCGATGCTGGCGGACTTCCGTGCCCTGGCGAGCAGGCTCACCTACGGCCCGCCGAGGATCCCGATCGTGTCCACCCTCACCGGGGAGCAGGCGACGGCCGAGCAGCTGGGCTCGCCGGACTACTGGGTGGAGCAGGTCCGAGGCGCGGTCCGCTTCGCCGACGGCGTCCGCACCCTGCACTCCCAGGGCGTGCGGGCCTATCTGGAGCTCGGCCCCGACGGCGTGCTGACCGCCATGGCCGCCGGCACGCTGGAGGCGGACGCGTACGGCGCTGACGCGGTGCTGGTACCGGCGCTGCGCAGGGATCGTGATGAGCACCTGGCGGTGTTGGCGGCGCTGGCCGAGCTGCACGCGAACGGGGTTCCGGTCGACTGGCGGGCGGTAATGCCGGGTGGACGCCGGGTCGACCTGCCCACCTATCCCTTCGAGCATCGGCGGTACTGGCCCGAGACCTCCGGTCCTCGCGTGGGGAACGTGGCGGCCGCGGGGCTCGCGTCCACGGGGCATCCGCTGCTGGGTGCGGCCGTGGGGCTGGCGGATTCGGATGGGGCGTTGTTGACGGGGCGCCTGTCGCTCGCGTCGCATGCGTGGCTGGCCGATCACGTGGTGGCGGGTTCGGCGGTGGTGCCGGGTTCGGCGTTCGTGGAGATGGCGATCCGGGCCGGTGACCAGGTCGGTTGCGACCTGGTGGAGGAGCTGGTCCTGGACGCGCCATTGGTGCTGGGTGCGGCTGACGCGGTCGCGGTGCAGGTGTGGGTGGGGGCCGCGGAGGAGTCGGGGCGCCGGACGGTGAGTGTGTACGGTCGTCCGGTCGCGGCCGATGACGCTCAGCCGTGGGTGCGGTACGCGACCGGCACGCTCGCGACCGGTGTCGCGGAGGTCGCGCCGTTCGACGTGGCGGTGTGGCCGCCGGCCGGGGCGTCCGTGATCGCGCTGGAGGGGCTGTACGAGGAGTTGGCCGAGGACGGGTTCGTCTACGGTCCGGTGTTCCAGGGGTTGCGGGCGGCGTGGCGGGGTGCTGATGGTGAGGTGTTCGCCGAGGTGGCGTTGCCCGAGCAGGCGGTTTCGGGGGCGGAGGCGTTCGGGGTGCATCCGGCGTTGCTGGATGCGGCGTTGCATGGGGTGGCGTTCGCGGGGCTGGGTGGTTCCGGTGGTGGTCTGTCGGCGTTCTCCTGGGGTGGGGTGTGCCTTCGGGCGGTCGGGGCGTCGGTGGTGCGGGTGCGGTTGGTGAAGGTGGGTGAGGACGCGGTGTCGTTGAGTGTGGTGGACGCGGCCGGGGAGGCGGTGGTGGCGGCGCGGTCGGTCGTGGTGCGGCCGGTTTCCGCTGAGCGGTTGGCGCTCTCCGATGGTGCGAGTGCGGGGGGGAGGCTGTTGTTCGGGGTTGAGTGGGTGTCGATGGGGGGTGTGGCGCAGGCGGGTCAGGTGCCGTCGACTCCGGTGGCGGTGCTGGGGGCGGACAGGTCGGGTGTCGCTTCGGCGTCGCAAGTGGCCGGGGAGGCGGGTGGCCTTCTGGTGCCGGTGCACGCGGAGCTGTCGTCGCTGGCGGAAGCGGGAGCGGTGCCGGCCGTTGTGATGATGGAGGCGCTTTCGGATCCGGAGGGCGGGGTGGTGGAGTCGGCGCACGCGCTCACCGCGCACGTCCTGAACCTGCTGCAGGAATGGCTCGCCGACGACCGGTTCGCCGATTCCCGTCTGGTGGTCCTCACCCGGGGCGCGGTCGCGGTGGGCGACGAGGAGGCGGCTACCGATCTGGCGGGTGCGGCGGTGGGGGGTCTGGTTCGTAGCGCCCAGGCGGAGAACCCCGGCCGGTTCGTCCTGCTCGACGTGGATGACCGGGAGACCTCGTTCGCGATCTTGTCTGACATCCTGTCCGAGGTTCCGGCCTCGGGCGAGCCGCAGGTGGCGGTGCGCGATGGTGAGGTGTGGGTGCCGCGCCTGGCGCGGGTGACGCCGGGATCCGACCTCGCCGATGACGGTGGCCGGGTCTGGGATCCGGAGGGGACGGTGTTGATCACCGGTGGGACCGGTGGTCTGGGCGGGTTGTTCGCGCGGCATGTGGTGGCCGAGCGGGGGGTGCGGCGTCTGCTGCTGACCAGCCGGCGGGGCCTGGACGCGCCCGGCGCGGTGGAGTTGCGGGCGGAGCTGATCGCGCACGGTGCGGAGGTCGAGATCGTCGCGTGTGATGTGTCCGATCGGGAGCAGGTGGCGGGGCTGCTGGCCGGGGTGGATGCCGATCATCCGCTGACGGCGGTGGTTCACACCGCCGGTGTGCTGGCCGACGGCACGATTCCTTCGCTGACGGTGGAAGGCCTGGAGGCGGTGCTGCGGCCGAAGGTGGACGCGGCCTGGCATCTGCACGAGCTCACCCAGGACCTGGATCTCGCGGCGTTCGTGCTGTTCTCCTCGATGGCAGGTGTCGTGGGAGCTCCAGGGCAGGGTAACTACGCGGCGGCGAACACCTTCTTGGACGCGCTGGCGGAGGCGCGCCAGGCCAAGGGGCTGGCGGCGTTGTCGCTGGCCTGGGGGGCCTGGGCGCAGGACGCGGGGATGACCGGCACACTGAGTGAGATCGAGATGCGGCGGATCAACCGGACAGGAATGCCTCCGCTGTCGGCCGAGCAGGGGCTGGCGATGTTCGAGACGGCCGCCGCGTCGGACCGTCCGATGGTGGTGGCGGTGCCGCTGGACCTGTCGGTGTTGCGGACGGTTCCCGAGGTGCCGCACCTGCTGCGAGGGCTGGTGCGCGCGGGCCGCCGGTCGGCGGTCGCCACCCAGACGGGCGGTGTCGCCGATGTCGTCGAGCGGCTGGCGGGGCTGGAGCAGGCCGAGCAGATTCAGCTGGTGCTCGAACTGGTGCGGGCACAGGCCGCAGTGGTGCTGGGGCACGCGTCGATGGACGCGATCCAGGCGGGACGGGAGTTCCGCGAGCTGGGCTTCGACTCCCTCACCACGGTGGAACTGCGCAACCGGCTCAACGCGGCGACGGGGCTGCGGCTGCCGGCGACCCTCGTCTTCGACTACCCCACCCCCGCCATCCTCGCCGAACACCTCCTGGCGGAAATCGCTCCGGGAGAGAGCAAGGCCACGGAGCTGTCACTACTGGCCGATCTCAACCGGTTCGAGACCGCTCTTTCCGATACCGCGCTCGACGAGCTCGCCAGGAACGGCATCGTCACCCGGTTGCGGCAGCTGCTGGCGAAGATGAGCGAGAGCGGCACGGAAACTAGTGAAATCGCTGTCACCGACATGCTCGAATCGGCGAGTACCAAGGACATCCTTGGCTTCATCGAAAGCGAACTGGGCCGCCTCAAAGACCTGTGATCTCCCGGCTCGTGCGCGAACACCCTGGAGGGCTTCTCCCATGTCGGAAGACCTGAAGCTCGTCGAGTACCTCAAGTCGGTCGCCACCGACCTGCACGAGACTCGGCGGCGGCTCGAAGAGGTGGAGTCGGGCAAGCGCGAGCCGATCGCCATCGTGTCGATGTCGTGCCGCTTTCCAGGTGGGGTCGGCTCTCCAGAGGATCTGTGGCGGTTGCTGGCCGATGGTGGGGACGCGATCTCCTCGTTCCCCACCGATCGAGGCTGGGATCAGGGGATGTGGTCAGGGCTGGGATTCGACGGGGAGACCCAGGGCGGGTTCCTTGCGGATGCGGCGGGGTTTGATGCCGGGTTCTTCGGGATCTCGCCGCGTGAGGCGCTGGCGATGGACCCGCAGCAGCGGCTGCTGCTGGAGACGTCCTGGGAGGCGGTCGAGCGGGCGGGGATCGACCCGGTCTCGCTGAAGGGCAGCCACACCGGGGTGTTCGTGGGCACCAACGGCCAGGACTACATGAATCTGATCATGAGTAATCAGATGGACACGCAGGGCCATGGCGTCACAGGTCTGGCGGCCAGTGTGCTGTCGGGTCGCCTGTCCTACACGCTGGGGCTGGAGGGTCCGGCGGTGACGGTGGACACCGCCTGCTCGTCCTCGCTGGTGACGTTGCATCTCGCGGCGCAGGCGCTGCGGCAGGGGGAGTGCTCGCTGGCCCTGGCCGGTGGTATCACGGTGATGACGTCGCCGATGGTGTTCGTCGGTTTCAGCGCGCAGGGCGGAATGGCGCCCGACGGGCGGTGCAAGGCGTTCTCCGACGAGGCGGACGGCACCAGCTGGTCCGAGGGTGTGGGCATGCTGGTGCTGGAGCGGTTGTCGGACGCTCAGCGCAACGGTCACCAGGTCCTGGCGGTTCTGCGCGGGTCCGCGGTGAACCAGGACGGTGCGTCGAACGGGTTGACGGCGCCGAACGGTCCGTCGCAGCAGCGGGTGATCCGCCAGGCTTTGGCCGGCGCGGGGCTCTCGGTATCCGAGGTGGACGCGGTGGAGGCGCACGGTACGGGGACGGTCCTGGGTGACCCGATCGAGGCGCAGGCGCTGCTGGCGACGTACGGCCAGGACCGGGACGAGGGCCGTCCGCTGCTGCTGGGGTCGATCAAGTCGAACCTCGGTCACACCCAGGCGGCGGCCGGTGTGGCCGGTGTGATCAAGATGGTCATGGCGATGCGGCATGGGGTGCTGCCTCGGACGTTGCATGTGGATGAGCCGTCGTCGCATGTGGACTGGGCGTCGGGTGCGGTGGAGTTGCTGACCGAGGCGACGGAGTGGCCGAGGAACGGTCGTCCGCGTCGGGCGGGGGTGTCGTCGTTCGGGATCAGTGGCACCAACGCGCACGTGATCCTGGAGCAGGGGCCGGAGGCTCCGCCGATCGAGGTGGGAACGGCGGCGCCGGACGAGGCGCCGGCCGCGGGTGTGGTGCCGGTGCTGGTGTCGGCCCGTACGGCGGAGGCGTTGCGGGCGCAGGCCGGGCGGTTGGTCTCGCACCTGGAGGAAAGCGGTGCCGCGCTGGTCGATACGGCGTTCTCGCTGGCCACGATGCGGTCGGCGTTCGAGCATCGGGCGGTGGTGCTGGCCGATGGCCGTGATGGGGTGCTGGCCGGGCTGGGTTCGCTGGCCGAGGACCTGCCGGGCGCGGGTGTGGTGTGCGGGGTGGCCGCGACGCAGCAGCTCGCGGTGTTGTTCACCGGTCAGGGTAGCCAGCGGGCGGGGATGGGCCGGGAGCTGTACGGCCGTTTCCCGGTGTTCGCGACGGCGTTGGACGAGGTGATCGCGGAGCTGGACCCGCTGCTTGGCGGGTCGTTGCGTGAGGTGTTGTTCGCCGAGCCGGGGTCGGCCAAGGCGGAGGCGGAGGCGCTGGATCAGACGGGGTGGGCGCAGCCCGCGCTGTTCGCGGTGGAGACCGCCCTGTTCCGGTTGGTGTCCTCGTGGGGGGTGCGGCCGAACGTGCTGGCCGGCCACTCGATCGGAGAGATCACCGCGGCGCATGTGGCGGGGGTGCTGTCGCTGAAGGACGCGTGTGTGCTGGTGGCGGCGCGGGCCAGGCTGATGCAGGCGCTGCCTGCCGGTGGGGCGATGGTGTCGGTGCGGGCGTCGGAGGATGAGGTCGCCGAGCTGCTGGCGGGGCGCGAGGACCAGGTGTCGATCGCGGCGGTGAACGGTCCGTCCTCGGTGGTGGTCTCCGGGGTGGAGGAGGCGGTGCTGGAAGTGGCCGCCGCTCTGGAGGAGCGGGGGGTTCGGGCGAAGCGGTTGCGGGTGTCGCACGCGTTCCATTCGCCGTTGATGGAGCCGATGCTGGAGAGCTTCCGTGCCCTGGCGAGCAGGCTCACCTACGGCCCGCCGAGGATCCCGATCGTGTCCACCCTGACCGGGGAGGTGGCCTCGGCCGAGCAGGTGTGCTCGCCGGACTATTGGGTGGACCAGGTCCGTGGCACGGTCCGCTTCGCCGACGGGGTCCGCGCCCTGCACGCGCGGGGCGTGCGAACCTATCTGGAACTCGGCCCCGACGGAGTTCTCACCGCCATGGCCGCCGGCACTCTGGACGCCGACCGTGACGTGGATGAGTACGACACAGGCGTGGTGCTGGTGCCGATGCTGCGCGGGGATCGGGACGAGCGGATGGCGGTGATGACGGCGCTGGCCGAGCTGCACGTGCACGGGGTACCGGTCGACTGGCGGACGGTGCTGCCGGGCGGGCGCCGGGTCGACCTGCCCACCTACCCCTTCGAGCACCAGCGGTTCTGGCCTGAGAGCACCGGCTCCGGTACGGGGAACGTGGCGGCGGCGGGTCTGGCCGCCGCCGGGCACCCGCTGCTTGGCGCGGCAGTCGGGCTCGCCGATTCCGACGGGGTGCTGCTCACCGGCCGCCTGTCGCTGGCCTCGCATCCCTGGCTGGCCGATCACGCGGTGGCCGGGATGGTGTTCTTCCCGGGGACCGGGTTCCTTGAGCTGGCGATCCGAGCCGGTGACCAGGTCGGTTGCAACCTGGTCGAGGAGCTGACCCTGGTCACTCCCTTGGTGCTGGGTGAGCAGGACGTCGTCGCGATGCAGGTGTCGGTGGGCGCCGCCCAGGAGTCGGGCCATCGGAGCGTGAGTATTTACGCCCGGTCGGCGCAGGCCGGGGAGGACGTGCCGTGGGTGCGGCACGCGACCGGCACGCTCGCCACGGGCGGCGGGGCCGCCGAGCCGTTCGACGCGGCGGTATGGCCCCCGGCCGGCGCGACCGCGATCGCACTGGACGGTTTCTATGACCGGCTGGCCGAAGGTCTACTCGTCTATGGCCCGGTGTTCCAGGGGTTGCGGGCGGTCTGGCACGGTGCCGGTGGTGAGGTGTTCGCCGAGGTCGCGCTGCCCGAGCAGGCGGCCTCGAACGCGGGTTCGTTCGGAGTGCATCCGGCGCTGCTGGACGCGGCGCTGCACGCGGTGACCTTCGCCGGGCTGGACACCGAGGCGGGTACGCGGTTGCCCTTCTCCTGGGAAGAGGTGAGCCTGCACGCCACCGGGGCGGCGATGCTGCACGTGCGGCTGATCCGGACCGCTGCCGACTCGGTGTCGCTGGTCGCGGTGGACGTCGCCGGGGAGCCGGTGCTGTCGGCGCGCTCGCTGGTGCTACGACCGTTCGCGCCTGACCAACTGGTCGCCGCGGGTGGGGGGCGGGCGACGGCGGGGAACGGGCTGTTCCGGTTGGAGTGGACTCCGCTGCCGGAGCTCCCCATGGTCGATTCGGTACCGGTGGCAACGGTCGGTTTCGCGGGGTTCGAGCCGGACACGCTGGGTTTCGCGGCGATGTGGGAGTCGGCCGACGGGCCGATCGCGGTTCATCATGATCTGTCGGCGCTGGCTGAGGCGGGGCCGGTGCCGGAGGTGGTGCTGGCGGAGGTCGTGACCAGGCGGGCAGGGGATGTGGTGGCCTCGACGCATGCGGTGACAGCTGGGGTGCTGGAGCTGCTGCGGGGATGGCTGGCCGATGAGCGGTGTGCCGGTTCGCGGTTGGTGGTCGTCACGCGGGGTGGGGTGGCCGCGGGCGAGGGTGCGGGTGAGGTGGTCGCTGATCTGGCGGCCGCGGCGGTGTGGGGCCTGGTGCGGTCAGCGCAGTCGGAGAACCCGGGCCGGTTCGTCCTGGTCGACCTGGATGATCAGGAGTCCTCGCTCGCGACCTTGCGCGATGTGGTGCTCGCGGTGCCGGCCTCGGATGAGCCGCAGGTGGCGGTGCGTGAGGGCGAGGTGCGTGTTCCTCGCCTGGCGAGAATGCCGCTGAGCGAGGGTGATGTCCGAGCCTGGGATCCCGAGGGGACGGTGTTGATCACCGGTGGGACGGGTGGTCTGGGTGCGGAGGTGGCTCGGCATCTGGTGGCCGAGCACGGGGTGCGGCATCTGCTGCTGGCGAGTCGGCGGGGGTTGGACGCTCCGGGTGTGCTGGAGTTGCGGGCCGAGCTGATCGCGCACGGTGTCGAGGTCGCGGTCGCGGCGTGTGACGTGGCCGATCGGGATCAGGTGGCTGCGCTGCTGGCCGAGGTGCAGCAGGAGCATCCGTTGACCGCGGTGATCCACACCGCGGGTGTGCTGGATGACGGGACGATCGCCTCGTTGACGCCGGAGCGGCTGGATGGGGTGTTGCGGCCGAAGGTGGACGCGGCGTGGAATCTGCACGAGCTCACCGCAGATCTTGATCTGGCCGGGTTCGTGGTGTTCTCCTCGCTGGCCGGGGTGATGGGTGGTGCGGGTCAGGGTAACTATGCGGCGGCGAATGCGTGGTTGGACGCGTTGATGGCGCGGCGTCGGGCGCAGGGGTTGCCGGGGTTGTCGCTGGCGTGGGGACTGTGGGCGCAGGCCACCGGGATGACCGGGGGCATGTCGCAGGCCGATGTGCGGAGGGTGACCGCCGCCGGGCTGCCGCCGATCACCACCGAGCAGGGGCTGGCCCTGTTCGACGCGGCCATCGGGTCGGACTCGCCGCTGGTGCTTCCGGTCCTGATGAACATACCGGCGATGCCCGCCCCGCTGGTGCCGCCGTTGCTGCGCGGTCTGGTGCGGGGCACCCGTCGTACGGCGGCTTTGACGCGTACGGCCGACGGAGGGGCGTTGGTGCGGCAGTTGGCCGGACTGGCGCAGGCCGACCGGACCCGGTTCGTGGTCGACCTGGTCCGCACCCAGGCCGCAGCCGTTCTCGGACACCCCGACTCCGCGGCGGTGGACGTCCGGCGGGAGTTTCGTGAGCTGGGCTTCGACAGTCTGACCGCGGTGGAGTTGCGTAACCGGCTGAACGCGGTGACCGGGTTGCGGTTGCCGTCGACGCTGGTGTTCGACTATCCGACGCCGACCGGGCTGGCGGAGTTCCTGCTGGCCGAGTTGTTCGGTGAGGACGCCGATGTGGTGGTTCCCGCGGCGGTGGTGCCCCTGGGTGAGGATCCGATCGTGATCGTGGGGATGGCGTGCCGTTATCCGGGTGGGGTGGCCTCTCCGGAGGATCTGTGGCGCCTGGTGGCCGAGGGTGGGGACGGCATCTCGCCGTTCCCCACGACACGGGGCTGGGATCTGGGGACGTTCTACAGCGCGGATCGGGAGAGCCCAGGAACCAGTTACGTGCGTGAGGGCGGCTTTCTGCACGAGGCGGGGGAGTTCGATCCTGGGTTCTTCGGGATCTCGCCGCGTGAGGCGCTGGCGATGGATCCGCAGCAGCGGCTGCTGCTGGAGGTGTCGTGGGAGGCGATCGAGCGGGCGGGCATGGACCCGACTTCCCTGCGGGGCAGCCACACGGGGGTGTTCGCCGGGTTGATGTACCACGACTATGGGATGAGCGCTGATTTTCCGCCGGAGGCGATGGGTTTCATCAGTACCGGTACGGCGGGCAGTGTGGTGACCGGCCGGGTCTCGTACGCGCTGGGGTTGGAGGGTCCGGCGGTGACGGTGGACACGGCGTGTTCGTCGTCGCTGGTGGCGACGCATATGGCGGCGCAGGCGCTGCGGTCGGGTGAGTGCTCGCTGGCGTTGGCCGGTGGGGTGACGGTGATGGCCACCCCGGGGGCGTTCATCGGTTTCAGTGCGCAGGGTGGGCTGGCCGGGGACGGGCGGTGCAAGTCCTTCTCGGATGCGGCCGATGGGGTGAGCTGGTCCGAGGGTGTGGGCGTGCTGGTGCTGGAGCGGTTGTCGGACGCGCGACGCAACGGCCACGAAGTGCTGGCGGTGGTGCGCGGATCGGCGGTGAACCAGGACGGGGCGTCGAACGGCCTGACCGCGCCGAACGGTCCGTCTCAGCGGCGGGTGATCCGTCAGGCGCTGGCCGTCGCCGGGCTCTCGGTGTCCGAGGTGGACGTGGTGGAGGGTCACGGGACCGGTACCACGTTGGGTGACCCGATCGAGGCGCAGGCGCTGCTGGCGACGTACGGGCAGGACCGGCCGGAGGACCGTCCGCTGCTGCTTGGGTCGATCAAGTCGAACATCGGCCATGCGCAGGCGGCGGCCGGTGTGGCGGGTGTGATCAAGATGGTCATGGCTCTCCGGCACGGGGTCCTGCCCAGGACGTTGCACGTGGACGAGCCGTCGTCGCACGTGGACTGGTCGGCCGGTGCGGTGAAACTGCTGACCGAGCCGACGGAGTGGCCTCGGGTGGATCGGCCGTGGCGGGCGGGGGTGTCGTCGTTCGGGATCAGTGGCACCAATGCGCACGTGATCCTGGAACAGGGGCCGGAAGCACCGGTAGGGGAGGACGCTTCGCGGGATCGGGTTCCGGCTGCGGGTGTGGTGCCGGTGCTGGTGTCGGGCAAGACGGGGCAGGCGTTGCGGGCGCAGGCCGGGCGGTTGGTCTCGCACCTGGAGGAAAGCGGTGCCGCGCTGGTCGATACGGCGTTCTCGCTGGCCACGATGCGGTCGGCGTTCGAGCATCGGGCGGTGGTGCTGGCCGATGGCCGTGATGGTGCGCTGGCCGGGCTGGGTTCGCTGGTCGAGGACCTGCCGGGCGCGGGTGTGGTGCGCGGGGTGGCCGGGGCGGAGCCGAGGCTGGCGGTGTTGTTCACCGGTCAGGGCAGCCAGCGGGCGGGAATGGGCCGGGAGCTGTACGGCCGTTTCCCGGTGTTCGCGGCGGCGTTGGACGAGGTGGTCGCGGAGCTGGACCCGCTGCTGGACGGGTCGTTGCGCGAGGTGTTGTTCGCCGAGCCGGGGTCGGTCGAGGCGGAGTTGCTGGATCGGACCGGGTGGGCGCAGCCGGCGCTGTTCGCGGTGGAGACGGCGTTGTTCCGGTTGGTGTCCTCGTGGGGGGTGCGGCCGGATGTGCTGGCCGGCCACTCGGTCGGAGAGATCACCGCTGCGCATGTGGCGGGAGTGTTGTCGCTGAGTGACGCGTGCGCGTTGGTGGCGGCACGGGCGCGGCTGATGCAGGCGCTTCCTGCCGGTGGGGCGATGGTGGCGGTGGCGGCGTCGGAGGATGAGGTCGCCGGGCTGCTGGCGGGGCGCGAGGACCAGGTGTCGATCGCGGCGGTGAACGGTCCGTCCTCGGTGGTGGTCTCCGGGGTGGAGGAGGCGGTGCTGGAAGTGGCCGCCGCTCTGGAGGAGCGGGGGGTTCGGGCGAAGCGGTTGCGGGTGTCGCACGCGTTCCATTCGCCGTTGATGGAGCCGATGCTGAAGGACTTCCGGGCGGTGGCGGGGGCGCTGACCTACGGTGCGCCACGGATCCCGGTGGTCTCGACCCTGACCGGGGAACCCGCCACCGATGAGCAGGTGTGCTCGCCGGACTACTGGGTGGAGCAGGTGCGTGGCGCGGTGCGCTTCGCCGACGGGGTCCGTACGCTGCACGGCCAGGGTGTGCGGGCCTACCTGGAGCTCGGTCCCGACGGTGTGCTGACCGCCATGGCCGCCGACACCCTTGCCGACGACGCGGAGATGCACGGGGCGGACGTCGTGCTGGTGTCGGTGCTGCGTAAGGATCGCGACGAGCAGGCGGCGTCCATGACGGCGCTGGCCGAACTGTTCGTGCACGGGGTGCCGGTCGACTGGCGGGCGGTGCTACCGGGTGGACGCCGGGTCGACCTGCCCACCTACGCTTTCGAGCACCAGTGGTTCTGGCCAGGTAGCAATGCGGGTGCCGGTACGGGGAACGTGGCGGCGGCGGGCCTGGCCGCAGCCGGACATCCGCTGCTGGGCGCGACAGTTGGACTGGCTGATTCCGATGGGGTGGTACTGACCGGTCGCCTGTCGCTCTCGTCGCATCCGTGGCTGGCCGATCACGCGGTGGCCGGGATGGTGATCTTTCCGGGTACCGGGTTCCTTGAGCTGGCGATCCGGGCGGGTGATCAGGTCGGTTGTGACGTGGTGGAGGAGTTGACGCTGGCCGCGCCGTTGGTGCTGGGTGCGGATGACGCGGTTGTGGTGCAGATCGCGGTGGGTGCGCCGGAGGAGAGTGGTCGGCGTGTTGTGAACGTCTATTCCCGGTCGGCGTCGGCCGGTGAGGATGTGCCGTGGGTGCGGCATGCCACCGGCACGCTCGCCACGGGTGGCGGGGTCGCCGTGCCGTTCGACGCGTCGGTGTGGCCTCCGGCGGGTGCGACCGCGATCGAGCTGGACGGTTTTTACGAGGACCTGGCCATCGGAGGGCTGGGCTACGGTCCGGTGTTCCAGGGGCTGCGGTCCGTATGGCAGCGCGATGGGGAGATCTTCGCCGAGGTCGCGTTGCCCGAGCAGGCGGCGTCGGGTGCGGGCTCGTTCGGGGTGCATCCGGCGTTGCTGGACGCGGCGTTGCATGCGGTGGCCTTCGTGGGGTTGGACGTGGTCGAGGGCGGCCGGTTGCCGTTCTCCTGGGGTGAGGTGTGCCTGCACGCCGCCGGGGCGACGATGTTGCGGGTACGGCTGGGCCGCGCCGCTGCCGATTCGGTCACGCTGACGGCGGTGGACGCCGCCGGGGAGCCGGTGTTGTCGGCGCGTTCGCTGGTGCTGCGTCCGTTCTCGCCTGGTCAGTTCGTCGGTGTGGGCGGTGGTCGGGCAGCGGAGCGCAACGAGTTGTTCCGGCTGGAGTGGAGCGCGCTTTCTGAGGTTTTCGCGGCCGACCTGGCGCCGGTGGCGGTGGTGGGTCTTGCGGGGATGTGGGAGTCGGCCGGGCAGCCGGTCGCGGTTCATCGTGATCTGTTGGCGTTGGGCGAGTCGGGGCCGGTGCCGGAGGTGGTGACGTTCGCCGTCGGTTCGTTCGAGGACAGCGGTGTGGTGGAGTCGACGCACGCGGTGGTCGCGCGTGTCCTGGGGTTGTTGCAGGGGTGGTTGGCCGATGAGCGGTTCGCCGATTCGCGGTTGGTGGTGGTGACCCGGGGTGCGGTCGAGGCGTGTGAGGGTGAGGTGGTCGCGGATCTGGCGGGTGCGGCGGTGTGGGGGTTGGTGCGGTCGGCGCAGTGGGAAAATCCGGGCCGGTTCGTGCTGGTCGATGTCGACGGTGAGGTGTCGTCGTCGGTGTTGGCTGTGGTGCTGGCCTGTGGGGAGCCGCAGGTGGCGGTGCGTGAGGGTGGGGTGCGGGTTCCGCGTCTGGCGCGGGTCGCGCCCGGGGAGGAGGCCGGAGGGGCGTGGGAGCCTGAGGGGACGGTGTTGATCACTGGTGGGACGGGTGGTCTGGGTGGGCATCTGGCTCGGCATGTGGTGGCCGAGCGTGGGGTGCGGCATCTGCTGCTGGCCGGCCGCCGGGGTCTGGATGCTCCCGGTGCGGTGGAGTTGCGGGCGGAGCTGATCGCGCACGGGGTCGAGGTCACGGTCGCCGCCTGCGACATGTCCGACCGGGATCAGGTGGCGGCGCTGCTGGCCGGGATCGATGCCGACCATCCGCTGACCGCGGTCGTTCACACCGCGGGTGTGCTGGCCGATGGGACGATTCCGTCGTTGACGCCGGAGCGGCTGGACGCGGTGTTGCGGCCGAAGGTGGATGCGGCCTGGCATCTGCACGAGCTGACCCGGGGCCTGGATCTGGCGGCGTTCGTCGTGTACTCGTCGCTGTCGGGTGTCATGGGCGCGGCGGGGCAGGGCAACTACGCGGCGGCCAACTCGTTCCTCGACGCGCTGGCTCAGCAACGCCGGGCCGAGGGGTTGCCCGCGCTCTCGCTGGCCTGGGGGGCCTGGACCCAGGACGGCGGAATGACCGGCACGCTGAGCGACGGTGACTTGGAGCGGTTGTCCCGTACGGGTATGCCGCCGTTGTCGGTGGAGCAGGGCCTGGCGTTGTTCGAGGCCGCGGTCGCGCTTGAGCATGCGGTGCTGGTTCCGGTCAGGCTGGAGCCGGCGGTGTTGCGTGCCTATGGCGAGGTGCCGGCGTTGTTGCGGGGGTTGGTGCGGGGTGGGCGGCGGTCGGCGGCGTCGGGTTCGGTGGTGGCGACGTTGCTGGGACGGCTGGCTCCGCTCACAGCGGCCGAGCGTGCCGAGGTCCTGGTCGATCTGGTGCGCATCGAGGTGGCCATGGTGCTGGGCCATGTCTCGCCGGAGACGGTGGAGGTGCGCCGGGAGTTCCGCGAGCTGGGCTTCGACTCCCTTACCGCCGTTGAGCTGCGCAACCGGCTGAATGTGGTGACCGGGTTGCGGCTGCCGTCCACGCTGGTGTTCGACTACCCGACACCGACCACGCTGGCGGACTTCCTGCTGGCCGAGCTGTTCGGCGAGGACGCCGACGCGATCATTCCCGTGCCTGTCACGCCCCTGGGTGAGGATCCGATCGTGATCGTGGGGATGGCGTGCCGTTATCCGGGCGGGGTCGAATCGCCGGAGGATCTGTGGCGGTTGGTGGCCGAGGGCAGGGACGGGATCTCGCCGTTCCCGACCACGCGAGGCTGGGATCTGGGGACGTTCTACAGCTCGGATCGGGAGAGGCCGGGCACCAGTTACGTGCGTGAGGGTGGGTTCCTGCACGAGGCGGGGGAGTTCGATGCGGGGTTCTTCGGGATCTCGCCGCGTGAGGCGCTGGCGATGGACCCGCAGCAGCGGCTGCTGCTGGAGACGTCCTGGGAGGCGATCGAGCGGGCGGGCATGGACCCGACTTCCCTGCGAGGCAGCCACACGGGGGTGTTCGCCGGACTGATGTACCACGACTACGCGACGAGCGCCGATCTCCCGCCGGAGGCGATGGGCTTCATCAGCACCGGTACGGCGGGCAGTGTGGCGACCGGCCGGGTCTCGTACGCGCTGGGCTTGGAGGGCCCGGCGGTGACGGTGGACACGGCGTGTTCGTCGTCGCTGGTGGCGATGCACATGGCGGCGCAGGCGCTGCGTTCGGGTGAGTGCACTCTGGCGCTGGCCGGTGGGGTGACGGTGATGGCCACCCCGGGGGCGTTCATCGGTTTCAGTGCGCAGGGTGGTCTGGCCGGCGACGGGCGGTGCAAGTCCTATTCGGACGCGGCCGACGGGGTGAGCTGGGCCGAGGGTGTGGGCGTGCTGGTGCTGGAGCGGTTGTCGGACGCGCGCCGCAACGGTCATGAGGTGCTGGCGGTGGTGCGGGGTTCGGCGGTGAACCAGGATGGTGCGTCGAACGGGTTGACCGCGCCGAACGGTCCGTCGCAGCAGCGGGTGATCCGCCAGGCGCTGGCCGGGGCGGCTTTGAACCCGGCTGAGGTGGACGTGGTGGAGGGTCACGGGACCGGTACGACGCTGGGTGACCCGATCGAGGCGCAGGCGCTGCTGGCGACCTACGGCAAGGACCGGGACGAGGATCGGCCGCTGCTGCTGGGGTCGATCAAGTCGAACCTGGGGCACACGCAGGCGGCGGCGGGTGTGGCGGGTGTGATCAAGATGGTCATGGCGATGCGGCACGGGGTGCTGCCCAGGACGTTGCACGTGGACGCGCCGTCCTCGCACGTGGACTGGGCCTCGGGTGCGGTGGAGCTGCTGACCGAGCAGGTCGAGTGGCCGGACACGGGTCGTCCGCGTCGGGCGGGGGTGTCGTCGTTCGGGATCAGTGGCACCAACGCGCACGTGATCCTGGAACAGGGGCCGGAAGCACCGGTGGCAGAGGACAGGGTTCCGGCCACGGGTGTGGTGCCGTGGGTGGTCTCGGCGAAGAGCGAAGAGGCGGTTCGGGCGCAGGCCGGGCGGCTGCTCGCGCATGTGCGGGCGGCCGGCGAGCTTGACCCGGTGGATGTGGGGTCGTCGCTGGTGGTGTCGCGGTCGGTGTTCGAGCACCGGGCCGTGGTGGTCGGGCGTGACGGCGGTGAGTTGCTGGCGGGGCTGGGTGCGGTGGCCTCGGGTGAGTCGGTGTCTCGTGTGGTTGAGGGTGTGGCGGACGTCGCCGGGAAGTCGGTGTGGGTGTTCCCGGGTCAGGGGGCGCAGTGGGTGGGGATGGGTGCGCGGTTGTTGGAGGAGTCGGCGGTGTTCGCGGGGCGGATGGCGGAGTGTGCGGCGGCGTTGGAGCCGTTCGTGGAGTGGTCGTTGCTGGAGGTGGTCCGGCAGAGCGAGGGTGCTCCGTCGTTGGAGCGGGTGGATGTGGTGCAGCCGGTGTCGTTCGCGGTGATGGTGTCGCTGGCGGCGGTGTGGGAGTCGCTGGGGTTGCGTCCGGATGCGGTGGTGGGTCATTCGCAGGGTGAGATCGCGGCGGCGGTGGTGGCCGGGGCGTTGTCGGTGCAGGACGGGGCGCGGGTGGTGGCGTTGCGCAGCCGGTTGATCGGTGAGCGGTTGGCGGGGTTGGGGGCGATGGCGTCGGTGGCGGCGTCGGTGGAGCGGGTTGGGGCCGCTTTGCTGGAGGGGGTGTCGGTGGCGGCGGTGAACGGCCCGAGTTCGGTGGTGGTGGCCGGTGAGGTCGCGGCGGTGGAGGAGCTGGTCGAGCGTCTTGCCGCCGAGGGGGTGCGGGTGCGGCGGATCGCGGTGGATTACGCCTCGCATTCGGCGCAGGTGGATCTGATCGGTGATGAGCTGGCCCAGGTCCTGGCGGGGGTGGCGCCGGGGCCGGTGCGGGTGCCGATGCTGTCGACGGTGACCGGTCAGTGGCTGGAGGGTCCGGAGCTGGAGGCCGGGTACTGGTGTGAGAACCTGCGCCGCACGGTCGCCTTCGCTCCGGCGGTCGGGCAGCTGCTGGAGCAGCGGTATCGGGTGTTCGTGGAGGTGAGTGCGCATCCGGTGCTGACGGTCGGTATCGGTGAGTGTGTAGAGGAGGCGGATGCCACCGCTGTGATCGCCGGGACGTTGCGCCGCGACGATGGCGGCTTGGAGCGGGTGCTGGTCTCGGCGGCGGAGCTGTTCGTGCGTGGTGTGGCGGTGGACTGGCGGCAGGTGCTGGCGGGTGGTCGTCGGGTCGACCTGCCCACCTATGCCTTCCAGCACCAGTGGTACTGGCCCGCGAGGGCGGGTTCCCAGGTGGGGAATGTGGCCGCGGCGGGGCTGGCGACAGCGGACCATCCACTGCTGGGCGCCGCCGTGGGCCTGGCCGACTCCAACGGGGTGCTGCTGACGGGTCGCCTGTCGCTCTCGTCGCATCCGTGGCTGGCCGATCACGCGGTGGCCGGGATGGTGATCTTTCCGGGTACCGGTTTCCTTGAGCTGGCGATCCGGGCGGGTGATCAGGTCGGTTGTGACGTGGTGGAGGAGTTGACGCTGGCCGCGCCGTTGGTGCTGGGTGCGGATGACGCGGTTGTGGTGCAGATCGCGGTGGGTGCGCCGGAGGAGAGTGGTCGGCGTGTTGTGAACGTCTATTCCCGGTCGGCGTCGGCCGGTGAGGATGTGCCGTGGGTGCGGCATGCCACCGGCACGCTCGCCACGGGTGGCGGGGTCGCCGTGCCGTTCGACGCGTCGGTGTGGCCTCCGGCGGGTGCGACCGCGATCGAGCTGGACGGGCTGTATGACGAGCTGGCCGTTCGGGGGTTGGGTTACGGTCCGGTGTTCCAGGGGCTGCGGGCGGTTTGGCACGGTGCCGGCGGCGAGGTGTTCGCCGAGGTCGCGCTGCCCGAGCAGGCGGCGTCGGGTGCGGGCTCGTTCGGGGTGCATCCGGCGTTGCTGGACGCGGTGTTGCACGCGGTGGGCTTTGCCGGATTGGACGCTGCGGCGGGTACGCGGTTGCCGTTCTCCTGGGGAGAGGTGAGCCTGCACGCGGGTGGGGCGGCGTTGTTGCGGGTCCGGTTGGTGAAGGTGGGTGAGGATGCGGTGTCGCTGGTGGCGGTGGATGCCGCCGGGGAGCCGGTGGTGTCGGCGCGGTCGCTGGTGTTGCGTCCGTTCTCTCCTGAGCAGCTGGTTGGCGCCGGTGGTGGCCGTGGTGTGGAGCGGGACTCTCTTTTCGGGGTGGACTGGATCTCGCTGCCGGAGGTGGCGGGTGCGGAGTCCGGTGTGGGGGTGGTCGAGCTGAGCGGAGAGCTCGCCTCGCTGGATTCGGTGCCGGAGGTGGTGACGTTCGCCGTCGGTTCGTTCGAGGACAGCGGTGTGGTGGAGTCGACGCACGCGGTGGTCGCGCGTGTCCTGGGCCTGCTGCAGCGGTGGCTGGCCGATGAGCGGTTCGAGGCTTCGCGGCTGGTGTTCGTCACCCGGGGTGCGGTCGAGGCGCGGGAAGGCGATGTGGTCGCCGATCTGGCGGCCGCGGCGGTGTGGGGTCTGGTGCGGTCGGCGCAGTGGGAGAACCCGGGCCGGTTCGTGCTGGTCGATGTCGACGGTGAGCTTTCCTCGCCCGTGCTGGCCGGGGTCCTGGCCTCTGGTGAGCCGCAGGTGGCGGTGCGTGAGGGTGGGGTGCGGGTTCCGCGTCTGGCGCGGGTGGCGCCCGGGGAGGAGGCCGGAGGGGCGTGGGAGCCTGAGGGGACGGTGTTGATCACTGGTGGGACGGGTGGTCTGGGTGGGCATCTGGCTCGGCATGTGGTGGCCGAGCGTGGGGTGCGGCATCTGCTGCTGGCCGGCCGCCGAGGGTTGGACGCCCCGGGTGCGGTGGAGTTGTGGGCGGAGCTGATCGCGCACGGTGTCGAGGTCGAGATCGTCGCGTGTGATGTGGCCGACCGGGATCAGGTGGCGGCGCTGCTGGCCGGGATCGATGCCGACCATCCGCTGACCGCGGTCGTTCACACCGCGGGTGTGCTGGCCGATGGGACGATTCCGTCGTTGACGCCGGAGCGGCTGGACGCGGTGTTGCGGCCGAAGGTGGATGCGGCCTGGCATCTGCACGAGCTGACCCGGGGCCTGGATCTGGCGGCGTTCGTGGTGTTCTCCTCGCTGGCCGGGGTGATGGGTGCGGCGGGGCAGGGCAACTACGCGGCGGCGAACACGTTCTTGGACGCGCTGGCTCAGTTGCGGCGGGCCGAGGGGTTGCCCGCGTTGTCGTTGGCGTGGGGGGCCTGGACCCAGGAGACCGGATTGACCGGCACGCTGAGTGACGCCGACATGCGGCGGATCACCCGTACGGGTATGCCGATGCTGTCGGTGGAGCAGGGTTTGGCGTTGTTCGAGGCTGCGGTCGCGCTTGAGCATGCGGTGCTGGTTCCGGTCAGGCTGGATCTGCCGTCGATGCGTGGTTTTGGCGAGGTGCCGGCGTTGTTGCGGGGGTTGGTGCGGGGTGGGCGGCGGTCGGCGGCGTCGGGTTCGGTGGTGGCGACGTTGCTGGGGCGGCTGGCTCCGCTCACAGCGGCCGAGCGTGTCGAGGTCCTGGTCGATCTGGTGCGCATCGAGGCGGCCGTGGTCTTGGGACATGCTTCACCCGACGCGGTGGAGGTGCGGCGGGAGTTCCGCGAGCTGGGCTTCGACTCCCTTACCGCTGTTGAGCTGCGCAACCGGCTGAATGTGGTGACCGGGTTGCGGTTGCCGTCCACGCTGGTGTTCGACTACCCGACACCGGCCGTGCTGGCGGACTTCCTGCTGGCCGAGCTGCTCGGCGAGCAGGCCGACGTGATCATCCCCGCGTCCGTGGTGCCGGTGGCGGACGATCCGATCGTGATCGTGGGCATGGCCTGCCGTTATCCGGGCGGGGTCGAATCGCCGGAGGATCTGTGGCGGTTGGTGGCCGAAGGCGGGGACGGGATCGGTGAGTTCCCGACCACGCGAGGCTGGGATCTCGGGGCGCTGTACAACCCGGATAGGGAGAGCCCGGGCACCAGCTATGTGCTCGAGGGCGGTTTCCTGGAGAGCGCCACACAGTTCGACCCGGGGTTCTTCGGGATCTCGCCGCGTGAGGCGCTGGCGATGGACCCGCAGCAGAGACTGCTGCTGGAGACGTCCTGGGAGGCCTTCGAGCGGGCCGGAATCGACCCGACTTCCCTGCGAGGCAGCCATACGGGTGTGTTCGCCGGTGTGATGTATGGCGACTACGGGATGAGCGTCGACCTCCCGCCGGAGGCGATGGGCTTCATCGGCACCGGTACGGCGGGCAGCGTCGCGACCGGCCGGATCTCTTACACGCTGGGGTTGGAGGGGCCGGCGGTGACGGTGGACACGGCGTGTTCGTCGTCGCTGGTGGCGACGCATATGGCGGCGCAGGCGCTGCGTTCGGGTGAGTGTGATCTGGCGTTGGCGGGTGGGGTGACGGTGATGGCCACGCCGGGGGTGTTCATTGGTTTCAGTGCGCAGGGTGGGCTGGCCGGCGATGGCCGGTGCAAGTCCTTCGCTGACGCGGCGGACGGCACGAGCTATTCCGAGGGCGTGGGCATGCTGGTGCTGGAGCGGCTGTCGGACGCGCGCCGCAACGGCCATGAGGTGCTGGCGGTGGTGCGCGGCTCGGCGATCAACCAGGACGGTGCGTCGAACGGCCTGACCGCGCCGAACGGTCCCTCGCAGCAGCGGGTGATCCGCCAGGCGCTGGCCGGCGCCGGTTTGTCGCCGGTCGAGGTTGACGCGGTGGAGGCGCACGGCACCGGCACCCGGCTGGGTGACCCGATCGAGGCGCAGGCGCTGCTGGCGACGTACGGCCAGGACCGGCCGGAGGACCGTCCGCTGCTGCTGGGGTCGATCAAGTCGAACCTCGGTCACACGCAGGCGGCGGCCGGTGTGGCGGGTGTGATCAAGATGGTCATGGCTCTCCGGCACGGGGTCCTGCCCAGGACGCTGCACGTGGACGAGCCGTCGTCGCACGTGGACTGGGCGTCGGGTGCGGTGGAGCTGCTGACCGAGACCACGCCCTGGCCTCAGACGGATCGTCCGCGTCGGGCGGGGGTGTCGTCGTTCGGGATCAGTGGCACCAACGCGCACGTGATCCTGGAGCAGGGGCCGGAGGCTCCGCCGATCGAGGCGGGAACGGCGGCGCCGGACGAGGCGCCGGCCGCGGGTGTGGTGCCGGTGCTGGTGTCGGCCCGTACGGCGGAGGCGTTGCGGGCGCAGGCCGGGCGGTTGGTCTCGCACCTGGAGGAAAGCGGTGCCGCGCTGGTCGATGTTGCGTTCTCGCTGGCCACGATGCGGTCGGCGTTCGAGCATCGGGCGGTGGTGCTGGCCGATGGCCGTGATGGGGTGCTGGCCGGGCTGGGTGCGCTGGCCGAGGACTTGCCGGGCGCGGGTGTGGTGCGCGGGGTGGCCGCGACGCAGCAGCTCGCGGTGTTGTTCACCGGTCAGGGTAGCCAGCGGGCCGGGATGGGCCGGGAGTTGTACGGCCGTTTCCCGGTGTTCGCGACGGCGTTGGACGAGGTGATCGCGGAGCTGGACCCGCTGCTGGAGAGGTTTGACCGGGAGCCGATCGAGGGGACGGACAGCGAGGCGGCTGAGCGGGCGGGGCGTTACCGGGGTCGTTCGTTGCGGGAGGTGTTGTTCGCCGAGCCTGGTTCGGCCGAGGCGGAGGCGCTGGATCAGACGGGGTGGGCGCAGCCCGCGCTGTTCGCGGTGGAGACCGCCCTGTTCCGGCTGGTGTCCTCGTGGGGGGTGCGGCCGAACGTGCTGGCCGGCCACTCGATCGGAGAGATCACCGCGGCGCATGTGGCGGGGGTGCTGTCGCTGAGTGACGCGTGCGCGTTGGTGGCGGGTCGGGCGCGGTTGATGCAGGCGTTGCCGCAAGGTGGGGCGATGGTGGCGGTGCGGACCTCCGAGGAGGAGGTCGTCGAGCTGCTGGCCGGGCGTGAGAAGGAGGTGTCGATCGCCGCCGTCAACGGTCCGGCCTCGGTGGTGGTCTCCGGGGTGGAGGAGGCGGTGCTGGAAGTGGCCGCCGCTCTGGAGGAGCGGGGGGTTCGGGTGAAGCGGTTGCGGGTGTCGCACGCGTTCCATTCGCCGTTGATGGAGCCGATGCTGGAAGACTTCCGTGCCCTGGCGAGCAGGCTCACCTACGGCCCGCCGAGGATCCCGATCGTGTCCACCCTGACCGGGGAGGTGGCCTCGGCCGAGCAGGTGTGCTCGCCGGACTACTGGGTGGACCAGGTCCGTGGCGCGGTCCGCTTCGCCGACGGGGTCCGCGCCCTGCACGCGCGGGGCGTGCGGGCGTATTTGGAGCTGGGCCCTGACGGGGTGCTGAGTGCCATGGCCGCCGATACCTTGGCCGCCGGCGCGGAGGTGCCCGGGTCGGATGCGGTGTTCGTGCCGATGTTGCGTAAGGACCGCGACGAGCGGACCGTGTCCATGACGGCGCTGGCCGAGCTGTATGTGCGTGGGGTGCCGGTGGAGTGGCGTGCGGTGCTGCCGGGTGGGCGCCGGGTCGATCTGCCGACCTACGCTTTCCAGCACCGGTCGTTCTGGCCGAACCCCAGGCAGAGCGGTGATGCCCGTGTTCTGGGCCTGGCCGCGACGAGGCATCCGCTGCTGGGTGCGACGGTCGGGCTGGCCGATTCCGATGGGGTGGTGCTGACCGGGCGTATCTCGCTGCGGACCCATTCGTGGCTGGCCGATCACATGGTGGCCGGGATGGTGTTCTTCCCGGGGACCGGGTTCCTGGAGCTGGCGATTCAGGCGGGGGATCAGGCCGGTTGTGATCTGGTGGAGGAGTTGACGCTGGCGGCTCCGCTGGTGCTGGGTGCGGATGACGCGGTTGTGGTTCAGATCGCGGTGGGGGCGCCGGAGGAGACCGGTCGGCGTGCTTTGGGGGTCTATTCCCGGCCGGCGCAGGCCGGGGAGGAGGTGCCGTGGGTGCGGCACGCGACCGGCACGCTGGCCATGGGTGGCCGGGCCGCCGCGTCGTTCGATGCGACGGTGTGGCCACCGGTCGGGGCGACCGCGATCGAGCTGGACGGGTTGTACGAGGAGCTGGCCGTTCGGGGGTTGGGTTACGGTCCGGTGTTCCAGGGGTTGCGGGCGGCCTGGCACGGTGCCGGTGGTGAGGTGTTCGCCGAGGTCGCGCTGCCCGAGCAGGTGACGTCGAGTGCGGGTTCGTTCGGGGTGCATCCGGCGTTGCTGGACGCGGCGCTGCATGGTGTGGCCTTTGTGGGGCTGGACGATGCCGAGGGCGGCCGGTTGCCGTTCTCCTGGCAGGAGGTGAGCCTGCACGCGGGTGGTGCGGCGGTGTTGCGGGTCCGGCTGGCCAAGGTGGGCGAGGATTCGGCGTCGCTGGTCGCGGTGGATGCGGCCGGAGAGCCGGTGGTGTCGGCGCGGTCGCTGGTGTTGCGCCCGTTCTCGCCCGACCAACTTGTCGGCGGTGGTCGTGGTGTGGAGCGGGATTCGTTGTTCGGGCTGGAGTGGACCGCGCTGGCGGAGGTGCCGGACGTGGAGAGCGGTGCGAGTGTGGTCGAGCTGAGCGGGGATCTCGCCGCGCTGGAGTCGGTGCCGGACGTGGTGACGTTCACGATCGGTTCCTCCGAGAGCACCGGCGTGGTGGGGTCGACTCACGAGCTGGTCGCGCGTGTCCTGGGGTTGTTGCAGGGGTGGTTGGCCGATGAGCGGTTCGAGGCTTCGCGGCTGGTGTTCGTGACCAGGGGTGCGGTCGAGGCGCGGGAGGGTGAGGTGGTCGCTGATCTGGCGGCTGCGGCGGTGTGGGGTCTGGTGCGGTCGGCGCAGTGGGAGAACCCGGGCCGGTTCGTGCTGGTCGATGTGGACGCGGAGTTGTCCTCGTCGTCGCTGGCTGCGGTGCTGGCCGGTGGGGAGCCGCAGGCGGCGGTCCGTGAGGGTGGGGTGCGGGTGCCTCGTCTGGCCCGGGTGGCACCGGCCGAGGAGGCGGGGCGGCCGTGGGATCCGGACGGGACGGTGCTGATCACCGGTGGCACCGGCGGCCTGGGCGCGGAGGTTGCCCGGCATCTGGTGGCCCGGCGCGGGATGCGGCATCTGCTGCTGGCCGGCCGCCGAGGGTTGGACGCCCCGGGTGCGGTGGAGTTGCGGGCGGAGCTGATCGCGCACGGTGTCGAGGTCGAGATCGTCGCGTGTGATGTGGCCGACCGGGATCAGGTGGCGGCGCTGCTGGCCGGGATCGATGCCGACCATCCGCTGACCGCGGTCGTTCACACCGCGGGTGTGCTGGCCGATGGGACGATTCCGTCGTTGACGCCGGAGCGGCTGGACGCGGTGTTGCGGCCGAAGGTGGATGCGGCCTGGCATCTGCATGAGCTGACCCGGGGCCTGGATCTGGCGGCGTTCGTGGTGTTCTCCTCGCTGGCCGGGGTGATGGGTGCGGCGGGGCAGGGCAACTACGCGGCGGCGAACACGTTCTTGGACGCGCTGGCTCAGTTGCGGCGGGCCGAGGGGTTGCCCGCGTTGTCGTTGGCGTGGGGGGCCTGGACCCAGGAGACCGGATTGACCGGCACGCTGAGTGACGCCGACATGCGGCGGATCACCCGTACGGGTATGCCGATGCTGTCGGTGGAGCAGGGTTTGGCGTTGTTCGAGGCGGCGGTCGCGCTTGAGCATGCGGTGTTGGTTCCGGTCAGGCTGGATCTGCCGTCGATGCGTGGTTTTGGCGAGGTGCCGGCGTTGTTGCGCGGGTTGGTGCGGGGTGGGCGGCGGTCGGCGGCGTCGGGTTCGGTGGTGGCGACGTTGCTGGGGCGGCTGGCTCCGCTCACAGCGGCCGAGCGTGTCGAAGTCCTGGTGGACCTGGTGCGCATCGAGGCGGCCGTGGTCTTGGGACATGCTTCACCCGACGCGGTGGAGGTGCGGCGGGAGTTCCGCGAGCTGGGCTTCGACTCCCTTACCGCTGTTGAGCTGCGCAACCGGCTGAATGTGGTGACCGGGTTGCGGTTGCCGTCCACGCTGGTGTTCGACTACCCGACACCGGCCGTGCTGGCGGACTTCCTGCTGGCCGAGCTGCTCGGTGAGAACGCCGATGTGGTGGCTCCCACCGAGGTCCGGCCGGTGGCCGATGACCCCATCGTGATCGTGGGCATGGCCTGCCGTTATCCGGGTGGGGTCGAATCGCCGGAGGACCTGTGGCGGTTGGTGGCCGAGGGCGGGGACGGGATCTCGCCGTTCCCGACGACGCGAGGCTGGGATCTGGCGACCTTCTACAGCTCGGATCGGGAGAGTCAGGGCATCAACTATGTGCGCGAGGGCGGGTTCCTGCACGAGGCCGGGGAGTTCGACCCGGGGTTCTTTGGGATCTCGCCGCGTGAGGCGCTCGCGATGGACCCGCAACAGAGACTGCTGCTGGAGACGTCCTGGGAGGCCTTCGAGCGGGCCGGGATCGACCCGACCTCCTTGCGGGGCAGCCACACGGGGGTGTTCGCCGGACTGATGTACCACGACTACGCGACGAGCGCCGATCTCCCGCTGGAGGCGATGGGCTTCATCAGCACCGGTACGTCGGGCAGTGTCGCGACCGGCCGGGTCTCGTACGCGCTGGGCTTGGAGGGCCCGGCGGTGACGGTGGACACCGCGTGTTCGTCGTCGCTGGTGGCGATGCACATGGCGGCGCAGGCGCTGCGTTCGGGTGAGTGCACTCTGGCGCTGGCCGGTGGTGTGACCGTGATGGCCACCCCGGGAGCGTTCATCGGTTTCAGCGCACAAGGTGCGATGGCCGATGATGGCCGGTGCAAGTCCTATGCGGACGCGGCGGACGGGGTGAGCTGGTCCGAGGGTGTGGGCATGCTGGTGCTGGAGCGGCTGTCGGACGCGCGCCGCAACGGCCATGAGGTGTTGGCGGTGGTGCGCGGCTCGGCGGTGAACCAGGACGGTGCGTCGAACGGGTTGACGGCGCCGAACGGTCCGTCTCAGCGGCGGGTGATCCGCCAGGCGCTCGCCGTCGCGGGCTTGAACCCGGTCGAGGTGGACGCGGTGGAGGGTCACGGGACCGGTACCACGTTGGGTGACCCGATCGAGGCGCAGGCGCTGCTGGCCACCTACGGTCAGGACCGGGATCGGCCGTTGCTGCTGGGGTCGATCAAGTCGAACATCGGCCACACCCAGGCCGCCGCGGGTGTGGCGGGTGTGATCAAGATGGTCATGGCGATGCGGCACGGGGTGCTACCCAGGACGTTGCACGTGGATGCGCCGTCGTCGCATGTGGACTGGTCCATGGGTGCGGTGGAGGTGCTGGCCGAGGCCAGGGTGTGGCCGGAGGCCGGCCGTCCGCGTCGGGCGGGAGTGTCGTCGTTCGGGATCAGCGGCACCAACGCGCACGTGATCCTGGAGCAGGGGCCGGAGCCTGCTGAGGCGGAGCCGCGTGACCAGGGCCAGGCGCCGGGGGTGGTGCCGTGGGTGGTGTCGGGCAAGTCCGAGGAGTCGTTGCGTGGGCAGGCACGCCGTCTGGGCGCGCACCTCGATGTAGTCAGCGATCTCGACCCGGTGGATGTGGGCTTCTCGCTGGTGTCGTCGCGGTCGGTGTTCGACCACCGTGCGGTGGTGGTCGGCGGGGATCGTGCGGGTCTGCTGGCGGGGCTGGCCGTGGTCGGCTCGGATGAGCCGGTGCCCGGTGTGGTCCAGGGTGTGGCGGATGTCGAGGGCAGGACGGTTTTCCTGTTCCCGGGTCAGGGGGCACAGTGGGCGGGGATGGGGGCGGCTCTGCTGGAGGAGTCGGCGGTGTTCGCGGGGCGGATGGCGGAGTGTGCGGCGGCGTTGGAGCCGTTCGTGGACTGGTCGGGGTGGTCGTTGCTGGAGGTGGTCCGGCAGAGCGAGGGTGCTCCGGGGTTGGAGCGGGTGGATGTGGTGCAGCCGGTGTCGTTCGCGGTGATGGTGTCGCTGGCGGCGGTGTGGGAGTCGTTGGGGGTTCGTCCGGATGCGGTGGTGGGTCATTCGCAGGGGGAGATCGCGGCGGCGGTGGTGGCCGGTGGCCTGTCGTTGTCCGATGGTGCCCGGGTGGTGGCGTTGCGCAGCCGGTTGATCGCCGAGCGGTTGTCGGGGCGCGGGGTGATGTTGTCGGTGATGGCGCCGGTGGAGTGGGTGCGTGCGGTGCTGGCCGAGGAGGGTCTGCTGGATCGGGTGGCGATCGCGGCGGTCAACGGTCCTCGGGTGGTCACCGTGGCCGGTGACGGGGAGGCTGTGCGGGTGCTGGAGCGGCGGCTGTCGGCTGAGGGGGTGATGCGCTGGCAGTTGGCCGGTGCGGACTTCGCCGCGCATTCGCCGCAGGTGGAGCGGTTCCGTGAGGATCTGCTGGTGGATCTGGCGGGGGTGGAGGCGCGGGTGGCGCGGGTGGCGATGTTGTCGACGGTGACCGGGCGGTGGTTGGACGGTACGGAGTTGGATGCCGGTTACTGGTATGAGAACGTGCGG
>NZ_JBFAQY010000058.1:0-27647 GCF_040678965.1 Streptosporangium sp. NPDC049248
TTGGTGCGTGGGGTTCGTCGGTCGGCGGTGTCGGTGGTGGGTGATGGGTTGGTGGGGCGGTTGGCCGGGTTGGGTGAGGCTGATCGGGTGCGGTTTGTGGTGGAGTTGGTGCGGGCGCAGGTGGCGGTGGTGTTGGGGCATGTTTCGCCGCAGGTGGTGGAGGTGCGTCGGGAGTTTCGGGAGTTGGGTTTCGATTCGCTGACCGCGGTGGAGTTGCGTAATCGGTTGAATGTCGCGACGGGGTTGCGGTTGCCGGCGACGTTGGTGTTCGACTATCCGACGCCGGTGGTGTTGGCGGAGTTCTTGCTGGGCGAGCTGCTCGGCGAACAGGCCGACCTGATCATTCCGGCCACGCTCGCATCGGTCTCGGATGACCCCGTTGTCATCGTGTCGATGGCGTGCCGCTATCCAGGTGGGGTCAACACCCCTGAGGACCTGTGGCGGCTGGTCACCGAGGGCGGGGACGGGATCTCGTCGTTCCCGACGACGCGCGGCTGGGATCTGTCGGCCTTCTACAGTCCGGATCGGGAGAGCCGGGGGACCAGTTATGTGCGTGAGGGCGGGTTCCTGCACGAGGCCGGGGAGTTCGACCCTGGGTTCTTCGGGATCTCGCCGCGTGAGGCGCTGGCGATGGACCCGCAGCAGCGGCAGTTGCTGGAGGTGTCGTGGGAGGCGATCGAGCGGGCCGGAATCGATCCGGTCTCGCTGCGCGGCAGCCGTACCGGCGTGTTCGCCGGGATCATGTACCACGACTACGCGTCAAGCGTGGAGTTCCCGCCGGATG
Organism: Streptosporangium sp. NPDC049248; assembly: GCF_040678965.1. Classification (NCBI taxonomy): domain Bacteria; kingdom Bacillati; phylum Actinomycetota; class Actinomycetes; order Streptosporangiales; family Streptosporangiaceae; genus Streptosporangium; species Streptosporangium sp. NPDC049248. Next base: position 785 of record NZ_JBFAQY010000058.1, read on the forward strand.
TGATGAGCTTCTTCGGCATCGGCAATGCCGGGAGCGTGTTGTCGGGCCGGATCTCCTACACGCTGGGCCTGGAGGGCCCGGCGATGACGGTGGACACCGCGTGTTCGTCGTCCCTGGTCACGATGCACCTGGCGGCGCAGGCGCTGCGTAACGGGGAGTGCTCGCTGGCGGTGGCCGGTGGTGTGACGGTGATGGCCACGCCGGGTGCGTTCATCGACTTCAGCGCGCAGGGCGGGCTGGCCGGGGACGGGCGGTGCAAGTCCTTCTCGGACGCGGCCGACGGGGTGAGCTGGGGCGAGGGTGTGGGCGTGCTGGTGCTGGAGCGGTTGTCGGACGCGCGCCGCAACGGCCATGAGGTGCTGGCGGTGGTGCGGGGTTCGGCGGTGAACCAGGACGGTGCGTCCAACGGGTTGACCGCGCCGAACGGTCCGTCGCAGCAGCGGGTGATCCGCCAGGCGCTGGGCAGCGCCGGGTTGACCGCCGCCGAGGTGGACGTGGTCGAGGGCCACGGCACCGGTACGACGCTGGGTGACCCGATCGAGGCGCAGGCGCTGCTGGCGACGTATGGCCAGGACCGGGACGAGGACCGTCCGCTGCTGCTGGGTTCGATCAAGTCGAACATCGGTCACACCCAGGCGGCCGCCGGTGTGGCGGGTGTGATCAAGATGGTCATGGCGATGCGGCACGGTGTGCTGCCCCGGACGTTGCATGTGGATGAGCCGTCGTCGCATGTGGACTGGTCGGCGGGCGCGGTGGAGTTGTTGACCGAGTCCAGGTCCTGGCCTCAGGTGGACCGGCCCTGGCGGGCGGGGGTGTCCTCGTTCGGCATCAGCGGCACCAACGCGCACGTGATCATCGAGCAGGCCCCGGAGGTCGAAACCGAGGAGGTACGGCGGGGACCGGAGACTCCGCGGAGCGAAGCCGAGTCGGGTGTGGTGCCGGTACTGGTGTCGGGCCGCACGGCAGGAGCGTTGCGGGCGCAGGCCGAACGGCTGGCGGCGTTCGTGGATGGCGATGCCGGTCTGGGGCTGGCCGACATCGCGTTCTCGCTGGCCACGACGCGGTCGGCGTTCGAGCATCGGGCGGTGGTGCTGGCCGAGGGCCGTGATGGTGCGCTGGCCGGTTTGGGGGCGCTGACCGACGATCGCCCGGGTGCCGGTGTGGTGTGCGGGGTGGCCGGGGCGGAGCCGCAGTTGGCGGTGTTGTTCACCGGTCAGGGCAGTCAGCGGGCGGGGATGGGCCGGGAACTGTATGACCGCTTCCCGGTGTTCGCGACAGCGCTGGATGAAGTGATCGCGGAGCTGGACCCGCTGCTTGGCGGGTCGTTGCGTGAGGTGTTGTTCGCCGAGCCGGGCACGGCCGAGGCGGAGCTGCTGGATCGGACCGGGTGGGCGCAGCCCGCGCTGTTCGCGGTGGAGACGGCGCTGTTCCGGCTGGTGTCCTCGTGGGGTGTCAGGCCGGACGTGCTGGCCGGGCACTCGATCGGGGAGATCAGCGCGGCTCATGCGGCGGGGGTGCTGTCGCTGGCCGACGCGTGTGCGCTGGTGGCGGCGCGGGGCCGGTTGATGCAGGCGTTGCCGTCCGGTGGGGCGATGGTGTCGCTGCAGGTGGCCGAGGAGGAGGTCGCCGCTCTGCTGGCCAGGCGTGAGGGTGAGGTGTCGGTCGCGGCGGTGAACGGCCCGTCTTCGGTGGTGCTCTCCGGGGTGGAGGAGGCGGTTCTCGATGTCGCCGCCGCTCTGGAGGAGCGCGGGGTGCGCACGAAGCGGTTGCGGGTGTCGCACGCGTTCCATTCGCCGTTGATGGACCCGATGCTGGAGGACTTCCGGGCGGTGGCTCGGACGCTGACCTACGGCCCGCCGCAGATCCCGGTGGTGTCGACCCTGACCGGGCAGGCGGCCGCGGCCGAGCAGCTGTGCTCGCCGGACTACTGGGTGGACCAGGTGCGTGGCGCGGTCCGCTTCGCCGACGGCGTGCGGGCCCTGCACCACCAGGGGGTGCGGGCCTACCTGGAGCTGGGCCCCGACGGGGTGCTCACCGCCATGGCCGACGACACCCTGAAGGTGCTCGCCGACGCGGACGAGGTTGCCCGTCCCCACGTAGCCGAGGACACGAGCGCTCACCACGTCACCACGGGCAGGTACGCGGATTCGAACCCGGTACTGGTGCCGGTGCTGCGGAGAAACCGCGACGAGCAGTCAGCGATCATGACAGCGCTGGCCGAGCTGTATGTGCACGGGGTACCGCTCGACTGGCGGGCGGTGCTTACGGGTGGGCGCCGGGTGCAGCTGCCGACGTATGCCTTCCAGCGGCAGCAGTTCTGGCCGACCGGTAAGCGCGTCGGGGACGCCCGCGGCCTGGGTCTGGCCGCGGCGGAGCATCCGCTGCTGGGTGCCGCCGTTCGACTGGCCGACTCCGACGGTGTGCTGCTGACCGGGCGGTTGTCCGCGCAGTCGCACGCCTGGCTGGCCGATCACGTCGTGGGCGGGATGGTGGTGTTCCCCGGCACCGGGTTCCTGGAGCTGGCGGTGCGGGCGGGTGACCAGGTCGGCTGTGACCGGGTGGAGGAGCTGACCCTGGTCGCCCCGCTGGTGCTGGGCGAGGACGACGCGGTCGCGGTGCAGGTGTCAGTGGGTGCCCCGGACGAGTCAGGCAGGCGCATGCTCAGCGTCTACGCCCGCCCGGCCGAGGCCGAGGACCACGCGCCGTGGATACGGCACGCCACCGGCATGCTGATGGCCACGGGTTCTTCCGCCAAGGCCGGTGATCCGGCCGCCGGGGACGATGCCACGATGTGGCCTCCGGCGGGGGCGACTGTGATCGAGCTGGACGGGCTGTACGACCGGCTCGCCGAGGGCGGGCTCGGCTATGGGCCGGTGTTCCAAGGCATGAAAGCCGCCTGGCGCGGTGCGGCCGGTGAGGTGTTCGCCGAGGTCGCCCTGCCTGAGCAGGCGGCGTCGAGCGCGGGTTCGTTCGGGCTGCATCCGGCGCTGCTGGACGCGGCGTTGCACGCGGTGCCCTTCGTCGGGCTGGAGGCGGCAGAGGGCGGAAGGTTGCCGTTCTCCTGGAGCGACGTGAGCCTGCAGGCCGGAGGCGCGTCGGCGTTGCGGGTGCGGCTGGCCAAGACGGGTGACGACTCCGTGTCGCTGACCGCGATGGACGCCGTCGGCGCGCCGGTGCTGTCGGCGCGCTCCTTGGTGCTGCGGTCGGTCTCGACCGGCCAGCTCGCCGCGGCCTCCCACGACCGTGGGGTGGAGCGGGACTCGCTGTTCCAGCTGGACTGGGTTGCCGCGCCGATGACGGTCTCCCCGGTGGACGCCGTGATCGGGCTGGAGGTGGCCGAGCTCACCGGCGACCTCGACGCGCTGGAGCTGCCGTTCGGCAGGATGCCTGACCTGGTGACCGTCGAAATCGAGGTCGCTGACTCCACGGATGTGGTGGAGTCGGCGCACGCGCTGACCACACGCGTTCTTGACCTGCTGCAGCGGTGGCTGGCCGATGAGCGGTTCAGCGGCTCGCGCCTGGTGTTCGTTACCCGGGGCGCGGTCGCGACCGACGCCGGCGAGACCGTGTCGAACCCGGCTGCGGCCACCGTGTGGGGACTGGTCCGTAGTGCCGAGGCGGAAAATCCGGGCCGCTTCCTGCTGGCCGATGTGGAGGAGTACGAGACCGCCCTGTCCGCGCTGCCCGTCGTGCTGGCTTCCGGCGAGTCGCAGGTGGCGGTGCGTGAGGGCAGGGTGCGGGTGCCGCGGTTGGCGTCGCTGGCCTCGGGGGCGGGTCTGCTGCCGCCGGCCGGGGTGCCGTGGCGGTTGGGCAGCCGGGCCAAGGGCAGCTTGGACGCGCTGGAGTTGCTTCCGTTCCCGCAGGCGGCCGAGCCGCTGGAGGCCGGGCGGGTACGGGTGGCGGTGCGTGCGGCGGGGGTGAACTTCCGGGACCTGCTGGACGGGTTGAACGCGCTGGGCTGGTTCCAGGACAGGGTCGGCCTGATGGGCGGCGAGGCCGCCGGGGTGGTGCTGGAGGTCGGCCCCGGCGTCGAGGATCTGCGTCCGGGGGACCGGGTGGTCGGTCTGGTCGAGGGCGGCTTCGGCCCGATGGCGATCACCAGCGACAAGGTCCGGGCCAGGATCCCCGATGGGATCTCCTTCGAGGAGGCGGCGACGATCCCGGTGGTGTTCCTGACGGCCTTCTACGGGCTGATGGATCTGGCCGGGTTGCGGGCGGGTGAGCGGCTGCTGGTGCACGCCGGTACGGGCGGTGTGGGCATGGCGGCGATCCAGCTGGCCCAGCGGCTGGGCGTGGAGGTGTTCGCCACGGCGAGTCCGGCCAAGTGGGAGGTGCTGCGTTCGATGGGCATCCCGGATGACCACATCGCCTCCTCGCGCACGCTGGAGTTCGAGGAGCGCTTCTCCCAGGTGTGTGGTGAGCGCGGGATCGATGTGGTGCTGAACTCGCTGACGGGTGAGTTCATCGACGCCTCGGCGCGACTGCTGCGTCCGGGTGGCCGGTTCGTCGAGATGGGCAAGCTGGACATTCGTGAGCGGGGGAGTTTCCCGGGGCTGGAGTATCACTGGTTCGATGTGATGGACGCCGGGTCGGGGCGGCTGGAGCAGATCCTGGCCGAGCTGATGGGGTTGTTCGCCGCGGGTGAGTTGCGGCCGTTGCCGGTGACGGCGTGGGATGTGCGGCGGGGCCGGGAGGCGTTCCGGTTCATGAGTCAGGCCAGGCACACGGGCAAGATCGTGTTGACCATGCCCCGGCGCTGGGATGCGGAGGGCACGGTGTTGATCACCGGTGGTACCGGTGGTCTGGGTGCGGAGGTGGCCCGGCATCTGGTGGCCGAGCACGGGGTGCGGCATCTGCTGCTGGCCAGCCGCCGAGGCCCCGAGGCGGACGGCGCACATGAGCTTGAGCGGGAGCTGGCAGCGCGAGGCGCTCAGGTGACCATCGCTCCCTGTGATGTGGCAGAGCGGGATCAGGTCGCCGCGCTGCTGGCGCAGGTGGACAACGACCATCCGCTGGCCGCGGTGATCCACACCGCGGGCGTGCTGGACGACGGGATCATCGCCTCACTGACACCTGAGCGTCTGGGCGGAGTGTTGCGCCCCAAGGTGGATGCCGCCTGGCATCTGCACGAGCTCACCCGGGAGGCGGACCTGGCCGAGTTCATCGTGTTCTCGTCGGTGGCGGGAACGTTCGGCGGGGCGGGACAGGGCAACTACGCGGCGGGCAACGCGTTCCTGGACGCGCTGGTCCAGCACCGGAAGGCCGCGGGACTGCCGGCGGTGTCGCTGGCCTGGGGCCCGTGGTCACAGGACGTCGGGATGACCAGCCGGTTGTCGCAGGCGGACGTGCAGCGGTGGAGCATGAGTGGCCTGCTGCCGATCTCACCCCCTCAGGGCATGGCGTTGTTCGACGCGGCCATCGCGTCCGGTGAATCGGCGGTGGCTCCTGTCCGCCTGAACATGCCGGCGTTGCGGGCGCATGCGGAGCTGCCGCCGATGCTGAGCGGGCTGCTGCCCGCCGCACGCCGCTCGACGGCCGCCGCCCCGCAGGTGCGGAGCAAGCTGCCGCAGAGGCTGGCTTCGCTGGGTGCCGCGGAACGCATCGAGGTCCTGCTGGATGTGGTGCGGACCGAGGTGGCGCTGGTGCTGGGGCACGCCATACCGGACACGGTGGAGGTGCGGCGGGAGTTCCGTGAACTCGGTTTTGACAGCCTCACAGTGATCGAACTGCGGAACCGGCTGAATGCCGCAACGGGTCTGCGCCTGTCGGCCACGCTGGTGTTCGACTATCCCACGCCGACCGTGCTGGCCAAACACCTGCTTGACGAGCTGATGGGTGCGCAGACGGAAGTCCCGGACACGGCGCCGCCGGTGCTGTCGCCGGTGGCCGATGACCCGATCGTGATCGTGAGCATGGCCTGCCGCTATCCGGGCGGGGTGAATTCCGCCGAGGATCTGTGGCGGCTGGTGGCCGAGGGTGGGGACGGGATCAGCGGGTTCCCGACGACCCGCGACTGGGATCTCGACGGGTTGTACAACCCGGATCGGGAGAGTCGCGGTACCAGTTACGTGCGTGAGGGTGGGTTCCTGCACGAGGCGGGGGAGTTCGATGCGGGGTTCTTCGGGATCTCGCCGCGTGAGGCGCTGGCGATGGACCCGCAGCAGCGGCAGTTGCTGGAGGTGTCGTGGGAGGCGATCGAGCGGGCCGGGATCGACCCGGTCTCGCTGCATGGCAGCCGTACCGGCGTGTTCGCCGGGATGATGTACCACGACTACCGATCGGGGCGCCTTGAGTTCCCTCCGGACGTGATGAGCTTCATGGGAACCGGCACCGCCGGAAGCGTGCTGTCCGGCCGGATCTCCTACACATTGGGCCTGGAGGGCCCGGCGGTGACGGTGGACACCGCGTGCTCGTCGTCGCTGGTGGCCATTCATCTGGCGACGCAGGCGCTGCGTAACGGGGAGTGCTCGCTGGCGGTGGCCGGTGGTGTGACGGTGATGGCGTCCCCGGGCGCGTTCATCGACTTCAGCGCGCAGGGCGGGCTGGCCGGGGACGGGCGGTGCAAGTCCTTCTCGGACGCGGCCGACGGGGTGAGCTGGGCCGAGGGTGTGGGCGTGCTGGTGCTGGAGCGGTTGTCGGACGCGCAGCGCAACGGGCACCAGGTGCTGGCGGTGGTGCGAGGTTCGGCGGTGAACCAGGACGGTGCGTCGAACGGGTTGACCGCGCCGAACGGTCCTTCGCAGCAGCGGGTGATCCGCCAGGCGCTGGCCGTCGCGGGCCTGAGGCCCGCCGAGGTGGACGCGATCGAGGGGCACGGCACCGGGACGACGCTGGGTGACCCGATCGAGGCGCAGGCACTGCTGGCCACCTATGGGCAGGACCGGGACGAGGATCGGCCGCTGCTGCTGGGGTCGATCAAGTCGAACATCGGTCACACCCAGGCGGCGGCCGGTGTGGCGGGTGTGATCAAGATGGTCATGGCTCTGCGGCATGGTGTGCTGCCCCGGACGTTGCATGTGGACGAGCCGTCGTCGCATGTGGACTGGTCGGCGGGTGCGGTGGAGTTGTTGACCGAGTCCAGGTCCTGGCCTCAGGTGGACCGGCCCTGGCGGGCGGGTGTGTCCTCGTTCGGCATCAGCGGCACCAACGCGCATCTGATCTTGGAGCAGGGGCCGGAGGCTCCTGAGGCGGAGCCGCGTGACCAGGACCGGGCGCCGGCTGCGGGTGTGGTGCCGTGGGTGGTGTCCGCCAGGAGTGGCGAGGCGCTGCGTGAGCAGGCGCGGCGGCTGGCGGCGTATGTGAGTGCGCACGGTGAGCTGGATCAGGCGGATGTGGGTTTCTCGCTGGTCACGACGCGGTCGGCGTTCGAGCACCGGGCGGTGGTGCTGGCGGCCGACAGCGAGGAGGCGCTGGCCGGACTGCGGGCTGTCGCCGAGGACCGCCCGGGGGCCGGTGTGGTGGCCGGGCTGGCCGCGACGGAGCCGAAGCTGGCGGTGTTGTTCACCGGTCAGGGGAGTCAGCGGGCGGGGATGGGCCGGGAGTTGTATGCGCGGTTCCCGGTGTTCGCGGCGGCGTTGGACGAGGTGGTCGCGGAGCTGGATCCGTTGCTTGGCGGGTCGTTGCGTGGGGTGTTGTTCGCCGAGCCGGGTTCGGCGGAGGCGGGGTTGCTGGATCGGACGGGGTGGGCGCAGCCGGCGTTGTTCGCGCTTGAGGTGGCGTTGTTCCGGTTGGTGTCTTCGTGGGGGGTGCGGCCGGGTGTGCTGGCGGGGCATTCGGTCGGGGAGATCAGCGCGGCTCATGCGGCGGGGGTTTTGTCACTGAAGGACGCGTGTGCGTTGGTGGCGGGCCGGGCGCGGTTGATGCAGGCGTTGCCGTCCGGTGGGGCGATGGTGGCGGTGCGGGCCGCAGAGGAGGACATCGAGTCGTTGCTGGCCGGGCGTGAGGACGAGGTGTCGGTCGCGGCGGTGAACGGCCCGGCCTCGGTGGTGCTCTCCGGGGTGGAGGAGGCGGTTCTCGATGTCGCCGCCGCTCTGGAGGAGCGCGGGGTGCGCACGAAGCGGTTGCGGGTGTCGCACGCGTTCCATTCGCCGCTGATGGATCCGATGCTGGAGGACTTCCGCACGCTGGCCCGGACGTTGACCTACGGCCCGCCGCAGATCCCGGTGGTGTCCACGCTGACCGGTGAGGCGGCCACGGCCGAGCGGTTGTGTTCGCCGGATTATTGGGTGGAGCAGGTGCGTGGTGCGGTCCGGTTCGCCGACGGGGTGCGCGCGTTGCACGCCCAGGGGGTGCGGGCGTATCTGGAGCTGGGGCCTGACGGGGTGCTGACCGCGATGGCGGTCGACACGCTCGCGGCCGAGTCCGAGGTGGAGGTGCACACGTCGGACGCCGTGCTGGTGCCGGTGCTGCGCAAGGACCGAGACGAGCGGATCGCGCTCATGACGGCGCTGGCCGAACTGCACGTGCACGGGGTGGCGGTGGACTGGCAGGCCGTCTTCCCCGATGCTCGCCGGGTCGACCTGCCGACGTACGCCTTCCAGCATCAGCGGTTCTGGCCCAAGAGGGTGACAGCCGGCGTGGGCAACGTGGCCGCGGCCGGGCTGGCGACAGCCGGCCACCCGCTGCTGGGCGCCGCCGTGGGCCTGGCCGACTCGGACGGTGTGCTGCTGACCGGGCGGTTGTCGGTGCGGACGCATCCGTGGCTGGCCGACCACGTGGTGTCGGGAACAGTGATCTTCCCGGGGACCGGGTTCCTTGAGCTGGCGATCCGGGCGGGCGACCAGGTCGGCTGCGACCTGGTGGAGGAGCTGACCCTGACCGCGCCGCTGACGCTGGGCGAGGGCGAAGCCGTCGCGGTGCAGGTGTGGGTGGGCGCCACCCAGGAGACGGGCCACCGGAGCGTGAACATCTACGCCCGATCGGCCGAGGCCGCAAACGACGTGCCGTGGGTACGGCACGCCACCGGCACCTTCACGACAGGCACCCACACCATCGGTTCCGCGGACACCGCGCCGTTCGACGCCGCGGTGTGGCCCCCGCTGGGCACGACCGCTATCGAGCTGGACGGCTTGTACGAGGAACTGGCCGCGGGCGGGTTCGAATACGGCCCGGTCTTCCAGAATCTGCGCGCCGCCTGGTGCGGCGCCGACGGCGAGGTGTTCGCCGAGGTCGCGCTGCCCGAGCAGGTCGGTGACGTCGGTTCGTTCGGGATGCATCCGGCGTTGCTGGACGCGGCGTTGCACGCGGTGCCGTTCGTCGGGCTGGAGCCGGTCGAGGGTGGCCGGTTGCCGTTCTCGTGGGGCCGGGTGAGCCTGCGCGCGGGTGGCGCGTCGATGCTGCGGGTGCGGCTGGCCAAGACGGGTGACGACTCCGTGTCGCTGACCGCGGTGGACGCTGCCGGCGAGCCGGTGCTGTCGTCGCGTTCGCTGGTGCTGCGGCCGATCGCGACCGACCAGCTCGCCGTCGGCGGCGGCCGTGGCGTGGAGCGGGACGGGCTGTTCCGGGTGGAGTGGAGCACGCTGCCCGAGGTGCCGGAATCGGCCGCCGGGCTGAGCGTGGCCGAGATGACCGGAGACCTTGCCGCACTGGACCCGGTACCGGACGTGGTGACGTTCACCGTCGGCTCCCCCGAGAACACCGGCGTGCTGGAATCGGCGCGTGCGGTGACCGCCGGGGTGCTGGGTCTGTTGCAGGGGTGGCTGGCCGACGAGCGGTTCAGCGACTCGCGCCTGGTGTTCGTCACCCGGGGTGCGATCGCGGCCGGTGAGGGTGAGGCGGTCACCGATCTGACGGCTGCGGCGGTGTGGGGGTTGGTGCGTAGCGCGCAGTCGGAGAACCCCGGCCGGTTCGTGCTGGTCGACGTGGACGAGGAGCCGGTACGGCTCGATGCGCTGCCCGTCGTGCTGGCTTCCGGCGAGCCGCAGGTGGCGGTGCGTGACGGTGGGGTGCGGGTGCCGCGGCTGGCGTTGCTGGCCTCGGGGGCGGGTCTGCTGCCGCCGGCCGGTGGGGTGCCGTGGCGGTTGGGCAGCCGGGCCAAGGGCAGCCTGGACGCGCTGGAGTTGCTTCCGTTCCCGCAGGCGGCCGAGCCGCTGGAGGCCGGGCAGGTGCGGATGGCGGTGCGTGCGGCGGGGGTGAACTTCCGGGACCTGCTGGACGGGTTGAACGCGCTGGGCTGGTTCCAGGACAAGGTCGGCCTGATGGGCGGCGAGATCGCCGGCGTGGTGCTGGAGGCCGGTCCCGAGGTGAAGGGCCTGCGTCCGGGGGATCGGGTGATGGGTCTGGCCGAGGGCGGGTTCGGCCCGGTGGTCGTCGCCGAGGCCACGACCCTGGTGCAGATCCCCGATGGGATCTCCTTCGAGGAGGCGGCGACGATCCCGGTGGTGTTCCTGACGGCCTTCTACGGGCTGATGGATCTGGCCGGGTTGCGGGCGGGTGAGCGGCTGCTGGTGCACGCCGGTACGGGCGGTGTGGGCATGGCGGCGATTCAGCTGGCCCAGCGGCTGGGCGTGGAGGTGTTCGCCACGGCGAGTCCGGCGAAGTGGGAGGTGCTGCGTTCGATGGGCATCCCGGACGATCACATCGCCTCCTCGCGCACCTTGGAGTTCGAGGAGCGCTTCCGTGCGGTCTGCGGTGAGCGGGGCATCGATGTGGTGCTGAACTCGCTGACAGGTGAGTTCATCGACGCCTCGGCGCGGCTGTTGCGGCCGGGTGGCCGGTTCGTCGAGATGGGCAAGCTGGACATTCGTGAGCGGGGGAGTTTCCCGGGGCTGGAGTATCACTGGTTTGATGTGATGGATGCCGGGTCGGGGCGGCTGGAGCAGATCCTGGCCGAGCTGATGGGGCTGTTCGCGGTGGGTGAGTTGCGGCCGTTGCCGGTGACGGCGTGGGATGTGCGCCGGGGCCGGGAGGCGTTCCGGTTCATGAGTCAGGCCAGGCACACCGGGAAGATCGTGCTGACCATGCCTCGGGTCTGGGACCCGGAGGGCACGGTGTTGATCACCGGTGGGACGGGTGGTCTGGGTGCGGAGGTGGCCCGGCATCTGGTGGCCGAGCACGGGGTGCGGCATCTGCTGCTGGCCGGCCGACGAGGCCCCGACGCCCCCGGTGCGGCAGAGCTTCATCGGGAGCTGAGCGATCAGGGTGCCCGGATCACCATCGCCGCCTGTGACATGGCGGACCGGGACGCGGTGGCCGGCCTGCTGGCCGGGGTGGCTGCCGGGCATCCGCTGACCGCGGTGATTCACGCGGCCGGAGTCCTGGATGACGGGACGATCGCCTCGTTGACGCCGGAGCGGCTGGATGGGGTGTTGCGGCCGAAGGTGGACGCGGCCTGGCATCTGCACGAGCTGACCCAGGGGATGGATCTGGCGGGGTTCGTGGTGTTCTCCTCGCTGGCCGGGTTGATGGGTGGTGCGGGTCAGGGTAACTATGCGGCGGCGAATGCGTGGTTGGACGCGTTGATGGCGCGGCGCCGGGCGCAGGGGTTGCCGGGGTTGTCGCTGGCGTGGGGGTTGTGGGCGCAGGCCACCGGGATGACCGGGGCCATGTCGCAGGCCGATGTGCAGCGGATGACCGCCGCCGGGTTGCCGCCGATCACCACCGAGCAGGGGCTGGCCCTGTTCGACGCGGCCATCGACTCGGATGCGCCGCTGGTGGTCCCGGTACGGCTGAACCCGCCCGCACTGCCGCAAGAGCAGGTGCCGCCGCTGTTCCGCGGGCTGGTGCGCGGGACCCGTCGTACCGCCGCCGCGTCGTCGGCCGCCGGAGACGGTGGTGCGGGCGTGGCACTGTCCCGGCAGCTGGCCGGCCTGGCCGCCGCCAAGCGGATCCGGGTGCTGATCGACCTGGTTCGCACCCAGGCCGCCGCCGTACTCGGACACCCCGACTCAGCGGCGGTGGAAGTACGGCGCGAGTTCCGCGAGCTGGGCTTCGACTCACTGACCGCGATCGAGTTGCGCAACCGGCTCAACGCCGCCACCGGGCTGCGCCTGCCCTCCACCCTCGTCTTCGACTACCCCACGCCCACGGCCCTCGCCGAACACCTCCTCGCGGAGATCGCTCCCGGGGAGACCGAGGTCGCGAAGCCGTCGTTGCTGGCCGATCTCGACCGATTCGAGGTCGCCCTTTCCGAGGACACGATTGACGAGATCACTCGGAACGGCATCGCGACGCGGCTCCGGCAGTTGCTGGGGAAGGTGAGCGGGAGCGGCTCAGAAACTAGTGAAATCGCTGTCGAGGACATGCTCGAATCGGCGAGTACCGAGGACATCCTCGGCTTCATCGAAAGCGAACTGGGTCACCTGAAAGAACTGTGACCTCCAGCTCGCCTTGGAGCACTTCGGAGGTACGCCCCGATGTCGGAAGACCGGAAGCTCGTTGACTACCTCAAGTCGGTCGCGGCTGATCTGCGGGAGACTCGTCGGCGGCTTCAGGAGGTTGAGTCGGGCAGGCACGATCCGATCGCGATCGTGTCGATGGCGTGCCGCTTTCCGGGTGATGTCCACTCTCCCGAGGACCTGTGGCGTCTGTTGGCCGAGGGCGGGGACGGAATCGGGGAGTTTCCGACGTCGCGTGGCTGGGACCTCGGGGTGGTGTACAACCCGGACCGGGAGCGCCGGGGCACCAGCTACGTCCGTGAGGGTGGCTTCCTGCACGAGGCCGGGGAGTTCGATCCGGGGTTCTTCGGGATCTCGCCGCGTGAGGCGCTGGCGATGGACCCGCAGCAGCGGCTCCTTCTTGAGGTGTCGTGGGAGGCTTTCGAGCGGGCCGGGATCGACCCGGTCTCGCTGCGCGGCAGCCACACGGGCGTGTTCGCCGGTGTGATCTACCACGACTACGGGCCGAGCGTCGAGTTCCCGCTGGACGTGAGGAGCTTCGTCAGCACCGGGACCGCCGGAAGCATCGCCACCGGGCGTATCGCCTACACGCTGGGCCTGGAGGGCCCGGCGGTCACGGTGGACACCGCCTGTTCGTCCTCCCTGGTGGCGTTGCACCTGGCCGCGCAGGCGCTGCGCTCGGGCGAGTGCGATCTGGCCCTGGCGGGAGGCGTGACCGTGATGGCCACGCCCGGAATGTTCATTGACTTCAGCGCCCAGGGCGGGCTGGCCGGCGACGGACGATGCAAGCCGTTCGCCGACGCGGCCGACGGCACGAGCTGGTCCGAGGGCATCGGCATGCTGGTGCTGGAGCGGCTGTCGGACGCGCAGCGCAACGGGCACCAGGTGCTGGCGGTGGTGCGGGGTTCGGCGGTGAACCAGGACGGTGCGTCCAACGGGTTGACCGCGCCGAACGGTCCTTCGCAGCAGCGGGTGATCCGCCAGGCGCTGGCCGGCGCCGGGCTCACTCCCGCCAACGTGGACGTGGTCGAGGCGCACGGTACCGGGACGACGCTGGGTGACCCGATCGAGGCGCAGGCGCTGCTGGCCACCTATGGCCAGGACCGGCCGGAGGATCGGCCGCTGCTGCTGGGGTCGGTGAAGTCGAACATCGGTCACACTCAGGCCGCCGCGGGTGTGGCCGGTGTGATCAAGATGGTCATGGCGATGCGTCAGGGGGTGCTGCCCAAGACGCTGCATGTGGACGCGCCGTCGTCGCATGTGGACTGGTCGGCCGGCGCGGTGGAGTTGCTGACCGAGTCCAGGTCCTGGCCTCAGGTGGACCGGCCCTGGCGGGCGGGTGTGTCGTCGTTCGGTTTCAGTGGCACCAACGCGCACGTCATCATCGAACAGGGCCCGGGAACCCCTGACGCTGAGCCGGGTACGCAGGAGCGGGCACCGGCGGACGCGGCCACGGGTGTGGCACCGGTGCTGGTGTCGGGCCGTACGGCGGGGGCACTCCGAGCGCAGGCCGAGCAGCTGGTGTCGTTCCTGGACGGTCAGCCTGGTCCGGGCCTGGCCGACACCGCGTTCTCGCTGGCCACGACGCGGTCGGCGTTCGAGCATCGGGCCGTGGTGCTGGCCGATGGCCGTGATGGTGCGCTGGCCGGGCTGGGTTCGCTGGTCGAGGACCTGCCGGGCGCGGGTGTGGTGCGCGGGGTGGCCGGGGCGCAGCCGGAGCTCGCGGTGTTGTTCACCGGCCAGGGGAGTCAGCGGGCCGGGATGGGCCGGGAGCTGTACGGTCGTTTCCCGGTGTTCGCGGCGGCGTTGGACGAGGTGGTCGCGGAGCTGGATCCGTTGCTGGGCGGGTCGTTGCGTGAGGTGTTGTTCGCCGAGCCGGGTTCGGCGGAGGCGGAGTTGCTGGATCGGACGGGGTGGGCGCAGCCGGCGTTGTTCGCGGTGGAGACGGCGCTGTTTCGGCTGGTGTCCTCGTGGGGCGTGGTGCCGGATGTGCTGGCCGGGCACTCGGTCGGGGAGATCACCGCGGCGCATGTCGCCGGGGTGCTGTCGCTGGCCGACGCGTGTGCGCTGGTGGCGGCGCGGGCGCGGTTGATGCAGGCGTTGCCGTCCGGTGGGGCGATGGTGTCGGTGCGGGCGTCGGAGGATGAGGTCGCCGGGCTGCTGGCCGGGCGCGAGACCGAGGTGTCGGTCGCGGCGGTGAACGGCCCGTCCTCGGTGGTGATCTCCGGGGTGGAGGAGGCGGTTCTTGAGGTCGCCGCCGCGCTGGAGGAGCAGGGGGGCAAGACGCGGCGGTTGCGGGTGTCGCACGCGTTCCATTCGCCGTTGATGGACCCGATGCTGGAGGACTTCCGGGCCCTGGCCCGCTCCCTGACCTACGACCCGCCGCAGATCCCGGTGGTCTCCACCCTGACCGGGGAACCCGCCACGGCCGAGCAGCTGTGCTCGCCGGACTACTGGGTGGAGCAGGTGCGTGGCGCGGTCCGCTTCGCCGACGGCATCCGGGCCCTGCACTCCCAGGGTGTGCGGGCCTACCTGGAGCTGGGTCCCGACGGCGTGCTGACCGCCATGGCCGCCGACACCCTTGCCGACGACGCGGATGTGCGCGTGTCGGATGCCGTGCTCGTGCCGGTACTGCGTAAGGACCGTGACGAGCACACGGCGGTGATGACGGCGCTGGCCGAGCTGCATGTGCACGGGGTGCCGGTCGACTGGCGATCGGTGCTGCCGGGCGGGCGCCGGGTCGACCTGCCCACCTACCCGTTCCAGCACGAGTGGTACTGGCCCCGCGAACGGCGGGTGGGCGACGCCCGGAACCTGGGGCTGGCCGCGGCAGGGCATCCTCTGCTGGGCGCCGCTGTGGCGCTTGCCGCCTCGGACGGCGTACTGCTGACCGGCCAGCTGTCGTTGCGGTCCCAGGCATGGTTGGCCGATCACGCCGTGGGGGGGAGGGTACTGTTCCCCGGCACCGCGTTCCTGGAGCTGGCGATCCGGGCCGGTGACCAGGTCGGCTGCGACCTGGTGGAGGAGCTCACCCTGGCGACGCCGCTCGTACTGGGCGAAACCGACACCGTCGCGGTGCAGGTGTGGGTGGGCGCGGACGAGTCGGGCAGACGCGACCTGAGCATCTACACCCGGCCCGCCGAGGCCGCCGACGACGAGCCGTGGGTACGGCACGCGGTCGGAGTCCTCGCCGCCGGCGGCCAGACCGCTGAGCGACTCGATCCCGAAGTCTGGCCGCCGGCGGGCGCGTCCGCGATCGAGCTGGACGGGCTGTACGACCAGCTCGCCGAGGGCGGACTGAGCTACGGGCCACTGTTCCAGGGCCTGCGGGCGGCCTGGCGGCGTGATGACGAGATCTTCGCCGAGGTGAGCCTGCCGACCCGGCTTGAGTCGGACGCCGGTTCGTTCGGCGTGCATCCGGCCCTGCTCGACGCGGCGTTGCACGTGGTGACGTTCGCCGGGCTGGACGACACCGAGGGGAGCCGGTTGCCGTTCTCCTGGGGTGAGGTGTGTCTGCACGCCGGTGGCGCGTCGGCACTGCGGGTACGACTGGCCAGGACCGAAGGCGATGCCGTCTCGCTGGCGGTGACCGACGTGGCGGGTGAACCGGTACTGACGGCGCGGTCACTCGTACTGCGCCCGATCACGGCGGCCACCGGCGAAAGTGGCCGTAGAAGCGAGCGGGATCCACTGTTCAGGGTGGAGTGGACGGCGTTGCCGTCGGCGCGGGTGGCGCCGGCGGCCGATACCGCGCCGTCGGCGGTGGCGGTGGTCAGCCTCGGCACGCTGGAGTTCGAGGACACGGACACGGTGCCGAGCGTCGTACTGACCGAAGTGCTCTCCGATTCGGCCGATGCCGTGGTGGGCTCGGCGCACAAGCTGACCACGCACGTCCTGGACGCGCTGCGGCGGTGGCTGGTCGACGATCGGTATCGCGATTCACGGTTGGTGTTCGTGACGCGGGGTGCGGTCGCGGCCGAAGACGGTGAGGCGGTGTCGGATCTGCCGGCCGCTGCGGCATGCGGGTTGGTGCGTAGCGCCCAGTCCGAGAACCCGGGCCGGTTCCTGCTGGTCGACGTGGATGAACACCAGGAGTCGCTGTCGGCTCTGCCGGAAATGCTGTCCACGCTGTTCGCTTCCGGTGAGCCGCAGGTGGCGGTGCGTGAGGGCAGGGTGCGGGTGCCGCGGTTGGCGTCGCTGGTGTCGGGGGCGGGTCTGCTGCCGCCGGCCGGGGTGCCGTGGCGGTTGGGCAGCCGGGCCAAGGGCAGCTTGGACGCGCTGGAGTTGCTTCCGTTCCCGCAGGCGGCCGAGCCGCTGGAGGCCGGGCGGGTACGGGTGGCGGTGCGTGCGGCGGGGGTGAACTTCCGGGACCTGCTGGACGGGTTGAACGCGCTGGGCTGGTTCCAGGACAGGGTCGGCCTGATGGGCAGTGAGGCCGCCGGGGTGGTGCTGGAGGTCGGCCCCGGCGTCGAGGATCTGCGTCCGGGGGACCGGGTGGTCGGCCTGGTCGAGGGCGGTTTCGGCCCGGTGGTCGTCGCCGGTGCCGGCGGATTGACCAGGATTCCCGATGGGTTCTCGTTCGAGCAGGCGGCGACGATCCCGGTGGTGTTCCTGACGGCCTTCTACGGGCTGATGGATCTGGCCGGGTTGCGGGCGGGCGAGAGGCTGCTGGTACACGCGGGTACCGGCGGGACCGGGATGGCGGCGATCCAGCTGGCGCAGCGGCTGGGCGTGGAGGTGTTCGCCACCGCGAGCCCGGCCAAGTGGGAGGTGCTGCGTTCGATGGGCATCCCGGACGACCACATCGCCTCTTCGCGCACCCTGGAGTTCGAGGAGCGGTTCCGCGCGGTCTGCGGCGAGCGGGGCATCGATGTGGTGCTGAACTCGCTGACGGGTGAGTTCATCGACGCCTCGGCGCGACTGCTGCGCCCGGGTGGCCGGTTCGTCGAGATGGGCAAGCTGGACATCCGTGAGCGGGGGAGTTTCCCGGGGCTGGAGTACCACTGGTTCGACGTGATGGACGCCGGGCCCGAGCGGTTGCGGCAGATCCTGGCCGAGCTGATGGAGCTGTTCGCCGCCGGTGAGCTGCGGCCGTTGCCGGTCACGACGTGGGATGTGCGCCGGGGCCGGGAGGCGTTCCGGTTCATGAGCCAGGCCAGGCACACCGGGAAGATCGTGCTGACCATGCCCCGGCGCTGGGATGCGGAGGGCACGGTGTTGATCACCGGTGGCACCGGTGGTCTGGGCGCGCTGTTCGCGCGGCATGTGGTGGCCGAGCGGGGCGTGCGGCATCTGCTGCTGACCAGTCGCCGGGGCCTGGACGCCCCGGGTGCGGTGGAGTTGCGGGCCGAGCTGATCGCGCACGGGGTCGAGGTCACGGTCGCCGCCTGTGACGTGGCAGAGCGGGAGCAGGTCGCCGCGCTGCTGGCGCAGGTCGATGCCGACCATCCGCTGACCGCGGTGATCCACACCGCGGGCGTGCTGGACGACGGGACCGTTCCCTCGCTGACGCCGGAACGGCTGGACGCGGTGCTGCGGCCGAAGGTGGACGCCGCCTGGCACCTGCACGAGCTGACCCAGGATATGGATCTGGCCGAGTTCATCGTGTTCTCGTCGGTGGCGGGCGTGATCGGAGCTCCCGGTCAGGGCAACTACGCCGCGGCCAACTCGTTCCTCGACGCGCTGGCCCAGCACCGCGGGGCCGCGGGGCTGCCCGGGTTGTCGCTGGTCTGGGGTGCCTGGGCTCAGGACAGCGGGATGACCGGCACCTTGAGCGATGACGACATGGAGCGGCTGGCCCGTGCCGGTACGCCACCGATCGCACCGGAACAGGGCGTCGCCTTGTTCGAGGCGGCGACCCGTTCCGGCGAACCGGTCGTGGCTCCGGTCCGGCTGGATCTGCCGGTGCTCCGCGCACAGGGCGAGGTTCCGCCACTGCTGCGCAAGCTGGTGCGGGGCAGGCGCCGGTCCGCCGGGAGGTCGGAGGCGGCCAGCACATTGCTGCAGCGGCTGGCTCCGCTCACAGCGGCCGAGCGTGCCGAGGTCCTGGTGGATCTGGTGCGTACCGAGGTGGCCTTGGTGCTGGGGCACGTCTCACCGGAGACGGTGGAGGTGCGGCGGGAGTTCCGCGAGCTGGGGTTCGACTCGTTGACCTCGGTGGACCTTCGCAACCGGCTGAACGGTACGACCGGGTTGCGGTTGCCGGCCACGCTGGTGTTCGACTACCCGACGCCGGCCGTGCTGGCGGAGTTCCTGCTGGCCGAGTTGTTCGGTGAGCACGCCGATGTGATGGTTCCCACCGAGGTCCGGCCGGTGGCCGACGACCCGATCGTGATCGTGGGCATGGCCTGCCGTTACCCGGGTGGGGTCACCTCGCCGGAGGACCTGTGGCGGCTGGTCACCGAGGGGGCGGACGCGATCTCGCCGTTCCCGACCACGCGGGGCTGGGATCCGACGGCCTTCTACAGCCCCGATCGGGAGCGCCGGGGCACCAGCTACGTCCGTGAGGGTGGCTTCCTGCACGAGGCCGGGGAGTTCGACCCGGGGTTCTTCGGGATCTCGCCGCGTGAGGCGCTGGCGATGGACCCGCAGCAGCGGCTGCTGCTGGAGACGTCCTGGGAGGCGATCGAACGGGCCGGAATCGACCCGGCGTCGCTGCGCGGCAGCCGTACCGGTGTGTTCGCCGGTGTGATGTACCACGACTACGCGACCAGTGTGTCGTTCCCGCCGGAGGTGATGGGGTTCGTCGGCACCGGCACCGCCGGAAGCGTGGCGACCGGTCGCCTTTCCTACACCTTCGGGCTGGAGGGCCCGGCGGTGACGGTGGACACCGCCTGCTCGTCCTCGCTGGTGGCGTTGCACCTGGCGGCGCAGGCGCTGCGCGGTGGCGACTGCTCGCTGGCGCTGGCCGGTGGCGTGACCGTGATGGCCAACCCGGGGCCGTTCATCGACTTCAGCGCGCAGGGCGGGCTGGCCGGTGACGGCCGGTGCAAGTCCTATGCGGACGCGGCCGACGGGGTCAACTGGGCCGAGGGCGTCGGGATGCTGGTGCTGGAGCGGCTGTCGGACGCGCAGCGCAACGGGCACCAGGTGCTGGCGGTGGTGCGGGGTTCGGCGGTGAACCAGGACGGTGCGTCGAACGGGTTGACCGCGCCGAACGGTCCTTCGCAGCAGCGGGTGATCCGTCAGGCGCTGGCCGGCGCGGGCCTGTCCTTCGCCGAGGTGGACGCGGTCGAGGGGCACGGTACCGGGACGACGCTGGGTGACCCGATCGAGGCGCAGGCGCTGCTGGCCACCTACGGGCAGGACCGGGACGAGGACCGTCCGCTGCTGCTGGGGTCGATCAAGTCGAACCTCGGGCACGCCCAGGCGGCGGCCGGTGTGGCGGGCGTGATCAAGATGGTCATGGCTCTGCGGCACGGCGTGCTGCCCCGGACGTTGCATGTGGACGCGCCGTCGTCACATGTGGACTGGTCGGAAGGCGCGGTGGAGTTGCTGACCGAGTCCAGGTCCTGGCCTCAGGTGGACCGGCCACGTCGGGCGGGTGTGTCCTCGTTCGGCATCAGCGGCACCAACGCGCATGTGATCTTGGAGCAGGGGCCGGAGGCTCCTGAGGCGGAGCCGCGTGACCAGGGCCAGACGCCGGGTGCGGTGCCGTGGGTGGTGTCGGCGAGGACCCCTGAGGCGTTGCGTGAGCAGGCGAGCCGTCTGGGTGCGCGGATGGAGGCGGCCGGCGAGTTCGACCCGGTGGATGTGGGGTCGTCGCTGGTGGTGTCGCGGTCGGTGTTCGAGCACCGTGCGGTGGTGGTCGGCGGGGATCGTGCGGGTCTGCTGGCGGGGCTGGGGGCGGTTGCCGCGGGTGAGTCGGTGCCCGGGGTGGTGTCCGGGGTGGCGGACATCGACGGTAGGTCGGTGTGGGTGTTCCCGGGTCAGGGGGCGCAGTGGGTGGGGATGGGTGCGCGGTTGTTGGAGGAGTCGGCGGTGTTCGCGGGGCGGATGGCGGAGTGTGCGGCGGCGTTGGAGCCGTTCGTGGAGTGGTCGTTGCTGGAGGTGGTCCGTCAGGTGGAGGGTGCTCCGTCGTTGGAGCGGGTGGATGTGGTGCAGCCGGTGTCGTTCGCGGTGATGGTGTCGCTGGCGGCGGTGTGGGAGTCGCTGGGGTTGCGTCCGGATGCGGTGGTGGGGCATTCGCAGGGTGAGATCGCGGCGGCGGTGGTGGCCGGGGCGTTGTCGGTGCAGGACGGCGCCCGGGTGGTGGCGTTGCGCAGCCGGTTGATCGGTGAGCGGTTGGCGGGGTTGGGGGCGATGGCGTCGGTGGCGGCGTCGGTGGAGCGGGTTGGGGCCGCTTTGCTGGAGGGGGTGTCGGTGGCGGCGGTGAACGGCCCGAGTTCGGTGGTGGTGGCCGGTGAGGTCGCGGCGGTGGAGGAGCTGGTCGAGCGGCTGACCGCTGAGAACGTGCGGGTGCGGCGGATCGCGGTGGATTACGCCTCGCATTCGGCGCAGGTGGATCTGATCGGCGATGAGCTGGCCCAGGTCCTGGCGGGGGTGGAGCCGGGGCCGGTGCGGGTGCCGATGCTGTCGACGGTGACCGGTCAGTGGGTGGAGGGTCCGGAGCTGGAGGCCGGGTACTGGTGTGAGAACCTGCGCCGCACGGTGGCCTTCGCTCCGGCGGTCGGGCAGCTGCTGGAGCAGCGGTATCGGGTGTTCGTGGAGGTGAGTCCGCACCCCGTACTGACGGTCGGCATCGGCGAGTGTGTCGACGAGACCGACGCCGTCGCGGTGGTCGCCGGGACGTTGCGCCGCGAGGACGGTGGTCTGGAGCGGGTGCTGGTCTCGGCGGCGGAGCTGTTCGTCCGGGGTGTGACGGTGGACTGGCGGCAGGTGCTGGCGGGTGGTCGTCGGGTGGATCTGCCGACGTACGCCTTCCAGCATGAGCTGTTCTGGCCGGTGGGGGCGGGTTCCCAGGTGGGGAATGTGGCCGCGGCGGGGCTGGCGGTGGCGGGACATCCGCTGCTGGGCGCCGCCGTGGGCCTGGCCGACTCCAACGGGGTGCTGCTGACCGGCCGTCTGTCGCTCTCGTCGCATCCGTGGTTGGCCGATCACGCGGTGGCCGGGATGGTGATCTTTCCGGGTACCGGTTTCCTTGAGCTGGCGATCCGGGCGGGTGATCAGGTCGGTTGTGACGTGGTGGAGGAGTTGACGCTGGCCGCGCCGCTGACGCTGGGCGAGGGCGAAGCCGTCGCGGTGCAGGTGTGGGTGGGCGCCACGCAGGAGACGGGCCACCGGAGCGTGAACATCTATGCCCGGTCGGCCGAGGCCGTCGACGACGTGCCGTGGGTGCGGCACGCCACCGGCATGCTGGCCGTCGGGGCCCCGGTCACCGGTGCTCCCGATGCCGAGCCGTTCGACGCGACGGTCTGGCCTCCGGCCGGCGCGACCGCGATCGGGCTGGACGGGGTGTACGAGGAGCTGGCCGCGGGCGGCTTCGAGTACGGCCCGGTGTTCCAAGGGCTGCGGGTGGCCTGGCGCGGCGCCGGCGGCGAGGTGTTCGCCGAGGTCGCGCTGCCCGAGCAGACGGTGTCGAGCGCGGGTTCGTTCGGGATGCACCCGGCGTTGCTGGACGCTGCGTTGCACGCGGTGCCGTTCGCCGGGCTGGAGCCGGTCGAGGGCGGCCGGTTGCCGTTCTCCTGGGGGCAGGTGAACCTGCAGGCCACCGGGGCGGCGATGCTGCGTGTGCGACTGCTCCGGACGGGCGATGACGCCGTGTCGCTGACGGCGGTGGACACCGCGGGCGAGCCGGTGCTGTCGGCGCGTTCGCTGGTGCTGCGCCCGTTCACACCTGATCAGCTCGCCGTCGGCGGCGGTCAGGTGGCGGAGCGGGATGGGCTGTTCCGGCTGGACTGGACCCCGCTTTCCGAGATTTCCGTGGCTGATCCGGCGCCGGTGGCGGTGGTCGGTTTCTCGGGGTTCGAGCCGGACGCCCTGGGCCTCGCGGCGGTGTGGGAGTCGGCTGGGCAGTCGGTGCCGGTTCACCATGATCTGTCGGTGTTGGGCGAGGCGGGGCCGGTGCCGGGGACGGTGCTGGCCGAGGTGGTGACCGATTCTGCCGAGGACGCGGTGGCCTCGGCGCGTGCGGTGACGGCCGGGGTGCTGGGTCTGTTGCAGGGGTGGCTGGCCGACGAGCGGTTCAGTGACTCGCGTCTGGTGTTCGTCACCCGGGGCGCGGTCGCGGCCGGTGACGATGAGACGGTCTCCGATCTGGCGGCCGCTGCCGTGTGGGGCCTGGTGCGTAGTGCGCAGTCGGAGAACCCGGGCCGGTTCGCGCTGGTCGATCTGCGCCATGGTGAGTACGGAGACGAGTATCCGGACCCGGCTGCGGATGAGACCTCGCCCGATGCGCCGAGGGCCGCGCTTCCCGCACTGCTGAGCGGGGTGCTGGCTTCCGGTGAGCAGCAGGTGGCGGTGCGTGAGGGTGGGGTGCGGGTGCCGAGGTTGGCGTCGCTGACCTCGGGTGCGGGTCTGTTGCCTCCGGCCGGTGAGAAGGCGTGGCGGCTGGGCAGCCGGGCCAAGGGCAGCCTGGACGCGTTGGAGTTGCTGCCGTTCCCGCAGGCGGCCGAGCCGTTGGAGGCCGGTCAGGTTCGGCTGGCGGTGCGCGCGGCGGGGGTGAACTTCCGTGACCTGCTGGACGGGTTGAACGCGCTGGGGTGGTTCCAGGACAAGGTCGGCCTGATGGGTGGCGAGGCCGCCGGTGTGGTGGTCGAGGTCGGTCCCGGCGTGGAGGACCTGCGCGTGGGTGACCGCGTGGTCGGTCTGACCGAGGGCGGTTTCGGCCCGGTGGTGGTCACCGGTGCCGGCGGGGTGACCAGGATCCCCGACGGAGTCTCCTTCGAGGAGGCCGCGACGATCCCGGTCTCGTTCCTCACCACCTACTACGGATTGATGGATCTGGCCGGCCTGCGCGAGGGCGAGTCGCTGCTGGTGCACGCGGGCGCCGGTGGGACCGGGATGGCGGCGATCCAGCTGGCCCAGCGGCTCGGGGTCGAGGTGTTCGCCACGGCCAGTCCGGCGAAGTGGGACGTGCTGCGGTCGATGGGCATCCCGGACGATCACATCGCCTCCTCGCGCACCCTGGAGTTCGAGGACCGCTTCCGGGAGGTCTGCGGTGAGCGGGGCATCGATGTGGTGCTCAACTCGTTGACGGGTGAGTTCATCGACGCCTCGGCGCGCCTGCTGCGCCCCGGGGGCCGGTTCGTGGAGATGGGCAAACTCGACATCCGCGACCAGGAGCAGTTCCCCGGCCTGGAGTACCACTGGTTCGACGTGCTGGACGCCGGGCCCGAGCGGCTGCGGCAGATCCTGGCCGAGTTGATGGAGCTGTTCGCGGCGGGTGAGTTGCGGCCGTTGCCGGTGACGACCTGGGATGTGCGCCGGGGCCGGGAGGCGTTCCGGTTCATGAGCCAGGCCAGGCACACCGGCAAGATCGTGCTGACGATGCCCCGGGTCTGGGACCCGCAGGGCACGGTGCTGATCACCGGCGGCACCGGCGGTCTGGGCGCGGAGGTGGCCCGGCACCTGGTGGCCGAGCACGGGATGCGGCATCTGCTGCTGGTCAGCCGCCGTGGTCTGAAGGCTCCGGGTGCGGCGGAGTTGCAGGCCGAGCTGATCGCGCACGGGGTCGAGGTCACCGTCGCCGCCTGCGACATGGCCGACCGGGACGCGGTGGCCGACCTGCTGGCCGGGGTGGCTGCCGATCACCCGCTGACCGCGGTGATCCACGCGGCCGGTGTGCTGGACGACGGCACGATCGCCTCGCTGACGCCGGAGCGGCTGGACAACGTGCTGCGGCCGAAGGTGGACGCGGCGTGGCACCTGCACGAGCTGACCGAGGGCATGGATCTGGCCGGGTTCGTGGTGTTCTCCTCGCTCGCCGGGCTGATGGGCGGCGCGGGTCAGGGTAACTACGCGGCGGCGAACGCCTGGCTGGACGCGTTGACGGCGCGGCGCCGGGCGCAGGGACTGCCGGGGCTGTCGCTGGCCTGGGGTTTGTGGGCGCAGGCCACCGGGATGACCGGGGCCATGTCGCAGGCCGATGTGCAGCGGATGACCGCCGCCGGGCTGCCGCCGATCACCACCGAGCAGGGGCTGGCCCTGTTCGACGCCGCCATCGACTCGGATGCACCGCTGGTGGTCCCGGTACGGCTGAACATACCGGCGATGCCCGCCCCGCTGGTGCCGCCGCTGCTGCGCGGCCTGGTGCGCGGCACCCGCCGTACGGCGGCATCGGCGCCCGCCCTGGGTGAGGGCACCCTGTTGCGGCAGTTGGCCGGGTTGACGCAGGCCGAGCGGACCCGGTTCGTGACCGACCTGGTCCGCACCCAGGCCGCGGCCGTCCTCGGGTACCCCTCGCTGGAGGCGGTGGACGTCAGGCGGGAGTTCCGCGAGCTGGGCTTCGACTCGCTGACCGCGATCGAACTGCGCAACCGCCTCAACACCGCCACCGGGCTGCGGCTGCCCTCCACCCTCGTCTTCGACTACCCCACCCCCACCGCGCTGGGAGAGTATCTGCTGAGCGAGGTGCTCGGCGCGCACGGCGACGCCATCCTGCCGGTGGCCGCGGCCTCGGTCGGGGACGACCCGATCGCCATCGTCTCGATGGCCTGCCGCTACCCCGGCGGGGTGAACTCCCCCGAGGACCTGTGGCGGCTGGTCATCGAGGGGCAGGACGCCATCACCCCACTGCCGACCGACAGAGGCTGGCAGGCCCATGGCGACATCGAGCTGAAGGGCGGGTTCGTCTTCGACGCGCCCGAGTTCGACGCGGAGTTCTTCAGGATCTCGCCGCGTGAGGCGCTGGCGATGGATCCGCAGCAGCGGCTGCTGCTGGAGGCCGCCTGGGAGGTCCTCGAAGGCGCCGGCATCGACCCGGACTCGTTGCGGGGCAGCGACACCGGCGTCTTCATCGGCTCCGTCGGCTCGGGCTACATGCCCGGGGAAGAGTCTCGCGGTCACATCATGACCGGGCAGCTGGCCAGCGTGGCCTCCGGCCGGATCTCCTACACCCTGGGTCTGGAGGGCCCGGCGGTGACGGTGGACACCGCGTGCTCGTCGTCGCTGGTGACCATCCACATGGCGGCCCAGGCCCTGCGCAACGGGGAGTGCTCGCTCGCGGTGGCCGGCGGCGTCACCGTCATATCGACCCTCGCGGCGTTCGGGGAGCTCGGCGAGCAGGGCGGCCTGGCACCGGATGCCCGCTGCAAGGCGTTCTCCGACTCGGCGGACGGCATCGGATGGTCCGAGGGCGTCGGTCTGGTGATGCTGGAGCGGCTGTCGGACGCGCAGCGCAACGGCCACCGGGTGCTCGCACTCGTTCGCGGGTCGGCGATCAACCAGGACGGCGCGTCCAACGGTCTGACCGCGCCGAACGGCCCCTCGCAGCGGCGGGTGATCCGCAAGGCCCTGGCCGTCGCCGGGCTGTCCGCCGCGGAGGTGGACGCGGTCGAGGCGCACGGCACCGGCACCGCCCTGGGTGACCCGATCGAGGCGCAGGCGCTGCTGGCCACCTACGGCCAGGACCGGCCGGAGGACCGTCCGCTGCTGCTGGGGTCGATCAAGTCGAACATCGGCCACACCCAGGCCGCCGCGGGCGTGGCGGGTGTTATCAAGATGGTCATGGCTCTGCGGCACGGCGTGCTGCCCAAGACATTGCACCTGGACGAGCCGTCCTCGCACGTGGACTGGGCCTCGGGTGCGGTGGAGCTGCTGACCGAACCGGTCGAGTGGCCACGGAACGGTCACCCGCGCCGGGCCGGGGTGTCGTCGTTCGGGATCAGCGGCACCAACGCCCACCTGATCCTGGAGCAGGGGCCGGAGGTGGCGGAACCGGCGGTCGATGAGCCCGCCGGTCCGGCAGACGGCGTGCTGCCCTGGGTGATCTCGGCCCGTACGGCCGACGCGGTGCGGGCACAGGCCGGGCGACTGACTGCGCATCTGCAGGCCCGGGGCGAGCTTGGCCTGGCGGATGTGGGCTTCTCGCTGGTGTCGTCGCGGTCGGTGTTCGACCACCGTGCGGTGGTGGTCGGCGGGGATCGTGCGGGTCTGCTGGCGGGGCTGGCCGTGGTCGGCTCGGATGAGCCGGTGCCCGGTGTGGTCCAGGGTGTGGCGGATGTCGAGGGCAGGACGGTTTTCCTGTTCCCGGGTCAGGGGGCGCAGTGGGCGGGCATGGGCGCGCGGCTGCTGGAGGAGTCGGCGGTGTTCGCGGGGCGGATGGCGGAGTGTGCGGCGGCGTTGGAGCCGTTCGTGGACTGGTCGGGGTGGTCGTTGCTGGATGTGGTGCGGGGTGTGGAGGGTGCTCCGGGGTTGGAGCGGGTGGATGTGGTGCAGCCGGTGTCGTTCGCGGTGATGGTGTCGTTGGCGGCGGTGTGGGAGTCGTTGGGGGTTCGTCCGGATGCGGTGGTGGGTCATTCGCAGGGTGAGATCGCGGCGGCGGTGGTGGCCGGGGCGTTGTCGGTGCAGGACGGGGCGCGGGTGGTGGC
>NZ_JBFAQY010000059.1:0-21962 GCF_040678965.1 Streptosporangium sp. NPDC049248
CCTGCAGTACCGGCCCGACCTGCTGAACGGTTTCATCGCCGAAACCGGGCTCACGATCTCTGATCTGGCATAACCCCCGGCTTTCATGCTCGGTATGCGTCATGCGATCCCTGAGAGCGACAGGGGTTGGTGTGCTCGTCATAGCCTGGTCGCCATTCACCGCAATTCGGTAAAGGAGCCGCTGTGCGTATCGTCATACCACTGTTCGACCGATTCACCGCCCTTGACGCAGTTGGCCCGTATGAGGTGCTCAAGTTCTTGCCGGGCGCCGAGGTGGTGTTCGCGGCCACCAAGTCCGGGCCGGTGCGGGACGTCCCCAAGTCGCTGGCCATCACCGCCGATGCAACATTCGCTGACATTGACTCCTGTGACGTACTACTGGTTCCCGGGGGACCAGGAACGCGGGGGCTTTTGCAGGATGACAAACTCCTCAATTGGATCCGGCGTATGCACAGGTCGAGCATTTGGACGACTTCCGTGTGTACGGGGTCATTGCTGCTGGGAGCCGCCGGACTGTTGACAGGCCTCTCGGCGACGACCCATTGGGCGGCGATCGATGTGCTGGAGTCGTTCGGGGCTACCTATACGGCCGAGCGTGTGGTGTTTCAGGGAAAGATCGTGACCGCTGCCGGAGTCTCTTCCGGCATCGACATGGCGCTCGCGCTGGCAGCACACATCACCGATCAGACCACTGCCGAGGCGATCCAGCTTGCGATCGAGTACGACCCGCAACCACCGTTCGACACCGGATCCCCCGCGAAAGCATCCCAGGCCGTCAAGGACCTTCTTGCCCGAGGGATTCGCTGACAGCACGAACCCTTGGGCAGCTCCGGAAATACTGCAACGCGTGCCATTCGCGTGTCAGTAAGGTCGGGGAGCAAGGGGGAATCACGGGGACTCACGGACAGGGCAAGGCTGCCTCTGACCGGCGCCGCAGCAGCTCGCCGGGTCACGTACCGAGATCTTGTAAAGTGTAGGCCAGGGGTTCGATTCTCTTCTCGATTTGCGTGCGAAAAGCCAGGCCATCCTTTATCCGGTGACCTGGACTTTCACTGTTCACGGGAACTCCGTGATCTTTCGTGACCGATGGCTTCTCGTGCCTTCTTGAACGCCTGCCCAAGCGCCTTGGCGATGACCTTGCCCCGGTCCTGACCGGCGTGCTGGTAGATCAAGCACCGCCCGCGTGGAGGAGCGCCCATGTGGGACATCAGCCGATCTCGAATCCGGTCGGGGATTTCTGCACAAAACATACACATGAGTACGGCGGAATCGCCACGAGCGACAGTTACGATCACGCGGTGGACGCAACGAATGATCTTCCTGACGTGCATCACCCGCGTGCTCCCATTGACGTCAAAGGTGGGGCGTGGGTGACGGTCGCCGTATTACTGGGGTTTGGGATGATGTATGCGACGAGTGCTCCCGGGTGGCACTATGCGTGGTTCATGCTTTTTGGCCCCGGCTGGCTGTTGTTCGGCGCCGGCTGGCTGATCGTGCTCGGCGTCCTCCTTGTTATGCCTGGGAGGCTGGTCGCATTGCGCCGAAACTGGCCGTTCTGGGCCGTGCCGCCCCTGATCGTGGTGCTGGTCGCCTCACTGGTCTACGTCGGTGCACCGGTCAAGATGCGTTTCGAGTTGTCGCGCGCCGACCTCGACCACTTCGCGAAGGCGATGTCAGAGGGGACGCCGCCTGGAAAGCGGAATTGGATCGGCCTGTATCCCGTCGAGTACCTTGAAGGATCCCCCAGCGCCTTCGGCTTCATGATCGATGACACGGGTTTCTTCACCAGTTATGGTCTCGCCTGGGTCCCGAACGGTGATCCGTACGACATCGACGGACCTGGCACCTACGAACACATCGACGGACCCTGGTACATCTGGGAGATCAGCGACTGGTAGGGGGCTCGTCCGTCTCGGGCACCAGGGGCTCATCAGGGCCGGAGTAGCTCGGCGAGGTGATCCGTTTGCCTTATGGGAGCCACTTTGGGAGTTACCCAGACGGGCGATCATGGACTGGGTTGAACAGACCCGAACGGCCGGACAAGCTTGTGAAACGGAGTCTGACCAGGGACTTCCCTTGGGGTAGGCATCGTTGATCGTTTCCGGGGTGTGCGGCCGTGTGCGCTGGTCGTGGGATGGAAACGGCCGTGTTCGCCCAGCTCGGCCAGGCGAAAAGAAAGGGTCTCGGGATGACCGGGACCATCTCCCCGCACCCGGTGGACTCACGCCGTCGTCGCATCCTCGATTCTCCGGTCGGCGATCTCCGCGCCCCCGCCGATGCACTTCGCGTGGACCTTGAGCAGCATGTCCACCTCGTGCCTCGCCCGCTCTGCCGTCCGGAGCCGCCACCCGGTCCCCTCATCCCAGTCCCGCCGGCTCCCCAGCGGGAACCCGGACGGCGCCATCCGCAGGCACTGGCTTGGTGAGGAAGGCGGTCGCGCCGTCGACCGACTCCGTTCGGTAGCCCTGGGCGTGGTAGAGGCGGATGTTGCGTTGACTCTCGGCACCGGTGAACAGCACGATGCGGCGGCAGCCGGCCTCGGCTGCGGCTTCGGCCTCGCGCAGCAGCCGGCGCCCCACGCCCCGGCCTCGCAGATCGGGGACGACGCCGAGCCGGCCCACGTGCCAGTCGCCGTCCACGCTGCGCGCCCGCACCATGCCCAGGAGCCGGCCATCCCGCCACAGGCCCGTGGTGTGCCAGGTGGCCAGCCATTCGCGTACCTGCTCCAGCGACTCCCCCAGAGCGGGGATGGCCAGGGTGTCGTTGGCCAGCGCCTCCTCCAGCCAGCAGCAGCGCTGGAGCACCAGGACCTCCGAGGCGTCGTCGGGGGT
Organism: Streptosporangium sp. NPDC049248; assembly: GCF_040678965.1. Taxonomy (NCBI): domain Bacteria; kingdom Bacillati; phylum Actinomycetota; class Actinomycetes; order Streptosporangiales; family Streptosporangiaceae; genus Streptosporangium; species Streptosporangium sp. NPDC049248. Next base: position 2,832 of record NZ_JBFAQY010000059.1, read on the forward strand.
CAGCGCTCTCACATACGACCCCGGCAGCGGCCCCGGTCGCGACCGGGCCTGTTCGCGCAGCGGCCGGAGGGCGTGGGCGACCCGGACGAGTTCGTCCAGGACCCCGGTGGCGGTCGCGTCGCGGCCGGCGTCCGGGCGGAGTCGCCCGTTCTCCATCGTGTCGCCGATGCGCAGGGCGACCGTGGCGCCCAGCGGCACCAGCCGCAGCGTGGTCACCACCTGCTTGGCGTGCTGGACCGACCGGGTGCCCGCCGAGGTGTTGCCGTAACTGACGAACCCCATCGGCTTCCACGCCCATTCGCGGCCCAGGTAGTCGAGGGCGTTCTTGAAGGTCGCCGGCATGCCGTAGTTGTACTCAGGGGTGACCGCGATGAAGCCGTCCGCCGCGTCCACCATCGTGCTCCACCGCTTGGTGTGCTCGTGCCGGTAGACACCGGATGCCGGTGGGTCCTCCTCGTCGAGGAAAGGCAGGCCGAGGTCGCCAAGGGCCACCGGCACGAGTTCCACGCCGAGTTCCACGGCGCGTGGCGCGATCGTCTCGATCAGCCACTCTCCCACCGCCGGGCCGCGGGCGCCGGGACGGGTGCTGCACATCAGGACGAGGACACGCGCAGTTTTCGTTGACATGTAAACGAACGTAACTGATAACTTGTTTACATGTCAACGAAACGGCCCTCCGCGACGGTGCGCTGGCTCGACGCGGACGAGGAACGAGCCTGGCGCGCCCTGCGCCGCATGATGATCGCGGTCCAGTCACGCACCGCGCACGACCTGGCCGCGATCGGCCTGTCCGATCCCGACTACGAAGTGCTCAGCACACTCTCCGAGCGTCCCGGCCACACCAGCACGCTGCGCGAGCAGGCCGCCAAGATGGGCTGGTCACGCAGCCGCCTGTCCCGGCACGCCACCCGTATGGAGGCCCGAGGTCTCGTACGGCGCGAGCCTGATCCGGACGACGGCCGAGGCTGCTACCTCGTCCTCACCGAACGCGGCCTGGAAACGCTCGGGGACGCCGCCCCCACCCACCTGGAGTCGGTCCGCCGCCACGTCATCGACCGGCTCTCGCCCGCGGACCTCTCCGCCCTGGAAAGCATCGCCTCCAAACTGGAGGAACCCGCATGAGCTTCACCGGCGGTACCGGCCGACCGGGCGGCGTCTCGTCAACTTTTTTCAGGGCGCTCCGGCTGCTGCGAGACCGGGAGAAGGGCGTACTGCCGCGGAGCCTCCCGGAGAACGAGCGGCTCAGGCTTGCCCCATGCGCTCTCATTGACGAAGGCAGGATGACCGGTCGCCGGAGCGTCAGTGAGGCCGCGTGTGGCCACTTCATGTCCACGTACTGCCAACCGCCACGAAGGCGTCGCGAGATGTCAGCGTGTCAGTGCGCGGGCCCTGCTCGTCGAAGGGGGACGGTGGATGGCACGCTCTTTGTCGTGCCGGGTGGGGCAGGCTGTAGAGGAGTTCGGCGACCGCGGACGCCGGCGCGCTCGACGGCGCGTAGGTACCGGGTGAGGTCGCGGCCGCACTTCACGCTGTCGCCGACTTCACCGGGGACATCTCGACGATGTCGATTTGTTTCCGCGCTCCTGAGCAGGTAACTCTCGCAACGAGCGCAGGGGTGAGGCATAGGCGATCGCGGTGCCAAGGAGCATTACGCCGCTGCCGATGACGAGGGTGGCTCGGAGGCCGAGCAGCGATCCGAGCAATCCGCTGATAAGCGCGCCGAGGGGCTGCGTTCCGTAGACGAGGAATCTCCAGGTGGCGTTGACCCGAGAGAGCAGGGTGGGGATGATCAGAGCCTGCCGGAGGGTCTGCTGGTTGACGCTGTAGAGCGATGGCCCAACTCCCCGTAGCACCTGCGCCGCGGCCAGAACGGCGAGCGTGAGCGGCAGAGGGCTGCCTGCGGCTGCGAGTACCGGGCCGGCGATGGCCGCAAGGAACATCCCCGTGATGAAGGATCGGCCCGGGCCGATGCGTTGGGTGATCGGGGCCACGACCAGAGCGCCGAGGATCCCCGCCACGCCGCCGATCGCGATGACCGCACCGATCAAAGCCGGGGACAGGTTGAGATCTTTGACCAGATAGAGCACCAGGATGACGTTCTGGATCTGTCCGCCGAGCGCGCCGAGAGTGGCCGCCAGTGTTGTGGCGCGAATGATTCGATGGGCGAAGACCGCGCGCACTCCGTCGAGGATGTCGGCCCACAGGTGACGTTGATGCCGTTCGGTGGAGACGACGGCCGGGCCGGGGGTGCGGATGCGCGCCTTGCACAGTCCGGCGAGCAGGAAGGAGACGGCGTCGACGACGATGGCGATCGGTGCGGTGAGCAGCGAGACCAGTACACCGCCCAACGCTGAGCCGGTCGTGGTGACGGTCGCGTTGCTCAGCATGAGCGCGCTGTTGGCCGGCAACAACTGCTCCCGTGGCACCAGTACGGGGGTGAATGACTGAGCGGTCACGGCCTCGAAGAGGCCGCAGACGCCGGTGAGAACCATCACGACGTACAGATGCCAGATCTGCAGCACCCCGAGCACGGCCGCGACCGGGACCGAGCCCAGCAGCAAGGCCTGCGCCAGGTCTGCCAGAACGAGTATCCGCCGATAGGGCATGCGGTCCACCCACGCCCCGGCGGGCAACCCCAGAACGAGGTGCGGAAGCAACGCCGCCGCACCGAGAAGCCCCATCTGGGCGGGCGAGGCGTTCAGATGGACAACGGCTGTCAACGGCAGTGCCACCATGGTGACGCTCGATCCGAGCAGCGACGTGCAATTGCCGACGAAGAGCCGGCGGAAGTCGGGATATCGACGCAGAACCGACCGTGGCCGAGACGAAGGGCGGTCACCGTCATCGGTCTTCTCCGGCGGTGCCGGGGTTTCCCCCTCATCGGCGGCCATGGCCGGACGCTACCGAGGTCTCCGGGCAGATGCGTCATCGCCTGCAGGCCCTCGGGGATTTCGCGGCGCAACCCCTCGCCGTCAGGTCACGAAATGAAAGTTTCCCGGTTCATTGACAGTTGGAAAGCGCTTTCCTATGGTGTGACTGTCCGCCAACACGGACGTGTTCACACATGTGAGCGGTGCGCACTCGCTGGGGGGAATCCGGAGCGCAGGTCACCCAGGCCTGCCGGACCAGCAAGGAGTTCGGCTGTGAAAAACAGGTTCGACAGGAGGGCCGCCGCGGTCGCCATCGCCGGCGCGGTCGCCGTATCCGGGTGGGCGCTCGGCACCTCCGCGGCCGCGGTCGGTGTGGCCTTGCCGATGATCCAGGTCTCGGCGGTCGGCAGCGCCACCGGCTACGCGACCGGCAACGGCGGGACCACCGGAGGTGCGGGCGGGCAGACGGTAAGGGCCACCACGGGGACCGCGATCCACGCGGCCCTGTGCGGCCGGGCCAGCAGCAGCACCCCGATCACCATCGAGGTCGAGGGGACCATCAATCACGGCAATACCAGCAAGGTGTCGGGCACAAGCTGCAACACCGCCGCCGGCGTGATCGAACTCAAGCAGATCAGCAACGTCACGATCATCGGGGTCGGCAATGGGGCCGTCTTCGACCAGCTGGGCATCCACATCCGCGACTCCAGCAACATCATCATCCAGAACGTCACCGTCCGCAACGTCAAGAAGTCGGGCTCGCCCACCTCCAACGGCGGCGACGCCATCGGCATGGAGAGCACCGTCCGCAACATCTGGGTCGACCACGTCACCCTGGAGGCATCGGGTGGGGAGTCGGAGGGGTTCGACGGCCTCTTCGACATGAAGGACGACACCCAGTACGTGACCCTGTCCTACAGCACCCTGCGCAACTCCGGCCGCGGCGGGCTCATCGGGTCCAGCGAGAGCGACCGCTCGAACGGCTTCATCACCTTCCACCACAACCTGTACGAGAACATCGACTCCCGCACACCCCTGCTGCGTGGCGGCATAGCCCACATCTACAACAACTCCTATGTGAACCTCCACGAGTCCGGCATCAACTCACGGGCCGGGGCCCGCGCGAAGGTGGAGAACAACTACTTCAAGGACTCCAAGGACGTCCTGGGCACCTTCTACACCAGCGAGGCCGGCTACTGGCAGGTCGCCGGCAACATCTTCGACAACGTGACCTGGTCGGCCCCCGGCGGCGACAACGCCCCCGCCGGACCCAACCCGCAGTCCAACACCACCGTCAGCATCCCGTACTCCTACAGCCTCGACGGGGCGAGCTGCGTGCCGGACATCGTCCGCCAGACGGCGGGCGCCAACAAGGGGCTGCGGGTGTCGAACGGCAGCTGCTCGCCGCAGACACCGACGCCGACGCCGACAGTGACGCCCACGGTGACGCCGACTCCCACTCCCACGATCACCCCTCCGCCCAGCGGGACCAACCTCAGCATCGGGGCCGGTTCCGACGGCTCCAGCAAGGCCGACGGGACGAGCTACGGCAACGTACGCGACGGCAACCTGAGCACCTACTGGTCGCCGACCGGTTCGACCGGTGACATCTCGATCAAGTGGAGTTCCGCCAAGACGGTGTCCAGGGTCGTCATCCGTGAGGCGTCAGGCTCCGCGGGCGGCATCGGGGCCTGGCAGCTCCTCAACGGCACCACCGGCACCGTCCTGAAATCCGGCAGCGGGGCGGGCACCATCACCTTCGCCGCGACCTCACTGAGCAAGATCACCTTCAGGATCACCGGCTCGACCGGCGCGCCGAAGGTCGCCGAGTTCGAGACCTACGCCGGGTAACAGGTCGGTCCCACCGTCCGCTACCGATCGCCCGGAACAGGGGCGGGGCCGTCCAATCGACGAGCCCCGCCCTTCGGCTTCGGACGGCCCGCGCGCGGCCTCATGCGGGTCGGATGCCTCGATGCGCGCCAGGAACTCGGGGCGGAGGCTGGACAGCCTCCCCAAGGCGGTCTCGGCTCGGGCCCGACAGGTCCGCCGCGTCTCCTCCCTCTCGTCGGCAACCGGCAAGGGCCTCACCTCGAACCTTTCCGGCGCACGGGTTCCGGCCTGTCCGCCTCCCGGGGGTCAGCACACGATGAAGATGCTCTTCCAGCCGACGGGTGTCCTCTGCTCCGCGTTGCGGTTGGACGGCAGCTCGAAGTGCATCACACCCTGCGTGTCGGGCTGGTTGTACATCCGGCCGCTCTGGCCGTCGCCGTACCACTTGTACGACCCGTGGAAGGGGATGTTGGACGGGCCGCACCGGTCAATGACCACTGACCGGCCGGTGAAGCCCGGCCCTTCGTAGGCCACATACTGTGAGGCGTAGGCGGCGCTGCCCATGACCGCGACCATGGCGGCGGAGATGACGGGGACGAGGGCGATTCGCTTCACGATGTTCCTCCCGATGATCTCAGTGATCTACCGCGAGTATGCATACCATTACCCTGAGTGAACGAAACATGCTGTGCATGGTCTGGACCGCTCGCCGAAAGCATCGCCGGGGCAATGACCTTCCCCTGAAGAACGGACAGGGCATTAGGAACTCGCCGTTCGGACCCGACAACACAGAGGTCCCCCAGAACGCCTGTCCCGGAAATCCGCGCCTGAGGCACTGAGGGGCCGAGTTCATTGCCGGACCAGTTCGGAGCCGTTGCTACCGTTATGACAAGCTTCTGGGTACGGCTGCCGCGCTCCTCGTCCGGCTCCGATCATGACACCAAAGGGGAAGAGCCCTATCCCAACTCGGGCAGCCGGTCCAGACGGTCGCGGTGGGCCTGAGGCAGGTGGAGCCGAGCCGCGGCGAGGTTCTCCTCCAGGTGGTCCATCCGGGCGGTGCCCGGGATCGGGAGAATGACCGACGAGTGGCCGAGGAGCCAGGCGAGCGCGACTTGCGTGGGGGTGGCGCCGAGTTCGGCCGCCACGGCGGCGATCTCGGCCTGCGCCCCCGACGCCCCTGCCGCGACAGGCCGCCATGGGAGGAACGCGATCCCCGCCGCCTCGCAGGCCGCGAGCACGGGCTCGTGTTCGCGGTCCAGTATGTTGTAGCGGTTCTGCACGCTCGCGACGTCGATGATCTCCCGTGCCCGGTCGAGTTCGGCGACGGTGACCTCGGACAGTCCGATCCGGCCGAGCTTGCCATCGGTCTGGAGGTCCCGCAGCGTGCCGAGCTGGTCGGAGAGGGGCGTCTCCGGGTCGATACGGTGCAGTTGGAGCAGCTCGATGCGTTCTACGCGGAGCCGGCGCAGAGCCTGGTCGACCTGATCGCGCAGGATGGCCGGACGTCCGTCGAGTCTCCACTCGCCCGCAGGGCCCGTTCGTGCGACGCCGACCTTGGTGGTGATGAGCAGGCCGTCCGCGTAGGGGTACAGGGCTTCGGCGAGCAGTTCCTCGTTGGCTCCTCCGCCGTACAGGTGGGCGGTGTCGATCAGCGTGACGCCCAGGTCGACGGCCCGCCGGGCGACCGCGAGGGAGGTCTCACGAGCGGGGCCCGGCTCGGTCGGCAACTGCATGGCCCCGAATCCGAGCCGCCGTACCCCCAACTCCCCGCCGATACGAAACTCGGTCGACGTCATGCGCTGTCTTCGCTCCCTTGATCGGCGGACAACTCTAACAGCGCGGTCGGCCCAGGAGCGAGGTCTGGGGAACCCGTCCGGATCCTGGGTTGCGTTCGAACCCCGGGATGGTGTTATCGTGAAATCGGCTCGTCGATGTGGTCGATCTGATCCTCTTTTCGATTCAGAGCCCTTCTCTCGCCGCCGCTGAGCGTCGGTATTTCGTTTTCGCCCGCCACCGCGGGTGTCATTTCCCGTTCGGCGACCGGACGGCGTCAGCACACGCCCTCCCCGCGCGCATGGATCGCCTGCCGCCTGCCGGGACTTCATCGCACCATGCCCGCCATCGGGCCGAACCGGTGCACATCCCTCCTTCCCATCGCCCATTTCGGCTCTTAAGGACACGCCCATGACCATCACCACCGACCGGCCTTCGAAAAGGAGTGCCGCGACCACCGTTCCGACGGCTCGGAACAGTACACGCCCGCCCGCCGAAGAACGGGAGGTGACCGGTTTGCTCGATGTCCGCGGCGGGAGGGCCTACCTCAGGGCGGGCGGCTACCTCCCCGGCGAGGACGATCTCTGCCTGCCCGCCGCCCAAGTGAAGGCGCTCGGTCTGCGCCCAGGCGACCTGATCACAGCGGCACTGCGCAAGCCGTCCGGCAAGCCGGCCGAGGTGTTGTCGATCGACGGCGCGGAACCGGGCGTGGCACGGCCACACTTCGCCGACATGACGCCCGTCCACCCCCACCGACGCCTGCTGTTGGAGACGGGATCGCCGATCACACGCCTGATCGACCTCGTCACCCCGGTCGGCCTGGGGCAGCGCGGCCTGATCGCCGCGCCACCGAAGGCCGGGAAGACCATGGCACTCAAGGCGATCGCCGACGCCATCGCGGCGAACCATCCCACGGTCCACCTCATGGTGGTGCTCGTGGGCGAGCGCCCCGAGGAGGTCACCGATTTCCGCCGGCAGGTGCGCGGCGAGGTGATCGCCTCGACGTTCGACCAGCCCGAACGCGACCATACGGTGCTCGCCGAACTCGCGATCGAGCGGGCCAAACGGCTCGTCGAGCACGGCAGGAACGTCGTCGTCCTCCTGGACTCCCTGACCCGGCTCGGCAGGGCGTACAACGTCATCGCCCCGAAAGGCGGCAAGACGCTGACGGGTGGAGTCGACGCGTACGCCGTCCACCAGCCGAAACGGCTCTTCGGCGCGGCCCGCGCGACCGAGGAGGGCGGCTCGCTCTCCATCCTGGCGACCGCGCTCGTCGAGACGGGCTCGCGGATGGACGACTATCTCTTCGAGGAGTTCAAGAGCACCGGCAACATGGAGCTGCGGCTTGACCGGACTCTCGCCGAGCAGCGTCTGTTCCCCGCGGTGGATGTGACATCCTCCAGCACACGGCGGGAGGAACTGCTCCTCGCCGACGACGAGCGAGAGATCATCTGGAAACTCCGGCAGGTGCTCGCGGGCCTGGACCGTGAGCCGGCGCTCACCGGGATACTCGACGGTCTGCGCACGTCATCGTCCAATGCCGTCTTCCTCCGGAAGCTCGCGCTTTCGCGGAACCCTCGCTGAGGCCGACAGGGAATCCACCGCCCGGCCACACGGTCCCACGACCGTTCCCAAGTGCGCGCGGCCGGCCGAAAACTTCCAAACCCGCATCGACCGGCCACGACGGCCGAGGGAACCTGGGCACGAAGTTCATCAGCCGGGAGGCTTCTCAGGACAATCGGATTCCACCCACGTGGCGATCAGATCCCGGCAGAACACCGTGACGGTTCCGGGCCGGAATGCGATCTCATGACTGCACCCATCAGGACGAGGAAGGATCTCGTCAAGGATCACCACGCTGCGTGGCCCGCCCTGGGACGGCACGGCGATGTCGAGTGTGAAGCTCGAAACTCCCTCGTAGCGGATGAGCAGGTCCTCTTCATGCTTCCAGCAGCTGTGCTTGAAAGCGATCTCCGCGGAGGTCTCCCCGTCGACCTCTCCGAACGAGATCCGCTCCAAGACGAGGTCTTTCACGCACCGCGGACCATGGAAGTCGTAGTGGTGGGGATCGGCCGCGAACGTCCGAGCACCTGCCGGCAACGCGTCGGCGAGTTCGGGAAGCCGCCTCAGATACTCGGCCGGGTCGATGACACCGTCGACGACACCGTCGGGCAGACTCATCGTCGCATCGAGGTTTACGTATTTCATACGGCGCTCACATCCGGGATCGTACAGACGCGGCCGATGCGGGACATATACGGAACGATCTTTATCGAATCATCGACGGCCTAGGGCATGGCCGCAGGTGGCCGCAGTCTGGGACCTTCAGCCTCGGAGCGCGTCATCTCCCGAAGCCGGAGGGGAGGGGTTCACCCCCTGGCTGTTCGGCACCTTCACCGGGCGTCGAGTTCCTGCATGCTCCAAGCGAACTGCAAGCAGCCGGCACCAGGCTGGATGTCACAGGTACCGGGAGGCCTGTCGTGTGGTCCCCGATCCGCGTCCGCGTGACAAGAAGAGACATGGCTGATTCGGAACACGAGTCGTATGTGCCCAGAAGGCTTTCCGGCCCCACAGATGATCCACCACGTGAGGAACCGCGAGGCTGCCGCCGGATCCCCGCGATACTCACCACAGCCGTGATCGTTGTCCTGGCCGCCCTGGTGGGGATCACTTTTTCGAACAAGCCCACGGCCGGTGCCGGCAACCGGTCGACCACTCAGTGCGTGGACACGAGCTCACCTCAGGCTGACAGCCCCCATCGAATCGTTGACCGTCGCGAGTGTGAGAACGACAAGGACGGCTCACAGGGCGGCCGGTACCGCTGGCAGAACCATGGTACGAGTTCCGACTCCGGCCGGGACCGCGGCGTTCTACGTCGAATCGGCGACTTCATCGGTTACCTGCTCGGCGGGGGCGGTAAGCGCCACTGAACCCCGTCGGTTCGTACTGCTGCCTTCCCGGGCATTGCCGGAAGAACCGCGTCAAGATTGTCCCGGCAAGTACGCCGGACCGCTGGCCGGGAATCTAGGAGAGTTTCCAGAGCGCCGCGGTGGCGTCGTCGTGGGTCTTGGCGCGAGGCCACCGGGAGCCGTCCGGATCGTCGTGCTCGGCCTCGCGGACACGGCGGATCAACTCGGCGGGGCCTGGATCGTCCAGCAGGTCGAGGATCTGGCGCCAGGTGGTCAGGTGGAATCGGGCGGCGAGCCGGGATGCTCCGTCACTGAGCAGCGCGGCGGCGCGTACCTTCTCGGTCGGGAGGGTGCCGGTGAGAGCCTGTTCGGCGGCGAGGGGAGCGACCGCGGCGACCCAGAACCCGCCGTCGCGGTTGCGGTGATCGCGCAGTGCCTCCACATACCGCCGGTGGGCCGCGGTGTGCTCGGGACTGCCGGAGGGCAGGGCGTCCATGGCCGCCCGGTGGGCCGCACCGACCCGTGCCTCTCGGTCATCGCAGACGACCAGCGGTTCGGCCGTGCCGAGCACGTCCAGCACGAGGACGGAATCGGCCAGGACGAGATAGTCCAGCGCGTCGGCTGTCCGGCGGAGTACGACGACGGTGGCCGAGGGGGAATCGGGATGGTTGAGGTCGCAGACGAAGTCGTGCAGGGAGGCCACCGTCTTGATGGCTTCGGCCAGGATCTCCGTCAGCGCCTTGTCGTCCTGGACCAGGGCGGTGATGAGGGTTGAGCCGAGCGACTGCGTGTACCAGGCGACGCCGTGAGCACACCCCGATTCCGAGTCCGCCGGGGCGCCGGCACCATCGAGCAGGACGACGGCGTTCGGCGTGGCGGCGACGAAATCCTCGTTCGGCCGCCCGGGGGCCGCTTCGGTGGCGAAGGTCACGCGCATCGGATGCAGGTCTCCTCGTGACGGCAGAGCGGACTGGCCAGTCCCGCTCTGACCGGTTCCCCGACCGCCGGGTCCTATTCCACGTGGTCGAACAGGTTTCATTTCGGGCAGGTCGGCTACCACGCAGGTCGAGCTAGAAGAAGGAGGGAAGGCTCCCGGGCCATTCAGGAGGAACTGTGAACTGGTTGCCGCTCAGGCCGAGTCCGTTCAGGGTGGTGAGATTCCTCAGTGACTCCGGCAGGGAGGTCAGCTGGTTATAACTCAGATTGAGCCGGAGCAGGGCCGTGAGGTTTCCCAATGACTCCGGCAGAGCAGTCAGCCGGTTACCTCCCAGGTTGAGCTTGGTCAGTGCGGTGAGGTTTCCCAACGACTCGGGCAGGGCGGCCAGTTCGTTGTTGGCCAGGTCTAGTTCCGCGAGGGCGGTGAGGTTTCCCAACGACTCGGGTAAAGCAGCCAGCCGGTTATCGCTCAGGTCGAGCCGGAGCAGGGCCGTGAGGTTTCCCAACGACTCGGGCAGGGCTGTCAGCCGGTTGCGGCGCAGGTTGAGTTCGGTCAGTGCGGTGAGGTTCCCCAGGGAATCGGGGAGGGCTTCCAGTTGATTGTTGTACAGGTTGAGCCGGGGGAGATTGGTGAGGTTTCCCAGTGACTCGGGCAGCGCTGTCAGCCGGTTGTGGCGCAGGTTGAGCTTGGTCAGTGCGGTGAGGTTTCCCAGTGACTCGGGTAGGGCTGTCAGCCAGTTTCTGTGTAGGTCGAGTTTGGTCAGTGCGGTGAGGTTTCCCAGTGACTCGGGTAGGGCTGTCAGTTCGTTGTTGCGTAGGTCGAGTTGGGTGAGATCGGTGAGGTTCCCCAGGGAATCGGGTAGGGCTGTCAGCCGGTTGTGGCGCAGTTCGAGTCGGGTCAGTGCGGAGAGGTTCCCCAGCCATTCCGGCAACGCCTTCGGGCCGCGGCAGGACAGATCGAGTGTGGTCAGGGCGGTGAGGTTCTCCAGCGACTCGGGCAGGGCGGCCGACTGGTTACCGCGCAGGCTGAGTGTGGTGAGAGCGGTGAGCTCTCCCAGCCATTCAGGCAATGTCTCCAGACCGAGCTCGGACAGGTTGAGCGTGGTCAGTGCGGTGAGGTTCCTCAATGACTCGGGCAGGGCGGTCAGCCGGTTGTAACTCAGGTCGAGCTTGGTCAGGTGAGTGAAGTCGCCGAGCAGTTCGGGCAACGCCTCCAGCCCGAGATTGGACAGGTGGAGGCTGGTCGATCCGTTCCGCAGGCGCTTGCGGATCCGCGCGACGGCGATCGTCTGCCCCGTCTCGGACCACATCATGATCTCCCTCCTGTCACGCCGTTCTTCGGCCCGTTCCCTCGGTGCCGCTTCCGTCAGGAGCACTGTCGACGAGGCTAGAGACCGCGACTGGAGGCCGACTTGTAGGTCAGTGGGGCCTGGTGGTGGGTGATCGCGTTCCGGAATTCCTCGCGACCGACGCGGAGGCAGGTCGGGCCAGGCAGGACATATTTGAGATGTCGATCAATGTCGCGTTTCACGTACGCTCGGATCATGGTGCGAAGTCAGGCGGAAGACGTGGACGGCTACCTCGCCGAGGTGCCCGAGGAACGCAAAGAGGCTCTGATCCGGCTGCGTGAGCTGTGCCGTGCGGAACTGCGAGGATTCACCGAGGTGATGGCGTACGGGATGCCCACCTATGAGCGAGACGACATCGGGGAGATCAGCTTCGCGAGCCAGAAGCAGTACATCTCCTTCTATCTGCTGCGCAGCGAGGTCCGCGAAGCCTTCGCGGAGCGGCTGGCAGACCATGACATGGGCAAGGGCTGCCTGCGCTTCCGCGGGCCGGAAAAGATCGACTTTGTGCTCCTCCGGGATCTGCTGCGGGCCACGGCGGCCGGACCGGGCAAGATCTGCTGACTGCCGTGACGCGAGGTCGGCGGGCATCCGCGCACCCGGCCGGTCCGTGTGCTTGCCGGTCGCGCCTGCCTGTGCAGACGGCAGATTCCGCACACCATTCCGGAGAAACGCGACCAAGCCGCTCACCGGCTCCGCCGAGGATCGACCGGTGGCCGCCCGCCGGGGTCCGGCCGCGAGATGCACGGACGCAGACACAACGCCGAGTGCCGGATCGGCCTTCTGGTGATGTCCGTGACCCGGGAGCGCAGCTTGTGGAGGACCTCACTCAGTGGGGACCGTCTCCCGTCTGATCCAGTCGAGGTAGTCGGTGTTGCCGACCACCAGGGGGACCGCGACGATCTGTGGCACCTCGTAGGAGTGCGACTCCCGCACCCGCCGGGCGAGGTCCTCGAACCGCCCCGCGGTGGTCTTCATCAGCAGCAGTAACTCCTCGGAGCGCTGGATCTCGCCCTCCCACCAGTAGACGGACTCGATCGGAGCGATGATCTGGCAGTCGGCGGCCAGCCGCCGGCCCACCACCGCCGAACAGATCCGCTCCGCCTCCTCGCGGCTGCTGGTGGTGACACGAACCTCGACACAGTCCGAAGCATTCTCGACCATGCCGACACCCTGCCGAATCATCCCCATGGGCATCAAGAGCGGCACTCCGCGGTCAGGAGTCCTGAATGTCGTCGATGCAGCTGGATCGACGGCGGCGTGATCACATCAGGGGGCCGGCGGCACCGAGCCTCGCCGAGGACGGGTTCGCCGAACCCGGCGCGGACATCCGACCGGCGCCGGGTGATCCGCACGGATCCGACCCCGAACCTCGAACCGGAGAACCGGCAGGTCAGTCGTCCACGAGATCCAAGGGATCGAGGGGAGTCGACGGGTCGAACAGCCTGGGCAGCTCGCCCGTGTGCAACATCTTCAACACCAGGGTCACCGGCCCGTCCTGCTTGATCTTCAATGTGGCCCGCAGCACCGCGCCGTCCCCGGAGCCGACCTCGTCGTGCGTGATGTCCTCGACGAGGTCGGACAGCGGTGTGCCGGACTGCGTCACGGCCTTCGTGGTGAACTTCCCGGTGAAGGTCTCCTTCACCCCGGTCCCACGCGGCAGCACGCACACGACGTTGACCGCCTGGTCGGTCGTGGCCGCGGGGCGGCGCAGGCCCACGCCGTACAGCGCCACGGCCGTCGGTGCGGGCGGTGCCGTGACCGCGGCGGCGACCACGTCGCCCAGACACTCGGCGATCGCGGCGTGATCGGGGTCGGCTGCCAGGGAGGGGCTGCCGCCCAGGGCGCTTGCCACCGGATCGGCCGAGGCTCCGGACACCAGCACCGAATCGGTCACCACCACCTGGTTGAGCTGGTTGAGCAGGCCGAGCTCGCTGGTCAGCGCGCTGTCCGGGTCGATCGCGCCGTCGGCGGCCAGCGTCAGTCCCTGCTGCCCACCGATCGTGCGCGGCTTCGCCCCCAGGGCGGTCAGTTTGGTACGGATGGCCGCCGCGTCCTGCTTGCCGTCGATACGGATCGCGGTATTCGGCGGGTTACCCAAGGAGACGGCCCGGACGGCTCCAAAGACGTCGATTCCGGTTCTCTCGGGGAGCAGCCGCGCGCTGCTGCCGAGCGCGCCGAAGCCGAAGCCGATCGCCGGCAACCAGCGTTCCTCCTTCTTCTCCGGACCGCTCGCGGTGACCACGCCCAGCTCGCGCCAGTGCGTCATCTCTCCGTACTCCAGGTATTCGGCGGCCGGTCCGCCGGCTGACAACGCTTTCATCATCTCGCGCAGTCCGCTGGATTCTCCGGCGCCGGTGACCGGGGAGTCCGAGGCACCCGGGGGCCTGGCACCCGAGGTGGCCGGGGCCGGGTCTTCCGCTCCGCCGCAACCCGCCACGACCAGGCCTGACATCGCAAGGAACAACCCGAGCCCACGCACATTCGGAACCTTGGCCATTGACCGCCCCGGTCGCCGCCGTGAGCAGAGGGTCAGTGCTCTTTTCATGATCTTGTTCCTTCGGCTTTGTGAACGAGATCATTGTCCGGGTCCCCACTGGTGTTTCGGTGAGAGATCACTGCAACCACGGCATTGCAAGCATGTGACAAGTGAAAGCTGGCAGGCTGGGCGACGGACATTCAGGGAAGGGACCTATGTTTGGGATTGTTCGCCCATGCCAGCACGGGATGTGCGGTGGGCTGTTCAAGGAGTGGATGGCGCACCTGTGCGGGCTCTGCCTGGCCCTCAGGGACGAGCACGGGCACGCCTCCAGGTTGGTGACCAACTACGACGGTCTGCTGGTGTCCGTGCTCACCGAGGCGCAGGCGCCGGCTTCCTCCCCGCACCGGCGTGCGGCGGCCTGCGCACTGCGCGGGTTCAAGGGCGCGGACGTCGTCGAGGCCGAGGGGGTACGGCTGGCGGCCGCGGTCTCGCTGATCCTGGCCGCGGGCAAGGTCAGAGACCACGTCGAGGACGGCGACGGCATCTACGCGCGCCGGTTGGTGGCGGCCGGTGCGGGGCGGGTGGCCGATCGCTGGTCGGCCGCCGGATCGGATACGGCCTCCGCCCTCGGGTTCGATCCCGCTCCGCTGCTCGTCGCGGTCGAGGAGCAGACCCGGCTGGAACGCCTGCCGAACCCGAGCCTGCTCCAGCTCACCGCCCCCACCGAGGCCGCGGTCGCCGCCGCCTTCGGGCATACCGCCGTACTGGCCGGCAAGCCGCACAACCGGGAGACGCTGGAGGAGGCCGGGCGTTACTTCGGCCGCCTGGCACACCTGCTGGACGCCGTCGAGGACCTGGCCCGCGACCGCGCCCAGGGAGCCTACAACCCGCTCGTCGCCTCGGGCACCGACCTGGCCGTCGCGCGGCGGCACTGCGACGACGCCGTGCACGGACTGCGTCTGGCGGTGGCCGAACTGGATCTGGAGCGACGCCGTCTGGTCAACGCGCTGCTGGTCAAGGAGACCGGCCGCGCCACCGGACGGATCTTCGGCGAGGCCGAGCAGGAGAGTCCCGAGGCGCCCCCGCGTGATCCGCGGCTGAAGCCGGACCCCGGCGGGCTGCTGTCGCTGCTGTGCATGTCGGCGGCCTGCTGCACCTGCGGGCTGTACCGGCCGCCGTGGGACGAGGATCGCTACAAATCGTGCGGTGAGCGCTGCGACCCCGGCGGCTGCGACGGCTGCGGGCAGTGCTGCGACGGGTGCTCGGGTTGTTCCGACTGCTGCTCCGGTTGTTCCGACTGCTGCAACTGCAACTGCGACTGCTAGGGCACGTCGTCGAAGTGTCACAGTCGCTTGCCTTCGGGCAGGCGGCCTTGGTCGAAACGGGAGAGCTGGTGGGACGATGACGGACGACAATCTGCGCTTCGCCTCGGCGGACGAGTTCGCCGCCTGGCTGGAGGCGAATCACCGAACCGCCCGCGAGGTCTGGGTCGCCATGCCGAAGAAGGGTACGGCGGTGCCCTCGATCACCAGAGTCGAGGCCCTGGAGGTCGCCCTGTGCTATGGCTGGATCGACGGCAAGTCCTTCTCGGGAAACGTGCCGGACGGCTGGTGGGCCCAGCGCTTCTCACCGCGCAGGCCCCGTAGCTCATGGTCGAAGATCAATTGTGTCAAGGTCGAAGAGCTCGTCGCCGCCGGTCGGATGCGGCCGGCCGGGCTCGAACAGGTCGAGCTGGCCAAGGCCAACGGCCGCTGGGCCGCGGCCTACGCTCCGTCGAGCGCGGCGGAGAGCCCGCCTGATCCGCCGGCGGCGCGATCCTAGCGGGGCCGGTACCTTCTGGTGGGTGAAACCGGTGTTGGGAGTCGACGCGTGAGCCAGTCCGGCAAGGTCCTCTACGTCATCGTGTGCGCCGCAGGCGGCGCCGGCGACGTGGGGCGTCTCGTCAACCTCGCCCAGGAGGCGGGCTGGGCCGTCCAGATCGTCGCCACCCCGTCCGCGCTGGACTTCATCGACGTCCCCGCCCTGGAAGAGCAGACCGGCCGCCCCGTCCGCAGCCGGTACCGCAAGCCGGACGAGCCCAAGCCGCCGAGAGCCGATGCGATCATCGTCGCTCCCGCGACCTACAACACGATCAACAAGTTCGCCCAGGGGATCGCCGACACCTACGCCCTCGGCCTCCTCGCCGAAGCCCCCGGGCTCGGTATCCCCGTGGTCGTACTGCCTTCCGTCAACGGCGGCCTCGCCTCCCGCGAGCCGTTCCGCCGGAGCGTCGAAAGCCTTCGGGCCGAGGGCGTCCCCGTCCTGCTCGGCTCCACCGCCGGAGGCGGGGAAGCGGAAAGCCATCCCTGGGCCCTTGCCCTCGAAACCCTCGAAGGAATCGAGCGGCTCCGTCGCGAGAGCGCGGAAGCGGCGATCCCGGAGGAGGGCCGACCGTAGATCGCCGCCCGGAAACGATCACACGCGGGGATCCGGTGCCGTGTGCCGTGTCGATTCCCGGGCACTGTCACGTACCGGCGATCGTCACGGGACGCGGTATGCGCGGTGCGAATCGCCATTGATTTTCGTGACCCCGGTCCGCTTTGAACGTTTTTCAAGTGGCCCATTCGGATACGACGGATAATCCCCTTAGAATGATCACCGGAAAGAGGTGATGATCTGGAGGGCTCGGGAAGACAGCGGTTCGGTGTGGTGGTCGATCCCGGTCTGTCCCCGGAGATCGCGGGTCTGCTCCGTGCGAATCCAGTGCTGCTGGCACGCATGCGAGCAGGTTGGAGGCCGCCGGAAGAACCGCGGGAAAAATCCGCGGCTCCTCTGGCCGTCGGCGGCATGCTCGCCGCGGTCGGCCTTTTGCTGGCGCTCTCCTTCGGCTGGGGGCCATGGCCGTAATCCCGCTGCTCACCGTGCTCGCATGGTTTCTTTCCGCCGCGATCAGGGCCACGGGGAATGTCGAGGAGAGCGTTACCCCGGAGCGGGAACTGTACGGTCTCGCGCACCGCTACCGGGATTCCTATTTCCTCTTCGACGACTTCGACACCGATGCGAGGAACCTGCTTGCCCGGACGCGGGCGGCGGTCGGCTCCGTTCTGCGATCACGCGTCAACACCGAGGGATTGCTCGACGTCGCGCGAAACGCCGTCATGCTGCCGCCGCAGGAATGGGAGATCGCGCGCCTGCTGGCCAAGCTCTCCTCCCTCCGGAAGGAACATCGCGATCTCATGCGTGGCGGGGTCACCCGGGAGGTGGCAGCCGCGGTGAAACCGCTGGAGCGAGCACTCGCCGGCAGCGAGGGCGCCGTCATCGCGAAGGTGGAGGCGCTGGAGCGGTACGCGGCCCATGTCGCCGACGCCGAACGCGCCTACCGGGCCCGTGACCAGATCGAGGCGTTGGTGGAACGACTGCCCCGCTATGAGGAACTGCTCGCCGAGGCGGGGGCCGACGCCCTGAGCATGCCGGAGATCGGGTATCTCACGGGCGAGGCCGGCGAACTGGAGCAGGCGTTGCGCGCGAGCATTGATTCGGCACACGAGCTCTTCCTTCATCTGGACGGCCAGGAGCGGTCCGGATGAAGGTCACCGGGTCCTGCCACGAAGGGGCGTGAGAAAGGTGCCCACCGGCACGGTCATTTGACGACCATCGGCGCCGATCCGCGGTTGGCGGAACCATATCTACAAGATTTATCCCACATCGCCCGCTTGCTCCATGGATTCCATAATGTCGGCGATCATGCGAATTGCCATGGTTTCGTCATTGGTTAGATGGTTGATGTAGTCGGCCAGCAGAACGAGGGTCGCTTCCAGAGCGTTCATCTCGGCTTCGGTCCAGGGGCCGTACTGCTTGCGCCAGAGCGTCGGGCTCAGACCGATGGCGCTGGCGGTCAGCATGCCCGCCATGGCGGGGATGGCCTCGGGCTTGACACTTATGGTCATCTTGCGCATGCTGCCGATGACGTAGGGCACCACGGATTCGACCACGTCACGGTCCTGCTCCTCGTGGGCCTGGCGCAGCCACTCCATGTACAGGTAGACAAGCGTGCAGGCGCCGTCGAGCACGTCACTGGCGTCTTCGCTGGAGAAGGATCCGAAGAACTCGTCGATCAGTTCTCGCTGCTTGGGGTCGGCCTGCGAGATGCCCTCGCGAATACGGGTGAGAAGCGAGTCGACGTAGAGCAGCGCGGTCCCTACATCACCAACCGGGGCATATTCCGGGTCAAAGGAAGAAAACATCGCTACCTCGCTTGGGGCTTGATATCCGGCCTGCCATACCGGGTGGTTGCGGCAACGTCTCTGTCGAAAAATACTCCCTCAGGAAGCGCCGCAAGGCGGATATTCGGGCAACCGAGTAGGTGAGGATCAGGGCACAATCCCGAAAACACGATGATCTCCAAAGTGTTCGGGACGGATGATCTTCCAGGCCGGGTCGGGCCGGGCCGCGGTCGCGTCGTCGTGGATTTTCGCCCGATGCCGCGGGGAGCCGTGGGAGCCGGTGTGTTCGGCCTCGCGGACCCGGCGGATCAGCTCGCCGAGGGGCCTCGCGTCAGGTGGCCGACCCGAGCCGGACAGGTGGAGGTCGCGGACGAATCGCCGGCGCCTCCGTCGCGGATCCGCGGTCAGGGGGCCTCGTCCGGCAACGCGCCGGGCCGGGCCGGGAGTGCGATCGGCGGGCGGAGACGTGGGCGCACGCGCCGAGCGCGAGCGGGTGCGCTCGGCGCGAGGGGTCCTCAGTACGAGGGGTCCGAAATGGACTCGGCCCGGTAGATGTCCATCGGCTCCTCGCCGTCCTCGTCCACGCCCACCTTCCTCAGCCGCAACGTTCGGCTGCCGATTTTCAGGGAGCGTTCACCATTGATCTCCGTGGACGCGAACACCGTGACCGAGTGACCGTGCATATCGCGTACCGAGCATGAAAGCCGGGGGTTATGCCAGATCAGAGATCGTGAGCCCGGTTTCGGCGATGAAACCGTTCAGCAGGTCGGGCCGGTACTGCAG
>NZ_JBFAQY010000060.1:0-20498 GCF_040678965.1 Streptosporangium sp. NPDC049248
GGGCGGCCTTTCCAGCTGGAAAGGCCGCCCACCGGCGGGGTCGCCGGGTCGCTCTCAGTGCCGGTGGTTGTGACCGGCGTGGTCGTGGCCCGCGTGGTCGTCCTCGTCCTCGTCCTCGTCCTCGTCCGAGGGGCCCTCGGAGGGCTCGACGCCCAGCACGGCCTCGCGGGGCTCGATCTGCTCGACGTGCTCGATCAAACCCAGGACGTGGTCCGGCTCGATCAGCCACTGCAGCGCCGTGGCACCGGTCTCGTCGGCCGAGACCAGTTCGGCCTGCTCCTTGCGCTCGTCGTCGTCCAGGTCGGCGTCAGGGTGGTTGATCTCCTTCAGCGCGGCGGCCTGCAGGGAGGCGATGTCCTGCACCTCCACGGTCAGCTCAACAGTCAGACGCAGATAGCGTTCAGTGCCCGATTCATCACTCATGGTGGAAATCCTAGTGCCTGGTAAGGGTCGGACAGGGCCTGCGCCCTGTCCGTTGGATCTTTTGCCCGCCGAGAGATCCGCGGGACGGGGCTAGGGGAGCTTCCACTCCACGGGGGTCGCACCCTGCTGCTGGAGAAGCTCGTTGGTCTTGCTGAACGGGCGGGAGCCGAAGAAGCCGCTGCGGGCCGACAGGGGGCTGGGGTGGGCCGACTCGATGGCCGGGATGTCGCCGAGCATCGGGCGCAGGTTGCGGGCGTCGCGCCCCCACAGGATCGCCACCATCGGCTGCTCGCGCGCGACGAGGGCCTTGATGGCCTGCTCGGTGACCTCCTCCCAGCCCTTGCCCCGGTGCGAGGCGGGTTTGCCCGGCATGACGGTGAGCACCCGGTTGAGCAGGAGCACGCCCTGCTCGGCCCAGGGGGTCAGGTCGCCGTTGCTCGGCATCGGCAGCCCGAGATCCTCGGTGAGCTCCTTGTAGATGTTGCGCAGGCTGGCCGGGATCGGGCGTACGTCCGCGGCGACGGAGAAGCTCAGACCGATGGGATGACCCGGCGTAGGGTACGGATCCTGTCCCACGATCAGCACTTTGACCTGGTCAAAAGGCTGTTGGAAGGCGCGGAGCACGTTGGCCCCGGACGGAAGGTACTGCCTGCCCTCCGCCACTTCCCTCCGGAGGAACTCGCCCATCTCGGCGATCTTCTCAGCAACGGGTTCCAGGGCCTTGGCCCACCCGGCTTCCACGACTTCGTTCAAGGGACGTGCGGCCATGTGCAGGACCCTATCGATGTTTTAGGCCCGGTACGGCGCGTGCCGGAAATCGGCGCGCGCCGTACCGGGCCTGCCCCTGTCGTTACTTCACCGAACCGGCCATCATTCCCTGCACGAAATACCTCTGGAAGGCGAAAAAGAGGATCAATGGGATGATCAGCGACAGGAAAGCGCCTGGCGCAAGAATGTCCACATTGGTTCCGAATTGCCGCATCTGGGACTGCAGGGCCTTGGTCATCGGCTGGTTCTCGGTGTTGGCGAAGACCAGGGCGACGAGCAGGTCGTTCCAGACCCAGAGGAACTGGAAGATGCCGAGCGAGGCGACCGCGGGCTTGGCCAGCGGGAACACCACGGTTGAGAAGATCTTCCACTCCCCGGCGCCGTCCATCCGCGCCGCCTCGAGCAGCGAGCGGGGGATGCCCGCGAAGAAGTTGCGGAGCAGGAAGATGGCGAACGGAAGCCCGAAGGCGACGTGGAAGAGGACGACGCCCGCGATGGAGCCGAAGATGCCGACCGTGCCGTAGAGCTTCGCGATCGGGATCAGCGCGATCTGGATCGGCACCAC
Source organism: Streptosporangium sp. NPDC049248 (assembly GCF_040678965.1). NCBI lineage: Bacteria > Bacillati > Actinomycetota > Actinomycetes > Streptosporangiales > Streptosporangiaceae > Streptosporangium > Streptosporangium sp. NPDC049248. The sequence continues at coordinate 1,757 of NZ_JBFAQY010000060.1, forward strand.
CAGCAGGGCGACCACCACGAGGAAGAGCGCGTCCCTGCCGGGGAACTCCATCCAGGCGAACGCGTACGCCGCCATGGCCGCGATGCCGATCACCAGGAGCGTCGCGGGCACCGTGATGAACACGGTGTTCCAGAACGACGCGGTGAACCCGCTCGCCAGCAGGTCGGTGTAGCTCTTGAGGGTGAACTCGGCGGGTTTGGTCAGGGCGGTCCACCAGCCGGTGGAGTTGTTGGCCGTCTCCTCGCGGAGCGAGACCACGAACAGCCCGAGAGTCGGGACCAGCCAGAAGACGCCGATCAGCACCAGCACCGCCTGGACCAGGCCGCCGCCGATCCGGTCGACGACGCGGCCCGCCACGCTGCGCGGTGGAGCGCCGAGGGTGGTGGAGGTGGTCACTGGTTGTCCCTCCTGAACCGGCGGATGTTGAGAATCATGAAGGGCAGCACGAGGACCAGCAGGAAGATGGAGAGCGCGCTGCCCAGCCCCTGGTCGCCTCCACCGCCGAAGGAGACGCGCCACATCTCCAGCGCGATCACGTTGGCCTGCGGCTGCACCGATCCCGGCGCGATGACGAAGACCAGGTCGAAGACCTTCAACGTGTTGATGATCATCGTGACGAACACGACGAGCAGCACCGGGGCGAGCAGCGGGACGGTGATCTTCCGGAACACCTGCCACTCGGTGGCGCCGTCGATGCGGGCCGCCTCGAGCGCGTCACGCGGGATGGCGGCCAGGCCCGCCGCGATCAGCACCATGGCGAATCCGGCCCACACCCAGATGAACGCCCCGATGATCGCCGGGGTGATCAGCGTCGGTCCCAGCCAGGAGATCCCGTTGAAGGGCGCCTGGAAGTTCGACGCCGGCAGCCGCACCTGGTAGTCGCCGGGGGCGAGGCCGGTGAAGCGGAAGGTGCCGTCGGCCTCGGTGTGGGCGGTGGCCTGAACGGCACCGTCTCTCACCGCCTCCACGGTCACCCCGACCAGACCTTTCTCCTGGGGGTCCACCTGGTTGACCGCTCCGCCGCCGCCCTGGGTGAAGTCCACCCACACCGTCCCGGCCAGCTCGCCGGGACCCGGCTGGGCCACCTTCGCCGGCGCGGCCGAGGCGAGGGAGTCCGGTTTCACGCCGACCAGCGGGACGAGCACCGTCTTCCCCGGGGCGGCGGGCTGCCTGCTCACCACCGCGCCCTGCGAGGCGGCGACCGGTGCCTGGTCGTTCTCCCTGGGACGGGCGTCCGGGTAGCCCTGGTCGGAGCCGAAGAGGCCGCTCACCGAGGTGATCACGGCGTTGGCCACGCCCCGATCGGGAGCCTGCTCGTACACCAGGCGGAAGATGACGCCGGAGGCCATCAGGGAGACGGCCATCGGCATGAACACGATCAGCTTGAAGGCCGTCGCCCAGCGGATCCGCTCGGTGAGCACGGCGAAGATCAGACCCATCGCGGTGACCAGGAGGGGGGCCACCACCACCCAGATCAGGTTGTTCCTGATCGTGATCAGGGTGGCGGAGTCACTGAAGATCGTGGCGTAGTTCCCCGCGCCGACGAAACCGTCACCGTTGGCGTCGTAGAGGCTGCGGAAGATCGAGTAGATGATCGGATAGATCACCATCACGCCGAGCAGGAGCGCTCCCGGCAGCAGGAACCAGATCGCCATGCTCGGCGGCGGTCCCAGCCGGGCGGCCTTCTTCGCCGGCTTCACCGGCGCGGCGTCCCCGGCGGGGGCGTCGGGTGGGGGGGTGCGGACCTCGGGGCCGGCGTCGGGCGCCGGCCGCAGGGTGTCGTTCGGTCCGGGGGAGGACCCGCCGGCGGTGTCGCCGTGCGGGTCCTGCGGGCCGTCTAACCGGTTGGTCACGGCCTTGCTCCCTTACTTCCAGGCTTTCTTGGCCTCGGCCTCAAGCTTGGTCTGGATGCCCTTGATGTCCGAGGGGTCGCGCACGAAGTCCTGCAGGAGCTTCCACTGGCCCTTGCCGTCCGTGCCGCCGAAGGCGCTCGGCGCCAGGTCGGACATGTCGTAACGGACCGCGTCACCGGCGGAGATGATCGTCTGGGCGAGCTGCTTGGTCAGCTCGGCGGGGTAGTTGTCGGGTGAGACGTTGCGGTTGGGGGAGAGGTAGCCGGGAAGCTTCGCCCAGATCTCGCCGCCCTCCTTGGAGGCGAGGAACTCCAGCAGGGCCATCGCGCCCTTGGAGTCCTTCAGCACCACCGCGATGTCGCCGCCCAGCACGACCGGCTCGGTGTCACCGGCCTTCGGGAACGGGAAGTACTTGGCCTCCTCGCCCAGCTTGGCGCCCGACTCCTCGGCGGTGGTGCCCACGAAGTCGGCCTCGATGACCATGGCGGACTTGTCCTGGCCGTAGACCTGGGTCACGCAGGTCGGGAAGTCGGTCTGCAGGGCGCCGGAAGAGCCGCCGAGCAGGAACTCCTTCTTGCCGACGAGCTGCCCGATCTTCTCCAGCGCGGTGGTCACGCTGGGGTCGGTCCACGGGATCTCGTGCTTGGAGAGCTTGGTGTAGTTCTCCGGGCCCGCGCTGGACAGGTAGACGTTCTCGAACAGGTCGGTCAGCGTCCAGCCGGAGGCGCCGCAGAGGGAGAACGGCGGGGTGCCGGAGTCGGCGATCGTCTGGGCGGCCTTGACCAGGTCGTCCCAGGTGGCCGGAGGCTGCACCCCGGCGTCCTGGAACGCCTGGTCGCGGTACCAGATGAGCGACTTGTGGGCCGCCTTCACCAGCACGCCGTAGGACTGGCCGCCCGCCGACCCGAGCTCCTTCCAGTACGGGGTGTAGTTGTCGTCGATCTGCTTCTGGACCTCGGCGGTGAGCGGCTTGAGCGCCTTCTGGTCCGCGTACTGCTGGACCAGGCCCGGCTGGGGCAGGATCGCGATGTCCGGCGGGTTGCCGCCCTCGATACGGGGACCGAGGTAGGCGCCGGTGTCCTCACCGGTGGAGGCGTAGGTGACCTTGGCGCCGGTCTTCGCCTCGAACGCCTTGAGCACTTCCTGGAAGTTGGTCTGCTCGGCGCCGGTCCACTTGGCGGCGACCTCGATGGTCACCCCTTCGAGGGTCTTGGCGGCGGGCGCGGACGCGCTACCGGCCGGTGTGGTGGGGGTCGACTCGCCGCACGCGGCGAGTGCCAGGGCGAGTCCTGCCGTGGTCACCGCTGCAATGGTTTTACGCATGCCGGGTAGACCTCCTGAGGTATTGAGGTTTTGAAATGGGGGATATATAGGGACTTGCCAGCGCTTGAGGTGGGGATGACGGTTCGCTCCGAGGGGTGGCCCCGGGTCAACGAACCCGAATGATCTCGTCGAGCTGGCCTTTCATGGAGGCGACAACGTCGTCGCCGGCCTCCTCGAAAGGGGGAGTGAGCGCGTTGGAGACCGCGCTGGCGATCACCAGGCTCACCTGGTTGTAGTTGGCGCTCGCCGGTCTGGGGCGGGCGGAGAGGATGCTCTGCTTCAGAACCGGCAGGTAGGGGAAACGCTTGATCAGATCGGGGTCGTCGTACAGCTCGGCCCACACGGGCGGGAACGAGCCGTCGGCGAGCACCCGCCGCTGGTTCTCCAGGCTGGTGAAGTAGCGGATGAACTCGGTGGCCGACTTCTGCCGCTTGGAGAAGGCGCTAACCGCGAGGTTGTAGCCGCCGAGTGAGCCGGCTCCCGGGCCGTTCAGCCCGGGAAGCCTGGTGACCCCGAACTTGTCCGCGACGGAGGAGAGGGTGGCCGGCCCGTACGCGTGCGGCCAGTTACGGGCGAAGGCCAGCTTGCCCTCCTGGAAGGCCATTCGCGACTCCTCCTCCTTGAAGGAGAGCGACTCGGGCGGAATCCAACCCTCTCTGAACCCGTCCACCAGGAAGTCCAGACCGGCCTTCGCCCTGGCCACGTCCATGGTCACCGAGGTGCCGTCCGGGCTGAGGATCTGCCCACCCGCCGACTGCACGGCCTCGGTGAAGTTGACGGTCAGGCCCTCGTAGGCCAGGAACTGACCCGCGTAGCCGCCGATGTCGTACTTGGTGCGCAGGGTCCGCGCCTGCTTGCGCAGTTCGGCCCAGGTCTTCGGAGGTTCGAACCCCTCCTTGGCCAGCAGGTCCTTGCGGTAGTAGAGCAGTCCGGCGTTGCTGGTGTACGGCACCGCCCAGAGTTTGCCCCGGTAGAGTGCCGTGTCGACGACCGGTGGCAGGAACCGGTCGAGCGGGAACATCGCACGGTCCAGCGGCAGGATCCAGCCCGCCTCGGCGAACTCCGCCGTCCAGACCACGTCCAGCCCGAGCACGTCGTAGCGGTCACTCCCCGCCTGCAGGTTGGCGACCATCTGAGCGCGCTGCTCGTCGGCCGCCTCGGGCAGTTCGAGCAGGCTCACCCGCTCCTCGGGGTGCGTCTGGTTCCACCGATCCAGCAGCGGTTGCAGATACGCCGTCGTGTCGCGGCCGATGACGAGGGTGAACGGGCCGGTCCCGCCGAACCGTTCGGTCTCCTGCGAGCCGGCCGCCGAGCACCCCGCCACCAGAAGCACGGCGAGCACGACGGGGATGAGTCGGCGCACCGTGACCTCCGGGTTTCCCGTTGATTACATACGTGTTAGGTAGATGCATGCATGTTATGCATAGCGATAACATCATCGTCAACGGATAAACCCGTAACGCTCACGTAACGAGCTCTCCGAGGAGGTGGGGCGTGCGGCCGATGCTGCTGGCGCTCCTCGCAAAGGAACCTGCCCACGGGTACGAGCTCAAACAGGCCCTTGAACAGATCTTCGGCAGCGCCTATCCTTCCCCGAACATCGGGCAGATCTACGTCACGCTCGGCCGTCTGGAGAAGGACGGCCTCGTGCGCGTCGTGGACGTCGAGCAGTCCAACCGGCCGAACAAGAAGGTCTACTACCTGACGGCCGCGGGCCGCGAGGCCCTCGAAACGTGGGTGGACGAGCCCACCGAGGGGCCCAGGGTCAGAGACGAGTTCTTCATGAAGCTCGTGCTGGCCCCGATGACCGGCATCGCCGACAGGATGGCGATGATCAACCGCCAGCGCCGTCACTACCTCGGACTCATGCGTGACCTCAACGAACTCGCCGGACGGGCCGACCGCGACAATCGCGCCGCGCTCCTGCTCATCGAGGGGGCCATGCTCCATCTCCAGGCTGATCTCGACTGGCTCGAACGTTGTCAGGAGGAGCTGAGTTGACGTCCCCCGTGGTCGACACCGTCAATCTTGTCAAGATCTACCAGGACGGCGAGGTGCCGGTGCCCGCCGTGCGAGGGGTCGACCTGCGGGTGGAGGCGGGAGAGTTCGTGGCGGTCATGGGACCGTCGGGCTCCGGCAAGTCCACCCTGATCCACATGATCGGCGGCCTTGAGGCCAGAACCAGCGGCGAGATCTGGCTCGACGGACAGCGGACCGACATGCTGAAGGAGAGCGCCTGGGCGCTGCTCCGCCGCAAGAAGATCGGCTTCGTCTTCCAGTTCTTCAACCTCGTCGCCAACATGACCGTGGCCGACAACGTCGAGCTGCCCGCGCTGCTGGCCGGGGTCTCCGCGAAGGAGGCCCGCAGACGCCGCGAACACCTCCTCGGTGAACTCGGCCTGACCGCCCGCGCCGACGCCGCGCCTGCCCAGCTCGCCGGCGGCGAGCAGCAGCGGGTCGCGCTGGCCCGCGCACTGGCCAACAAACCGAGCCTGCTGCTCGCGGACGAGCCCACCGGCAACCTCGACAGCCGCAACACCCGCGACGTGCTGCGCCTGCTCGGCGAGGTTCACCGCGAGGGCCAGGCCATCGTCCTGGTCACCCACGACGCCCGGGTGGCGAGCCTGGCCGACCGGGTGGTCTCCCTGCTGGACGGCCAGATCGTCGACGACGGCGGCGCCGGCCTGGCCCGCCGCCGTCCCCGGGGCGGCCCCGGTGACGTCATCGAACTGAGAGGTTGACCGGTGCGACTCCCCCCTCCCCGGCCGACATCGCCGGGGATCGCCCGAACCATGCCTTCGCGGGCCGTACGGCCTTCGCCGCCGGGAGCGCCGCGGTGAGCACGGTCCACGCCTCCGTCAGGTGGATCCGGGCCGACCTCAGAGCGCGCAGGGCGCAGGCACTGCTGACGGTGCTCGCCGTGGCCGGGATCGTCACGGCGCTGATCACCTCCGCGACCCTGCTGGAGGACGGCACCAACCCCTGGCGCGGCCTCTTCGCCGAGTCCAGGGGCGCGCACGTGTGGATACACACCAGGGACGCCCCCGATCCGGCCGCGCTGGCGAGGCTCCCCGGCGTGGTCCAGGTCGCCGGTCCCTACCGGTCGGCCCCGGTCACCCTCACACTGGAGGGCAGGAAGTCGCCGGTGGCGCTGCGGGAGATCGCCGCGACACCGCAGCAGGTCGCCGTCCCGCTGGTCCGGGAGGGGCGCCCGCTCCGCTCCGGCGACACCGACGGCGTGGTCGTCGAGCGCTCCTTCGCCAAGGCGGTCGACCTGAAGGTGGGCGCCCCGTTCCCGGTGACCGGGCTCAACGGCGCCACCCACCCGCTCATCGTGGTCGGCCTGGCCGACAGCGCGGAGCAGGGCTTCTACCCCGAGTGGACGCCCGGCCTGGCCTGGACGCTCGCGCCGATCCTGGCCAGGGTCGAGCCCGCGCTGGGCCGCAGCGAGTCGGTCACCGGGCTGCGCCTGGCCGACGGCGAGGCCACGCTGCCCGCCGTGCACGGTGCCGTCACCCTCCTGGAGGGGCAGATCCAGCGGATGTCCACCTGGCGCGAGGTCCGCGCCTCGATGGAACTGGACAACCGGCTGCTCGGCCTGCTGCTCGCGCTGTTCGGCGTCACCGGGCTGGTCGCGGCCGCGCTCGCCATCGCCAACGCGGTGGGCGGCCGGGTACTGACCCAGACCCGCGACATCGCCACCCTCAAGTCCCTCGGCTACACCCGGGGCCAGGTCTTCGGCGTGCTCATGGCCGAGCATGGCGCGCTCGGGCTGCTCGGCATCGTCATCGGGCTCCTCTGCGGCCAGGTCGCCGCCTCGTTCGTGCTGGACGGGATGCCGATCCTGCCGCTCTCGCCGGGCCCGCTGCTCGCCATCGTCGGCGGTACCGCCGCGGTGGTCTGCGTGGCGGTGGCCCTGCCGGCCTGGCGCGGCGGGCGCACCCCTCCGATCCCCGCGGCCCCCGCGGCGCCGCTCCGGGGGCACCTGTCGCGCCTGGCGCGGCTGGCGCTCCTGCTGCGGCTGCCGCCCGCCCTGGTCCTGGGCACCCGCGACGCCTTCACCAGGCGGGTCCCGGCGTTCCTGAGCATCTTCGGCGTCGCGATCCCGATGATGATGATCACCATTGGGCTCGGCTGCTGGGCCACCCTGGACGACTTCCTCCGCCACCCCGAGCAGGTGGGCCAGGCGGCGGCGCTCACGGTGCGCCCGGACAAGCTTTCCGCGGACGAGGCCCTCAGGACCGCCAGGGCCGACCCCGAGGTGCTGGCCGCCTATCCCGGCGCCGAGGTGCTCGCCCTGGAGCCCGAGCAGACCAGGAGCGTGCTGGCCCGCGCCGCGGGCACCTCGGCCGAGCCGTACCCGTTCTCGGTGGTCGAGGGCCGGATGTACGCCGCCAGGGGAGAGGCGGTCGCCGGGCAGGGATTGCTCGACCTGCTGGGGGTGCGGATCGGCGACCGGGTCCGGCTGACCGTGGGCGGCACCCCGCTGATCGTGCACCTGGTGGGCCGGGTGGTGGAGCCGGACCAGGACGGGGAGGTGCTCTCCTTCGGCATCGACAGCCTCGCGGCCAAGGACGCGGTACCGCCGCAGTTCTACAGCCTGGTGCTCAGGCCGGGCGCGGACCCGGCCGAGGTGCGGGCGCGGCTGCTGGCCGCCTCGGCAGAGGCCCTCGAGGTGCACCGGGTGGTCAATCCGGCCGAAAGGCTCGCGATCATCCGGGTGGTGATCGTGGCGCTGATCGGCGTGCTCGCCCTGCTGGGCCTGGCCAACCTCCTCACGGCCGCCGCCCTGGGCCTGCGCGACCACGCCTTCGACCTCGCGGTGCTCAAGGCCATGGGCCTCACCCCCAGGCAGGTGGCCGCCACCCTGGTCACCGGGACCGGCCTGCTGATCGTGCTGGGCGTGGTCGCGGGCACCGCGGCCGGGGCCTCGCTGGTCGGCGGGCTGATCGACCTGCAGGGCCACACCAGCGGCGTCGGCGCCGGCATCGGCCGTACGCCCTCGGCCCTGACACTCGCCGTCGCGATGCTCGTCGCGGTCGGCTCCGCCCTGCTGGTGACGCTGATCCCGGCGGGCCGCGCGGCCCGCGCCCAGGTCCCGGTAACGGCCAGATAGCCCCGGGACACGTGTCTCGGGGCTATCCCTCGAAAGCCGTTCTCAGGGCCTGAGCGAGAACCAGTAGAAGCCGTGACCCGGCAGGGTCAGCAGGTACGGCAGGGTGCCCACCGCGGGGAAGTGCACCCCGCCCCTGGCCTCGACCGGGGTCATCCCCGCGAAGCGGCGCAGGTCGAGCTCGACCGGCTGGGGGTACTTCGACAGGTTGTTGACGCAGAGCATCAGGTCGTCCCCGTCCTCACGGACGAAGCTGAGCACCGCGGGGTTGCTGGACCACAGTTCGTTGTAGACGCCGGTGCCGAAGACCGGGTGTTCACGGCGGATCGCCAGCATGTTCCTGGTGAAGTGGAGCAGCGACGCGGGGTTCCGCTGCTGCGCCTCCACGTTGACCGCCTGGTAGCCGTAGATCGGGTCCATCACGGCGGGCAGGTAGAGGCGTCCGGGGTCGGCCGTGGAGAAGCCCGCGTTGCGGTCCGGGCTCCACTGCATCGGGGTGCGGACCGCGTCGCGGTCCTCCAGCCAGATGTTGTCACCCATGCCGATCTCGTCGCCGTAGTACATGACCGGGGAGCCGGGCAGCGAGAGCAGCAGCGCGGTGAACAGCTCGATCTGGTCGCGGTCGTTCTCCAGCAGCGGGGCGAGGCGGCGCCGGATGCCGAGGTAGGCCCGCATGCGCGGGTCCTTGGCGTACTCGGCGTGCATGTAGTCGCGCTCCTCCTCGGTGACCGTCTCAAGCGTGAGCTCGTCGTGGTTACGGAGGAAGATGCCCCACTGGCCGCTGTCGGGGAGCTTCGGAGTCCGCGACATGATCTCGGAGATCGGCTCGCGGCTGCCCCGCCGCACGCCCATGAAGATGCGCGGCATGAGCGGGAAGTGGAAGGCCATGTGGCACTCGTCGCCGCCGACCGCGGGGTCGCCGAAGTACTCGACCACGTCCTCGGGCCAGCCGTTGGCCTCGGCCAGCAGCACCCGGTCGGGGTAGAGGCGGTCGACCTCGGCGCGGACCTTCTTCAGGTAGGCGTGGGTCTCCGGCAGGCCGGAGCAGTCGGTGCCCTCGCGTTCGAAGAGGTAGGGCACCGCGTCGAGGCGGAAGCCGTCGATGCCCAGGTCCAGCCAGAAGCGCAGGACCTCCAGCATGGCCTCCTGGACCGCCGGGTTCTCGTAGTTCAGGTCCGGCTGGTGGTGGAAGAAGCGGTGCCAGTAGTACTGCTTGCGGATCGGGTCGTAGGTCCAGTTGGACTCCTCGGCGCCGATGAAGATGATCGGCGCGTCGGGGTAGCCGGTCGGGCTGTCCGACCAGACGTAGAAGTCGCCGTACGGGCCCTCGGGGTCGTGCCGGGACGCCTGGAACCAGGGGTGCTTGTCGCTGGTGTGGTTCATCACCAGGTCGGTGATGATGCGCAGGCCCCGCTGGTGCGCCGACTCGATCAGCTCCACGAAGTCTCCGAGGTCGCCGAAGTCCGGAAGGATCTTCATGTAGTCGGAGATGTCGTAACCGCCGTCACGCAGGGGGGACTCGTACAGCGGGAGCAGCCACAGGCAGTCGACGCCGAGCCACTGGACGTAGTCCAGCTTCTCGATGAGGCCGCGCAGATCGCCCGTGCCGTCGCCGTTGGAGTCCTTGAACCCGCGGACCAGCACTTCGTAGAAGACGGCGCGCTTGTACCACTGGGGGTCGGCCGAGACGAAGTCCTCGGCGACGGACTCGTGCGCAGGGGAGGGGGAGGGGGATGAGGTCATCGTGTTCTCGCTCACGGTGATGAAGGGCAGGACGAAGTCACCGGATGCTCCGGCTGATGATGTGTGGTGACCGCGCCGGCTGGAGTCGTCATCCCCATGAGCTCCATGCCCTCGGACAACCGAATTTGTGATTCGGGGCCATCCGTTGTGGCGCTTTCTGGGCCGAACACTACCAGCCGAGTGAACCCGTCGAAGCCCTCTTGGCAGGGGAGGTCGCCTCTGTCACACGGAATCGGGGCGCGCATCGCGCCATGCCCGCGTAATCGCCGCGTCGCTTACTGTTTTCCTGCCTGAAACACGACACGCCCCAACGGGGTGACCTCGGCTTATGGCGGCGGCCCCGGCCGGGGCGCGCGCGGTGCGGCGGGGACGCGCTCCGGCGTTCCCGCAGGGAGGCCGAGCCTGATTCCGGGGGCGCCGGAAAACTCCGCGGGGCCGTGTGGTACGGCCCCGGCGGGCGGAGGCGTCAGGAGGTCAGCTCCAGGGCGGGGTGAGGTCGGGCAGCCGGTCCTGGTAGTCGCCGAGCCAGGCGCCGAACAGCACCAGGCCGCGCACCCAGAAACGGTCGTTCCAGCCGTTGAACCGCGTCAGGCCGTCGGGGCCCTCGGCGATCACGGTGTGCAACTGCTCGGAGAGCAGCGAGGGCACGGCGTCGGCGACGAGGGTGAGCATCCGGTGGCCGTACTCCCTGGCGGGTGCGGCGGCCGAGCGGAGCGGGACCCGCGCCAGCGGCTGCTTGACCACGTTGGTGGAGGGCAGCGCGGCCACCCGCGGGTTGGCCGCGTACAGCAGCTCGCGGTAGAAGCGCCCCTGGTCCTTGCGGTTCACCCCGACGGAGAGCGCCGCGTCGAAGAAGTCGGGGTGCATGAACGGCGCCGTGAACGAGACCTCGGGGCCGACCAGGTTGACCGGGGAGCGGGCGATGCCCCGCGCCGTCCTGGTGTGCAGGACCGACAGCGGCAGCTCCGCCCGGTGGCCGTTGAGCATGGAGGTCGACTGGGTGAAGGCGTGCCCGACGCTGTCGGTGATCCACTCTTGCGCCTGCTCCGACAGGAAGGGCGTGGAGGGGGAGCCGAGCGCCAGCGAGCCGAGCAGCGCGGCCTTGCGCCCGGCCTGGCTGGAGGCCTCCAGTGCGGCCCCGCTGACCATGAAGTTCTTCAGCAGCGGCCCCCCGGCCAACCCGTCGACCAGGGTCCGCCCGGCCCGGTGCACCTCGCGGGCGAAGGGGGTGTACCAGGCGTGGTGCGGGGTGAGGAACTCCAGCCGTCGCGCCGCGGCCAGCGCGTCGTCGGGATAGGCGGCGGCGTCCTGGGGGATCACCCGGTGGCGCACGCCCAGCTCGCGGGTTATCGCCTTGGCGAAGACGATGTCGGTGTCGGTGCCGTCGTCGGGACTGGTCGTCCACGACTCCACGTCGGCGCCGCGGGCCACCGCCACCGAGCAGAGCAGCCGCGAGTCGTAGCCGCCGCTGACCGGTACGAGCAGCGGACGCCCGTCGAGCTCCTTGTAGACCTCGTGCAGGATCTCCAGGATCTCCCCGGCGGTCCTTCCCGCCTCGTACGGCTCCTCGCGCAGCCACCGGGGCAGCATCCGCTCGACGGAGATCCGGCCCGACGCCCGGTCGAAGACCAGCGCGCTCGCCCCGGCCAGCCGCTTCACCTGCGTGTACGGGGTGTCGTCGCGCAGCGGGAAGGTGAGCTGGATGATCGAGGCCCAGGCGTCCCAGTTGATCTCGTACGGGGTGCGCGCCAGGGAGAGCAGCGGTTCGAGCAGCGAGGAGAAGTAGAGCGCCCCGCCGCGGAACAGGTAGTAGACGTCCACGAGGCCGAGGCCGCCGGCGTGCAGGGTGATCCGCTCGCCGTCGTCGATCAGGCCGGGCGTCTCGTAGGTCTCGGCCACAGTGATCCACTGCGCCTTCCCCGCTGCCGCCCCGCCGGGTTTGCGCTCCCCCCAGGCGAAGGCCCAGCTGTGCTCGTCCCGCCGGTAGGGCGGCAACGGGGAGGAGCTGAACAGGGTCGCGTGCCGGTTCTGGACGGCGGGCCCGACCCGCGGTCCCGCCCCGCGCAGCGTCTCCAGGACCGCCTCGTCGAGGTGCCCGATGCCGCCGCAGACGTACGGCCTCACATTGAACGTCGGCCACTGCACCGTGCTGACTCCTCTATGTCGCGATTGAGCAAAGGGTATCCTTTCGCCCGGCTGAGGAAACGGAGGACGGCGTGACGGGCGACCAACTCGAAAGCACACGACAGGCGTTACGGGAGGCGGTGGCCCACGCGGAAAGGGCTTCCGAACTGGCCCGTCTGCTTGACGCGGCACAGGCCAAGATCGCTGACGCGGAGCGGGTGACCGAAGAACTACGTGGGGTGCGAGAACTGCTCAGCGAGACCGAGGAGCGGCTGGAGGCGGCGAACGCGGCCGAGGAGAAGCTCCGCAAGGACCTGGCGGAGCAGCGCTACCAGGCCGAGGTGGCCAGGTGGAAGCTCTCCTCGGTGCAGGTGGCCCGCTGGTCCCGGCTCGGCGACGCGATCAAGACGGGCAAGAGCAACCCGGTGCGGCTGGCACGTGGCCTGCGCGGGGCGGCCAAGCCCGCCAAACGCCCGACCGCTCCCAAGCGCCAGCCGGTGCCGCGCAAGAGCGGCGACAAGGCGGTGGTGCCCGGCGCGTCCTTCCAGGCCACCAGCTCCGTCAGGACCGTCGGCGGCAGGTCGGTCAAGCTCAAGCCGTTTCGCGTCCCGACCGGGCCGAACACCCGCCCGCACCTGACCGCCGCCGTGATCGCCACGCCGCACGGCGAGGCACTGCTGCGCTACGAGTGGCGCCAGAGCACCGGCTTCACGCCCAAGGACTTCGCCCGGGTGCTGGCGGCGGAGGTCCCGCACCTGCTGCTGGTCGAGTCGGTGACCGAGGGGCCGTGGGCACCGGAGCTGCGCGAGCCGGGCCAGGGGCTGCGCGCCCTGCTGTCCTGGTGCGCGGAGCGGGGCATCCGCACGGTCTTCTGGCACACCGGGGGCGAGGTCGCCGGATTCGTCGCCGCGGCCAGGCTGTTCGAGCACGTGGTGACCGCGCTGCCCAAGTCCGTGGGGGCCTGGGGCGCCGCGCTGGCGGCCCAGGAGCCCGAGCCCGGCCGCCGGGCGCCCTCGCTGGGAATCCTGCCCTTCGCGATCCAGCCGCGCGTGCACAACCCGCTGCCGCTGGCCGGGGACCGGTTCGAGCGGGTGCTCTCGCTGGAGGAGCTGCTCCCCGGGCACCTGTCGTATCCGGACGTGCTCACCTCCTACCGCTGGCCCGTCGCGGTCGACTGCCCGCCGGGCACCGAGCCCTGGCGGATGGCCGAGCTGGCCGCCTGCGGAACCTCCATCGGCAGCGAGCCCGACCCGCGCCGGGCCCACCTGGCGCTCCGCCAGGCGTACGCCTCGGGCACGATGACCAACAAGGTCGACGATCTGCTGGACGCGATCGGCCTGCCCAGCGGCCGGGCCACCCTGAACATCTCGGTGATCATGATCGACCGGGGCGACCTGGACTACACGCTGGCCCAGGTCGCGCCGCAGAAGGGCGTCGTCCAGCTGGTGCTGCTCTCGGACGTCCCGGACGCCGCCGCGCGGGCCCGTGCCGCGCTGCCCGACCAGGTGCACGTCACGGTACGCCGCCCCGACCCCGGCCTCACCACGGGCGGCATGCTCAACCGCGCCCTCGACCTGTGCCAGGGGGACCTGGTGGCGGTCATGGACGCCCGTGACCGGTACGGAGAGCACTACCTGACCGATCTCAGCCGGGCGTTCCTGTTCGCGAGTGCCGACATCGTCGGCAAGGCGGCCTACTACGCCCACCTGCGCGACGTCGCGGCGACGGTGCTGCGCCAGCCCTCGGCGGAGTACTCCTACCTTCCCGACGTCGCGGGGGCCACCCTGCTGGCCCGCCGTGCGGTGCTACGCGGCATCGGCTTCGCCGACGTCTCGGAGAACTGGGCCGACGTGCTGATGCGCCAGTGCCGCGCGGACGGGATCAAGGTCTTCTCCGCGGACCGCTTCGGCTACGTCTGCCTCCGTGACCGCGACCGCTGGCTGCTCGGCTCGGCCCAGCTCGTCGACTACGGCCCGGCCGACCCGCACGCGCTGATCTGAGCGCGTACGTCCGGACCCTAGGCTGATCCGATGAGGCCAGGCGCGCTCGGTGAGGTCCTCGGCCTGCCGCCGATCCCCAAGGGGACGTGGGCCGGGGAGGCGATCTACCTCTCCCCGGCCGCGCTGCGCCGGGGAGAGGACCCGGAGAGGACGGCCGCCCGGCTCCGCGCGCTGCCGGGCATCGCGGCCGTCCGGGTGCTGGCCGGCGGTTTCCTGGAGATCGCGGTGTCCGTGCCCGGCGAACTCGTCACGGAGATCGGCGGGCCCGTTCCACCCGTCACGGGCACGTCCCCGTGGGACGACCTCCCCAGGACATGGGCCAACCCCGGGTTCGTCGTCAGGTACGCGCACGCGCGGGCGGTCGCCGTGCAGCGCTGGGCGGCGGAGCTGGGCGTCGGCGGGGACTTCAGGCCCGAACTGCTCGACGACCGCAGGGACAGGGCGGTGCTCAGGTCGCTGGCCGAGGTGCACGGCAGGCGGGTGAGCCGGGATCCCGGATGGGCCGCCTACGCCGAGCACCTGGCCCTGGCCTACCACGACGCCTTCGAGGGGGCCGCCGCGCTCCCCGCCGGTGACGAGGAGCCGTCGGAGCTGCACACCGCCCGCGTACGCCTGGCGCGGGCGGTACGGGACGTGCTGGCCGAGGCGCTGGCGGCGCTTGGCGAGACGGCCCCCGACAGGTTGTGATAAACCCTCTCAAAGAAGATCAAAAGGATCAGGAGAGCGGCGAATGGGCGGTCCTCGCGACTGGGAGGCGTACGAGCCGCGCCGCCCCGGGATGATCCGCCGAATGCTGCCGATGCTCCTCGCCTTCGCGGTGATCCTCGGCGGGCTCGCCTATCTGGGAGGCGACCTGCGCGAGCTCCTCGGAACCGCGCCGGGCTCGCCCCGCTCGGCCGCGGCGACGCATCGCCTGTACGAGGAGACGGGACCGATCGACGCCCGCTGCGGCACGCTCCCGCGAAACCTCGACGCCGACGCCCGCACGTCGCTGAAGGCCCTCGCCGGATGCCTGGACCGGATGTGGGCGGACACCCTGGCGAAGGCGGGCATCGACTACGCGCCGCCGGAGGAGGTGCGGCTGATCGCCGCCCCCGAGGCGGCCGCGTGCGGGATCGACGACTACGACTGGGCCGGGATCTACTGTCCCGACTCTCGCGTCGTCAACGTGCTGGTCGAGGACGAACGGGCCTTTCCGATGATGTTCACGCTCGCCCACGAGTACGCCCACCACGTCCAGGAGGTCAGCGGGATCGCCGACCAGAGAGGTTCCGAGGCCTTCGACGAGGCGTGGTCGCGGCGGCTGGAACTCCAGGCGGACTGCCTGGCGGCGGCGACGCTGCGCATCGCCACGCCGCGCCGGCTGGAGAGCCTGCGCGGCTTCGCCGGACGCGGCTCCGGCGTCGAGGACGGCACGGAGGCGGGCTACCGGCAGTCGCACGGCTCGGGCGCCAGCAGCGCCGAGTGGATGCGGCGCGGCCAGGAGGGCGGCACGGTGGCGTCCTGTAACACCTGGGGCGCTCCCGCCGAGCGGGTCTCCTGAGGATCTTGTTGCGACGCGACATTAAAATATGTCGCCAAAGTGGTCGATAACGTAAAAAGTTCGCGTGTTCGAGGGCGATCGCGTCTCGATAGGTGGGCAATCGTCTCAGGGGGATCACCGGGTCCGATAGCCTCGATCGGGTGAGTCGATTCGCCCATCCCGCCGGTGACCGGCATGCCGAAGTGCTGCCCGAGGAGCGCCCTCCGCACGCACCCGCCGACCTGAACACGCTCGACCCGACCATCTGGCCGCGAACGTCGGGCCGAGCCGACGGCTCGATCACGATCGGTGGCGTGGACGTCAGGGACCTGGTCGCCGAGCACGGCACCCCGCTCTACGTGGTGGACGAGGAGGATTTCCGCTCCCGCTGCCGCGACTACGCCGGCGCGTTCTCCGGGGGCGAGGTCCACTACGCGGGCAAGGCGTTCCTGTGCCGCGAGGTCGCCCGCTGGATCATGCAGGAGGGCCTCGGCCTCGACGTGTGCAGCGCCGGCGAGCTCGCCGTCGCGCTCAGCGTCGGATTCCCGCCCGAGCGGATCACCATGCACGGCAACAACAAGTCGTTCGCCGAGTTGGAGAGGGCCGTCGAGGCCGGTGTCGGGCACATCGTGGCCGACTCCTTCGAGGAGATCGCCCGCCTGGGCTTCCTCGCGGACAAGTACGGCAGGCGCCCGCAGGTGATGATCCGGGTCACCGTGGGCGTCGAGGCCCACACCCACGAGTTCATCGCGACCGCCCACGACGACCAGAAGTTCGGCTTCTCGCTGAGCTCCGGCGCGGCGGCGGAGGCGGCCAGGCGGATCCTCGCCCTGCCCCAGCTGGAACTCGTCGGCCTGCACTCCCACATCGGTTCCCAGATCACCGACACCGCGGGGTTCGAGGTGGCCGCGGGCCGCCTGGCCAAGCTCCTGGTGCAGATCAAGGACGAGCACGACGTCGTGCTGCCCGAGCTCGACCTCGGCGGCGGCTACGGCATCCCCTACGTCGACGGTGACATCGCGCTCGACGTCAAGGAGATCGCCGACAGCCTGCGGGAGATCGTCAGCAAGGTGGCCGGGAACGCCGGCCTGCCGGTGCCCAAGCTCACCGTCGAACCCGGCAGGGGCATCGCCGGGCTCGCCGGGGTGACGCTCTACGAGGTCGGCACGATCAAGGACGTCGAGGGGCTGCGCACCTACGTCAGCGTCGACGGCGGCATGAGCGACAACCTCCGCACCGCCCTCTACGGGGCCGAGTACACCGCGCGCCTGGCCTCCAGGGAGAGCGCCGCCGAGCCGATGCTCTCCCGGATGGTCGGCAAGCACTGCGAGAGCGGCGACATCGTCGTGCGCGACCTGTGGCTCCCCGGCGACCTGGCCCCCGGCGACCTGGTCGCCGTCGCGGGCACCGGCGCCTACTGCCGCTCGCTCGCCAACAACTACAACTACCTCCCCAAGCCCGCCGTGGTCGCGGTCAAGGACGGGGCGTCCCGCGTGATCGTCCGCAGGGAGACCGAGGACGACCTGCTGAGAGGACAGCTGTGAAACGACCAGGAGCGGACGAGAAACCCGTGCGTGGCGTGGGCGAGAGGGGGGCGTGATCGTATGGCGCTGAAAGTCGCACTTCTGGGGTGCGGAGTCGTCGGCTCCCAGGTGGTCAGGCTCCTGCACGAGCAGGCCGACGACCTCGCCGCACGCATCGGGGCACCGCTGGAGCTCGCCGGGGTGGCCGTGCGGCGCCTGGGCCGCAGGCGGGACGCCGAGGTGGACCCCGCCCTGCTCACCACCGACGCCGAGGCCCTGGTCACCCGGGACGACATCGACATCGTCATCGAGGTGATCGGCGGAATCGAGCCTGCCAGGGCGCTCATCCTGGCCGCGCTGAACAGCGGCAAGTCCGTCGTCACGGCCAACAAGGCGCTGCTCGCCGAGGACGGCGCGACGGTCCACGCCGCGGCCAGGGCCGGCAACGCCGACCTCTACTTCGAGGCCGCCGTCGCGGGCGCGATCCCGCTGGTCCGCCCGTTGCGCGAGTCGCTCGCCGGGGATCACGTCCACCGTGTGCTCGGCATCGTCAACGGCACCACCAACTACATCCTCGACAAGATGGACTCCACCGGGGCCTCGTTCTCCGACGCGCTGGGGGAGGCCCAGGCACTGGGTTACGCCGAGGCGGACCCCACCGCCGACGTGGAGGGCTTCGACGCCGCGGCCAAGGCCGCGATCCTCGCCGGAATCGCCTTCCACAGCCGGGTGACGGCCGCCGACGTGCACCGCGAGGGCATCACCGAGATCACCGCGGCGGACGTGGCCAGCGCCAAGGCCATGGGCTACGTCATCAAGCTGCTGGCGATCTGCGCCCGCTCGGAGGACGGCAGGTCGTTCGGCGTACGGGTGCACCCGGCGATGATCCCCAGGACGCATCCGCTGGCGGGGGTCCGCGAGGCGTACAACGCCGTGTTCGTCGAGGCGCAGTCCGCCGGCCGGCTCATGTTCTACGGCGCGGGCGCCGGTGGCGCGCCGACCGCGAGCGCGGTGCTGGGCGACATCGTGGCCGTGGCCCGCAACGTGCTGGCGGGCACCCGGGGCTCGGAGGAGTCCACCTACGCGGACCTGACCGTGCACCCGATGGGCGAGACCGTCACGCGCTACCACGTCTCGCTGGACGTCGCCGACAAGCCCGGCGTGCTCGCCAGGGTCGCCGACATGTTCGCCAAGCAGGACGTCTCCATCCAGACCGTCCGCCAGGAGGGCCACGGCGCGGACGCCCAGCTCGTGCTGGTCACCCACCGGGCCAGCGACGCCGCGCTCTCGGCCACCATCGAGGGCCTGCGCGAGCTGGACATCGTCCGCGACGTGGTGAGCGTCATGCGGGTGGAGGGCGAGGACACCCCGTAGTGCGGTGACCGCCCCTCCCGGGACACCGGCGACTCGCACCGCCCGGCGGGTCCTCCGCGAAGCTCTTCGCGGAACGGAGCAGGAAACGCACATCGGTCTTCTCGTAGGTCTTGCTCGCGCCGTGCTTGACGGCGTCCCGTGCCTCGATGACCTGAAGCCAGTCATGG
>NZ_JBFAQY010000061.1:0-17963 GCF_040678965.1 Streptosporangium sp. NPDC049248
TGCCCGGCCGACAACGCCGGCATCCCCGCCCGCGCCATCCGCTGCAGATCTATCACCCCCAGCCCACCGGTCATCCCGCTCTCCTGCGCCCACAACCCCCAGGCCAGCGACAGCCCCGACAGTCCCATGGCCCGACGCGCCTGAACCAGCGCGTCCATGAACGCGTTCGCCGCCGCGTAGTTGCCCTGCCCGGCGTTGCCCATCACCTCCGCCATGGAGGAGAACACCACGAACGCCGCGAGGTCCAGGTCCCTGGTGAACTCGTGCAGGTACCAGGCGGCATCGACCTTGGGCCGCAGCACGGTGTCCAGCCGCTCGGGCGTCAGCGACGGGATCGTGCCGTCGGCCAGCACACCGGCGGTGTGGATCACCGCGGTCAGCGGATGCTCGGCATCCACCCCGGCCAGCAGGGCCGCCACCGCGTCCCGATCCGCCATGTCACACGCCGCGACCGTGACCTCGACCCCGTGCGCGATCAGCTCGGCCCGCAACTCCACCGCGCCGGGAGCGTCCAGACCCCGGCGGCTGGTCAGCAGCAGACGCCGCACCCCACGCTCGGCCACCACATGCCGCGCGAACAGCGCGCCCAGACCACCGGTCCCACCGGTGATCAACACCGTGCCCTCCGGGTTCCAGACCCGGCTGTCCCCGCCGGAACCGGAACCGGAGACCGAGTCGGACGGGAGGGCGGAGACACGCTCAGAGTCGGGGCCTGCACCGGAGCCGAACGCCACCCGCGCCAGACGCGGCACCCACACCTCGCCTCCGCGCAAGGCCACCCGCGGCTCACCCGACGCCGACACCCCTGGCAGCACGTCGAGCAAGAACGGCAGCGAGGACTCCTGTCCGTCCACGTCGACCAACCCGAACCGGCCCGGGTTCTCCGACTGGGCGCTGCGGACAAGCCCGCACGCCGCGGCCACGACCGGGTCCGGACCCGCCTCATCCTCCACGGCGGCATCGATCGCGATCGCGCCTCGGGTGAGGAACACCAGCCGCGAATCGGCGAACCGGTCATCGGCCAGCCAGCCCTGCAGCATGTCCAGAACGCGGGCGGTCAGCGCGTGCGCCGACTCCACCACCCCGCCCTCCGGATCAGGGACCATCTCGGCCACCACCACGGCCGGCACCGTACCCGCCTCCGCCAGCGACGACAGCTCCGCGTGCACCGGCACCGGAAGGCCGCTGGCCTCCCCGGCCGTCCGCAACGCGGAGGCGACACCCAACGTGTCCAGGCCGAGCACTCCCACCGATACCCCGCCGGTCTCCGGCAAGGCGGCCGCGGGCACCCACTCCACTCGGAACAACGCGTCCCGACCGGCTCCGCGGTCATCGGAGGCGGCTTCCAGCAGCTCGGTCGAGACCGGTCGCAACACCACCGACCGCGCCGACAGCACCGGCTCCCCTGCCGCGTCCACCGCGTTCAGCGACACCGTGTCCGGCCCCGTCCTGGCCAGCCGCACCCGCAGTACCGAGGCGCCGGCCGCGTGCAGGCACACCTGTCCCCACGAAGACGGCAAACGGCCACCTTCCACCGGCTCCAGCCCGGCGAACGGCACCGCGTGCAGCGCCGCGTCCAGCAGCGCCGGATGCAGCCCGAACAAAGCGGCCCCACCGGTCTGCTCCGACAGCCTCAGCTCGGCGAACACCTCGTCGTCGCGCCGCCACGCCGCCCGCAGCCCCTGGAACGCCGGACCGTAGACCATGCCGTCCTCGGCCAGCTCCTCATACAGCCCCTCCAACTCGATCGCGGACGCCCCGGCCGGCGGCCACTCCGGCGCGTCGAACGGCACGACCTCCCCGACACCGGCCGCGAGCGTGCCGGTCGCGTACCGCACCCACGGCACCTCGTCGGCCGCCTCGGCCGACCGGGCGTAGACGTTCACCGTCCGACGACCCGATTCCTGAGAGGCGCCGACCCAGACCTGCACCGCGACCGCGTCGTTCTCGCCCAGCACCAACGGCGCGTCCAGCGTCAAACCCTCCACCACGTCACAGTCGACCTGGTCACCGGCACGCACCGCCAGCTCCACGAACGCCGAACCCGGCACCACCACCGAACCCGCCACCACATGATCGGCCAGCCACGACTGCGACGAGAGCGACAGACGGCCGGTCAGCAGCACACCGTCGGAATCGGCCAGGCCCACTGTCGCGCCCAGCAACGGGTGATCCGTCGCGGCCAGGCCCAGCCCTCGGGCGTCCCCACCCTGCCGCGCGTTCGGCCAGTACCGCTGGTGCTGGAAGGCGTACGTGGGCAGATCGACCCGGCGCGCGCCCGAGAAGACGGCCTGCCAGTTCACCAGCACACCGCGCACGAACAGCTCGGCCGCCGAGACCAGCACCCGCTCCAGACCGCCCTCGTCGCGGCGCAGCGTCCCGGCGATCACAGTGGTGGCGTCGGTCTCCTCCACACACTCGCCGATACCGACCGTCAGCACCGGATGCGAACTCACCTCGACGAACACCCGATACCGCTGCTCCAGCAACCGACCGACCGCCGGAGCGAAGGCGACCGTGCGCCGCAGGTTCTCACACCAGTACCCCGCGTCCAGCTCCGGACCCTCCACCCACTGACCCGTCACCGTCGACAGCATCGGCACCCGCACCGCACCCGGCACCACCCCCGCCAACACCTGGGCCAACTCCTCGGCGATCAGATCCACCTGCGCCGAATGCGAGGCGTAATCCACCGCGATCCGCCGCACCCGCACCCCCTCGGCGGCAAGACGCTCGACCAGCTCCTCCACCGCCGCGACCTCACCGGCCACCACCACCGAACTCGGGCCGTTCACCGCCGCCACCGACACCCCCTCCAGCAAAGCGGCCCGCACCCGCTCCACCGGCAACGCCACCGACGCCATCGCCCCACCCCCAGCCAACCGCTCGGCGATCAGACGGCTGCGCAACGCCACCACCCGGGCACCGTCGGACAACGACAGGCCACCGGCCACCACCGCGGCGGCGATCTCACCCTGCGAATGACCCACCACCGCATCCGGACGCAACCCCAGCGACTCCCACACCGCCGCCAGCGACACCATCACCGCGAACGACACCGGCTGCACCACATCCACCCGCTCCAACGACGGAGCACCCTCGCTCTGCCGGACCACCTCCAGCAACGACCAGTCCACGAACGGCTCCAACGCCGCCGCACACTCCGCCATCCGCCCCGCGAACACCGCCGACTCCTCCAGCAGAGCCGCCCCCATCCCCACCCACTGCGCCCCCTGACCCGGGAACACCCACACCATCCGACCGTCCACATCGGCCACACCCCGCACCACACCCGCCATGGGCTCACCCGAAGCCACCGCACCCAACCCCGCCGGCAACCCCTCACGGCCGGCACCGACCACCACCGCACGATGCTCGAACACCGACCGCGACGCCACCAGCGAGAACGCCACATCGGTCAGCGCGACATCGCGGCTCTCCATGTGCGAGACCAGCCGCCCGGCCTGGGCCCGCAGCGCCTCGCCCGTACGACCCGACACCACCACCGGAACCACGCCCGCGTCCGGTGCACGGTCCTGCGGACGGGCCACCGTCGCGGCCTCGGGCTGCTCGATGATCACGTGCGCGTTGGTGCCGCTGATCCCGAACGACGACACCCCCGCCCGACGCGGACGACCCGTTTCCGGCCACTCCACCGGCTCACTCAGCAGCTCCACCGCACCCGAGGCCCAGTCCACGTGCGAGGACGGCGCGTCCACGTGCAACGTCCTGGGCAGCACCCCGTGCCGCATCGCCATGACCATCTTGATCACACCCGCCACACCCGCCGCCGCCTGCGTGTGCCCCAGGTTCGACTTGATCGACCCCAGCAGCAGCGGACGGTCCTCCGGTCGGTCCTTGCCGTAGGTGGCCAGGAGTGCCTGCGCCTCGATCGGGTCACCCAGCGTCGTCCCCGTGCCGTGCGCCTCGACCGCGTCCACCTCGGACGGTGACAGCCTCGCCCCGGCGAGCGCCTGACGGATCACCCGCTGCTGCGAAGGACCGTTCGGCGCGGTCAGGCCATTGGACGCACCGTCCTGGTTCACCGCGGAACCGCGCACGACCGCGAGCACCTCGTGGCCGTTGCGGCGCGCGTCCGACAGCCGCTCCAGCACCAGCATGCCCACACCCTCGGAGTAGCTGGTGCCGTCCGCGGCATCGGAGAACGCCTTGGATCGGCCATCAGGCGCCAGCCCGCCCTGTGCGCTGAAGTCGATGAACGCCACCGGGGTGGCCATCACGGTCGCGCCACCGGCCAGCGCCAGATCGCAGTCACCCGTGCGCAGTGCCTGCGCCGCCATGTGCAGCGCGACCAGCGACGACGAACAGGCGGTGTCCACCGTCACCGCCGGGCCCTCCAGACCCAGCGTGTAGGAGATACGCCCGGTCGCGACGCTTCCCGCGGTGCCGGTGCCGATGAAGCCCATCGCCTCCGGCGGGAACTGGGCACCCATCCCGTAGTCGTGGTAGAAGATGCCGGCGAACACGCCGGTACGGCTACCGCGCAGCGAGGTCGGGTCCACACCCGTCCGCTCGATCGCCTCCCACGAGGTCTCCAGCAGCAGACGCTGCTGCGGGTCCATCGCCAGCGCCTCACGCGGCGAGATCCCGAAGAACCCAGGGTCGAACTGCGTGGCACCCTCCAGGAAACCACCCTCGCGCACGTAGCTGGTGCCCCGCTTCTCCGGATCCGGGTTGTACAGCGCCCCCAGATCCCAGCCACGCGTGGTCGGGAACTCACCGATCGCGTCCCCGCCCTCGGAGACCAGCCGCCACAGATCCTCAGGAGAGTCCACCTCACCCGGGAAGTGGCAGGCCATGCCCACGATCACGATGGGATCGTCGTTCAGGGGCATGGCGGGCGCGGGAATGATCGCGTCGGCGTGCTCGCCGAGCAGCTCGGCCAGCAGGAAGTCCGCCAGCGTGCTCGGCGTGGGGTAGTCGAACACCAGCGTGGACGGCAGCCGCAGCCCGGTCACCGTGTTCAGCCGGTTGCGCAACTCGACGGCGGTGAGGGAGTCAAAGCCCAGTTCGCGGAACTCCCGGCGCACCTCCACCGTGTCGGACGAGGCATGGCCCAAGACCATGGCCACCTCGGTACGCACCAGGTCCACCAGGACCTCGGCGCGCTCGGCCGCCCCCAGCGGAGCCAACCGCTGCAGCAACGTCGCAGCCACCACCGAGCCCGACGCCGCCGACCGGCGCCCACCTCGCACCAGCCCGCGCAACAGCGCCGGCACCTCGCCGTGGGCACGCAGCACAGCGAGCTCCAACCGGAGCGGGATCACCACCGACCGGGCCACCCGTCCGGCGGCGTCGAACAGTGCCAGTCCTTGCTCCACCGAGAGCGGCGGCATGCCCGTACGGGTGATCCGCCGCATGTCGGCGTCGCTCAGCGTGCCGGTCATTCCGGTGTCCTGGGTCCAGGCCCCCCAGGCCAGCGACTGTGCGGGCAGCCCCTCTGCCCGGCGCGCCTGCGCCAAGGCGTTGAGGAATGTGTTCGCGGCCGCGTAGTTACCCTGCCCGGGCGCTCCCATGACGCCCGACAGGGATGAGTAGGTGATGAACGCCGCGAGGTCCAGGTCCCGGGTGAGCTCGTGCAGATGCCAGGCCGCGTCCACCTTCGGACGCAGGACCCTGCCGAGCCGCTCCAGGGTCAGGGTCGGGATCGTCGAGTCTTCCAGCACACCGGCGGTGTGGATGACCGCGGTCAGCGGGTGCTCGGTGTCGATCCCGGCCAGCAGGGCCGCCACCGCGTCCCGGTCCGCCATGTCACAGGCGGCGACCGTGACCTCGACGCCGTGCGCGATCAGCTCGGCCCGCAACTCCAGCGCGCCCGGGGCATCCGGGCCCCGCCGGCTGGTCAGCAGCAGATGCCGCACACCTCGCCCGGCCACCAGATGCCGGGCCAGACTGCCTCCCAGACCACCGGTCCCGCCGGTGATCAACACCGTGCCCTCGGGCTCCCACGGCCGCTCGGTCTCCTCCGCCGGTGCCACCCGCGCCAGACGCGGAACCCACACTCCGCCCTCACGCACCGCCGCCTGCGGCTCACCAGAGGCCAGGACCCCGGCCAGCACGGACGAGGAAAGCTCACCGTCGACATCGACCAGCACGAACCGGCCCGGGTTCTCCCACTGCGCCGACCGCACCAGACCCCACACCGCCGCGGCCGCCAGATCGGCGACCACATCGCCTTCCCGCGCCTCGACCGCACCCCGGGTGACGAACACCAGCCGCGAAGCCTCGAACCGCTCATCGGCCAGCCACCGCTGCAGCAGGCCCAGGACATGCGCGACCAGCTCGTGCGTCGACTCCACCACGTTCTCGGCATCGGCCGATCCCACGGTGGCCATGACCACGTCCGGTACCGGATCCAGCGAGGCGAGCTCTCCGGTCAGCTCGACCACGCTCGCATCGGCCTTCGTGTCCGGCATCTCCGGCAGCGAGCTCCAGTCCAGTCCGAAGAGGGAATTCCGCTCCACTCCACGGCTGCCGTCCGCACCGGAGAACTGGTCGGGTGTGAAGGGACGCACGATCAGCGAGCGTGCCGACAGCACCGGCGCCCCCTCCTGATCCACCGCCGTCAGCGAGACCGAGTCGGCACCCGTCCTGGTCAGCCGCACCCGCAGCAGTGCCGCCCCACCGGCGTGCAGGCACACCTCTTCCCAGGAGAACGGCAGCAAGCCCCCCTCGACCACGTCCAGGCCGGCGAAGCTCACCGCGTGCAGCGCCGCGTCCAGCAGAGCCGGATGCAACCCGAACGAGCCCGCGTTCGACGCCGCCTGCTCGGGCAGCGCGACCTCGGCGAAGATCTCCCCATCGTGCTGCCATACGGCCCGCAGGCCCTGGAAGACCGGCCCGTACCCCAGCCCTCGGGTGGCCAGCTCGTCATAGAGGCCGTCCAGCTCGATCGCGGTCGCGCCGGCCGGAGGCCATGCCGCCGTGTCGAACGGTGCGGCGACCCGGCTGCCCGTGGCGAGCGTACCGGTGGCGTGCCGCACCCACGACACATCATCACCGGCCTGCGCCGGCCGGGAATAGACGTTCACAACACGCCGGCCGGTCTCCTCCGGCGCCCCCACCGCGATCTGCACCACGACCGCATCGTCCTCGCCCAGCACCAGCGGAGCGGCCAGGGTCAGCTCTTCGACCACTTCACAACCGACCTGGTCACCGGCCCGGATCGCCAGCTCAAGGAACCCCGTCCCCGGGAAGAACACCATGCCGGCCACCGAGTGATCGGCCAGCCACGGATGCGACGAGAGCGCCAGCCGCCCGGTCAGCACCACCCCGTCGAAGTCGGCCAGACCCACCGCGGCACCCAGCAGCGGATGATCCGTCGCGGCCAATCCCGCCGCCGCCACATTCCCCGCACCGGAGCCGGTGCTCTCGGGCCAGAACCACCGGTGCTGGAAGGCGTAGGTGGGCAGTTCCACCCGGCGAGCGCCAGAGAACAGAGCCTGCCAGTCCACCGCCACGCCGCGGACGAACAGCTCGGCCGCCGAGACCAGCACCCGCTCCAGACCGCCATCGTCGCGGCGCAACGTCCCGGCGACCACGGTGGTGGCGTCGGTCTCGTCCACGCACTCCTGGACCCCGACCGTCAGTACGGGGTGCGGACTCACCTCGACGAACACCCGATACCGCTGCTCCAGCAGCTGCCCGACCGCCGGAGCGAAGGCGACCGTGCGGCGCAGGTTCTCACACCAGTACCCCGCGTCCAGCTCCGGACCCTCCAGCCACTCGCCGGTCACCGTCGACAGCATCGGCACCCGCACCGGCCCCGGCTCCACCCCCGCCAGGACCTGGGCCAGCTCATCGCCGATCAGATCCACCTGCGCCGAATGCGAGGCGTAATCCACCGCGATCCGCCGCACCCGCACCCCCTCGGCGGCAAGACGCTCGACCAGTTCCTCGACCGCCGCGACCTCACCGGCCACCACCACCGAACTCGGGCCGTTCACCGCCGCCACCGACACCCGCCCATCCCAGGCCGCCACAGACTCCGCCACCCGCTCGGCCGGCAACGCCACCGACGCCATCGCCCCACCCCCAGCCAACCGCTCGGCGATCAGACGGCTGCGCAACGCCACCACCCGGGCACCGTCGGACAGCGACAGGCCACCGGCCACCACCGCGGCGGCGATCTCACCCTGCGAATGCCCCACCACCGCGTCCGGACGCAACCCCAGCGACTCCCACACCGCCGCCAGCGACACCATCACCGCGAACGACACCGGCTGCACCACATCCACCCGCTCCAGCGACGGAGCACCCTCGCTCTGCCGGACCACCTCCAGCAACGACCACTCCACGAACGGCTCCAACGCCGCCGCACACTCCGCCATCCGCCCGGCGAAGACCGCCGACTCCTCCAGCAGAGCCGCCCCCATCCCCACCCACTGCGCCCCCTGACCCGGGAACACCCACACCGACTTCCCAACCACATCGGCCACACCCGCGACCACCCCGGGCACCGACTCACCCGAGGCAACCGCAACCACCCCCGCCAGCAGACCCGCACGATCCCCGCCGACCACCACCGCCCGGTGCTCGAACACCGACCGCGACACCACCAGCGAGAACGCCACATCGGTCAGCGCGACATCGCGCCCCTCCATGTGTGAGACCAGCCGCCCGGCCTGGGCCCGCAGCGCCTCGCCCGTACGACCCGACACCACCACCGGAACCACGCCCGCGTCCGGTGCACGGTCCTGCGGACGGGCCACCGTCGCGGCCTCGGGCTGCTCGATGATCACATGCGCGTTGGTGCCGCTGATCCCGAACGACGACACCCCCGCCCGACGCGGACGACCCGTGTCCGGCCACTCCACCGGCTCACTCAGCAGCTCCACCGCACCCGAGGCCCAGTCCACGTGCGAGGACGGCGCGTCCACGTGCAGCGTCCGAGGCAACACCCCGTGCCGCATCGCCATGATCATCTTGATCACACCCGCCGCACCGGCGGCGGCCTGGGTGTGGCCGAGGTTCGACTTGATCGACCCCAGCAGCAACGGCCGATCCCGGTCCTGACCGTAGGTGGCCAGCAGCGCCTGAGCCTCGATCGGGTCACCCAGAACCGTGCCGGTCCCGTGCCCCTCGACCGCGTCCACCTCCGACGGCGACAACCTCGCACCGGCCAGCGCCTGACGGATCACCCGCTGCTGCGAGGGACCGTTCGGCGCGGTCAACCCGTTGGACGCACCGTCCTGGTTCACCGCCGAACCCCGCACCACCGCCAGCACCTCATGGCCGTTGCGGCGCGCGTCCGACAACCGCTCCAGCACCAGCATGCCCACACCCTCGGACCAACCCGCGCCGTCGGCCGCGTCCGAGTAGGACTTGCACCGCCCGTCGCCGGCCAGGCCGCCCTGCCCGGTGAAGTCGATGAACGGGCTCGGAGTGGCCATCACGGTCACGCCACCGGCCAGGGCCAGCGAGCAGTCACCGCCGCGCAGCGCCTGCGCGGCCAGGTGCAGCGCGACCAGGGACGACGAACAGGCGGTGTCCACCGTCACCGCCGGGCCCTCCAGGCCCAGCGTGTAGGAGATACGCCCGGTCGCCACGCTTCCCGCGGTGCCGGTACCCATGAAGCCCACCACGTCCGCCGGGAACGGCATGCTGGTCGCATAGTCGTGGTACATGACTCCGGCGAACACGCCCGTACGGCTGCCGCGCAGCGAGGTCGGGTCGATCCCGGTGCGCTCGATCGCCTCCCAGGTGGTCTCCAGCAGCAGCCGCTGCTGCGGATCCATCGCCAGCGCCTCACGCGGCGAGATCCCGAAGAAGCCCGGATCGAACTCTCCGGCCTCGTGCAGGAAGCCGCCCGCTTCCACGTAGTTGACGGCTCGGCCCTCGGTACCCCCCTCAAGGGAGCCACGACTCCAGCCGCGCGTCGTCGGGAAGGGAGAGATCGCGTCCCCGCCTTCACTGACCAGTCGCCACAGATCCTCCGGCGAGGTGACCCCGCCCGGATAGCGGCATGCCATGCCCACGATCACGATCGGATCGTCCGCGACCGGTACCACCGACGCGGGGATGACCACGTCGGCGTCCTCACCGAGCAGCTCGGCCAGCAGGAACTCCGCCAGCGTGGCCGGCGTCGGGTAGTCGAACACCAGCGTCGCCGGGAGGCGCAGCCCGCTCACCCCGTTCAGCCGGTTGCGCAGCTCGACCGCGGTCAGGGAGTCGAAGCCCAACTCGCGGAACTCCCGCCGCACCTCCACCGTCTCCGGCGACGCGTGCCCGAGCACGACCGCCACCTCGGTCCGCACCAGATCCAGCAGGACCTCGGTGCGCTCGGCCAAGCCCAGCGGAGCCAGCCGCTGCAACAACGTCGCGGCCACCACCGACCCGGACGCCGCCGACCGGCGCCCACCTCGTACCAGCCCACGCAACAACGCCGGTACGTCACCCTGTGTCCGCAGCGACGGCAGGTGCAGTCGCACCGGCACCAGTACCGGCTGCTCAAGCGCGGTGGCGACCTCGAACAGTGCCAGGCCGTGCTCCAGCGACAGCGGCGGCATCCCCGCCCGCGCCATCCTGCGCATGTCGGTGTCGTCCAGCGTGCCGGTCATCCCGACGTCCTGGGTCCAGGCTCCCCAGGCCAGCGACAGGGCGGGCAGACCCTCGGCCCGCCGGTGCTGGGCCAGCGCGTCCAGGAAGGCGTTGGCGGCGGCGTAGTTGCCCTGCCCGGCGTTGCCCATCACTCCGGCCAGCGAGGAGAACAGCACGAACGCCGCCAGGTCCAGCCCCCGGGTCAGCTCGTGCAGGTGCCACGCGGCGTCCACCTTCGGCCGCGACACCACCTCCAGCCGCTCCGCCGTCAGCGACAGGATCGTCCCGTCGTCCAGCACACCGGCGGTGTGGATCACCGCGGTCAGCGGACGCTCGGCCGGTACCCCTGACAGCAGTTCCGCCAGCGCGTCCCGGTCCGCCACATCGCAGGCCACGATCTCGACCTCGACGCCGTGCGCGATCAGCTCCGCCCGTAGTTCCGTCGCGCCGGGGGCGCCCATACCCCTGCGGCTGACCAGCAGCAGGTGCCTCACTCCACGCTCGGCCA
This sequence comes from Streptosporangium sp. NPDC049248, assembly GCF_040678965.1. Lineage (NCBI taxonomy): Bacteria > Bacillati > Actinomycetota > Actinomycetes > Streptosporangiales > Streptosporangiaceae > Streptosporangium > Streptosporangium sp. NPDC049248. The sequence goes on from NZ_JBFAQY010000061.1 coordinate 11,069, forward strand.
CCACGTGCCGCGCGAACTGCGCCCCCAGCCCACCGGTCCCACCGGTGATCAGTACGGTGCCGTCCAGGTCCCACGGCCGCCCGCCCTCATCGGCCGGCGCCACCCGCGCCAGGCGCGGAACCCGCACCTCACCCTCGCGTACCGCCGCCTGCGGCTCACCCGAGAGCGACACCCCGGCCAGTGCCGATGAGGACAGCTCCCCGTCGACGTCGACCAGCACGAACCGGCCCGGCTCCTCCCACTGCGCCGACCGCACCAGACCCCACACCGCCGCGGCCGCCAGGTCCGCGACGGCCTCGTTATCACTCGTCGCGACGGCGCCCTCGGTCACGAACACCAGCCGGGAGCGGCGACAGCGATCATCGGTCAGCCACGCCTGCAGCAGGCCCAGCGCCGCGATGGTCAGTTCGTGAACCCCGGTGACCACGTCGCTCCGCGCCGCGGAGCCGACCGCGACGGTCACCGTCTCCGGTACCGTCTCCAAGGCCGCCAGCGCCGCCTCCGGATCCGATGTCAGATCCAGGATCGGCTCGACCAGGTCGAGCTCGGTGCCGGCCTCCGTCGGCATCTCGGGCAACGCCGTCCAGGTCGGCTGGAACAGCGAGTCCCGGTACGGATCGCCGCCGCCGACGGTCAGCTGGTCGGCTGCGACCGGCCGCAGCACCAGCGAGCGCGCCGACAGCACCGGCTCCCCCGCACCGTCCACCGCGATCACCGAGACCGCGTCGCCACCGGTCCTGGCCAGCCGCACCCGCAGCACCGACGCGCCACCGGCGTGCAGACACACCTCTTCCCAGGAGAACGGCATCCGGCCGCCCTCGACCACGTCCAGGTCGGCGAAGCTCACCGCGTGCAACGCCGCGTCCAGCAACGCCGGATGCACCCCGAACGCCCCCGCACTCGGCTGCGTCTGCTCGGGCAGGACGACCTCGGCGTACACCGCGCCATCCACACTTCGCCAGGCCGCTCTCAACCCCTGGAACACCGGACCGTAGTGGAACCCGCCCGCGGCGAACTGCTCGTACAGGTCGTCCAGCTGGACCGCGGTCGCATCGCGCGGCGGCCACACCGCCGTGTCGAAGCCGGCCAGGGTGTCGGCGAGCGCGCGAGACCGGCCGTCGGCCACGGCCAGCACACCGATGGCGTGCCGCACCCACGGCTCCTCGTCGGCGGCCTCGGCCGAGCGGGCGTAGACGCTCAGGTTGCGGCGGCCGGACTCCGCCGCCGCGCCCACCCACACCTGCACGGCGACGGCGTCACTCTCGCCGAGCACCAGCGGCACGGTCAGGGTCAGTTCCTCCACCAGGTCGCAGCCGACCTGGTCACCGGCCCGGATCGCCAGCTCAAGGAACCCGGTACCCGGGAAGATCACCGTTCCGGCCACCGCGTGGTCGGCCAGCCACGGATGCGTCCGCAGCGACAGCCGGCCGGTGAGCAGCACTCCGGCCGAGTCGGCCAGGCCGACCGCGGCACCCAGCAGCGGGTGCCCGGCGGAGGCCAGGCCGGCGGCCGCCACGTTCCCCGGCTGGGAACCGGCCGCGTCGGGCCAGAACCGCCGACGCTGGAACGCGTACGTCGGCAGGTCGATCCGGTGTCCGCCCCGGAGCACCGCCCGCCAGTCCACCGGTACTCCGCGCACGTGCAGCCGCGCCAGCCCCTCCATGATCGCGCTGTGCTCGTCCCGGTCCCCGCGCAGCACCGGCACCAGTACCGCGTCGGTGCCGGAGAACTGGGCGGGCGAGTCGTGAGCCGTGAGCTCGGCCAGGGTGTCCTGGGCCATCGCGGTGAGCACTCCGTCCGGCCCGAGTTCCAGGTAGGCCGTGGCACCCTGCCGGTGCAGCGTCCGCACCCCGTCGGCGAAGCGCACCGCGCTTCGCACCTGCTCCACCCAGTAGCCGGGCGAGCACAGCTGCTCGGCCGTGGCCATCTCACCGGTCACCGTGGACACGATCGGAATCCGCGGCGCACCGAAGGTCAGTGTCCGGGCCAGGGCACGGAAGTCCTCCAGCATCGGGTCCATCAACGGCGAGTGGAAGGCGTGCGACACCCGCAGCCGCCGGGTCTTGACCCCCCGCTCCTCCAGCGCGGCCACGACCTCAAGAACGGCCTGCTCAGCACCGGAGATCACCACGGACGCCGGGCCGTTGACGGCCGCGACCGACACCTCGGTCTCGCGCCCGGCCAGCAGCCCGGCGATCTCCTCTTCGGAGGCCCGCACCGCCACCATCGCCCCGCCCTGCGGCAGCGCCTGCATCAACCGGCCGCGCGCCGCCACCAGCGCGCAGGCGTCCGACAGGGACAGCACCCCGGCCACGTGCGCCGCGGTGATCTCCCCGATCGAGTGCCCGGCCAGCACCTCCGGCCGCACCCCCCAGGACTCGACCAGCCGGAACAGCGCCGTCTCCACCGCGAACAGCGCCGGCTGCGCCCACCCGGTCTGGTCGAGCGCCTCCGCCCCGGCCGACCCCGGCTCGGCGAACAGCACCTCCCGCAACGACCCGTCCAGCAGCGGGTCCAGCTCCGCGACCACCTCGTCCAACGCCGCCGCGAACACCGGGAACCGCGCGTACAACTCCCGGCCCATCCCCGCCCGCTGACTGCCCTGACCGGTGAACAACACCGCCGGCTTCGATTCGGCCTCGGCCGACCCCTGCAGCACGCCCGCGCTCGACCGGCCCTCGGCCAGTGCCCGCAGGCCGGCTCCCAGACCCGCGTGGTCGGCGGCCACCACGGCCGCCCGGTACTCGAACGCCGAGCGCGTGGTGGCCGTCGAGAACGCCACGTCCGCCAATCGCAGACCGGGCTCGCCGTCCACGTACGCCGCGAGCCGCTCGGCCTGCGCCCGCAGCGCCTCCGCCGACCGGCCGGAGACCAGGACCGGCACGGCACCGTCCGACGCGGGTGGACGCTCCTCGGACTCCACGTCCCGCGTTTCGATCCGCTCGATGATCACGTGCGCGTTGGTGCCGCTGATTCCGAACGACGAGACCGCCGCCCGGCGGGGGTGATCGGTCTGCGGCCACTCGGCCGGCTCGGTCAGCAGCTCTATCGCGCCCGAGGTCCAGTCCACGTGCGAGGACGGCTCGTCGATGTGCAGCGTCCTGGGCAGCACCCCGTGCCGCATCGCCATGACCATCTTGATCACACCGGCCACGCCGGAGGCCGCCTGGGTGTGACCGATGTTCGACTTCAGCGATCCGAGCAGCAGCGGCCGGTCCTCCGGCCGGTTCTGCCCGTAGGTGGCCAGCAGTGCCTGGGCCTCGATCGGGTCACCCAGCGCGGTGCCCGTGCCGTGGCCCTCCACCGCGTCCACCTCTGCGGGGGTCAGGCCCGCGCCGGCCAGGGCCTGGCGGATCACCCGTTGCTGCGAGGGGCCGTTCGGCGCGGTCAACCCGTTGGACGCGCCGTCCTGGTTCACCGCGGAACCTCGCAGGACGGCCAGGACCTGGTGGCCGTTGCGCCGCGCGTCGGACAGGCGCTCCAGGACCACCATGCCCACGCCCTCGGCCCAGCTGGTGCCGTCGGCGGCATCCGAGTAGGACTTGCACCGCCCATCGGCGGCCAGCCCGCCCTGGGCGCTGAACTCCACGATCCCCATCGGGGTGGCCACCACGGTCACACCGCCGGCCAGCGCCAGCGAGCAGTCACCCGCGCGCAGCGCCTGCGCGGCCATGTGCATCGCCACCAGCGACGACGAGCAGGCGGTGTCCACCGTGACCGCCGGGCCCTCCAGTCCCAGCGTGTAGGACAGCCGGCCCGAGGTCACGCTCCCCGCCTGGCCCGTCACCATGAAGCCGCGGGCCTCGTCCGACGGGACGTAGCCGGAACCGCTGGCGCCGACGTAGACACCCGTGTCGCTGCCCCGCAGCGACAGCGGGTCGATTCCGGCGCGCTCGAACGCCTCCCAGGTGGTCTCCAGCAGAACACGCTGCTGCGGGTCCATCCCCAGGGCCTCACGCGGCGAGATCCCGAAGAACCCGGCGTCGAACTCCGCGGCGTCGGACATGAAGCCGCCGTGGAAGTCCAGTTCGCCGTTCACCTGCCAGCCCCGGTCGACCGGCAGCGGGGAGATGGCGTCGCGCCCCTCGGTGACGAGCCGCCACAGATCCTCGGGAGAGTGCACCTCACCCGGGTAGCGGCAGGCCATCGACACGATCACGATCGGGTCGTCGGCCACCGACGCGACCGCCGTCGGAACGACGACGTCACCGTGCTCACCCAGCAGTTCGGCCAGCAGGAACTCCGCCAGCACCACGGGGGTCGGGTAGTCGAACACCAGGGTGGCGGGCAGCCGCAGCCCGGTGGCGGTGTTCAGCCGGTTGCGCAGCTCGACCGCGGTGAGGGAGTCGAAGCCCAGCTCGCGGAACTCCCTCCGCACCTCCACCATCTGGGGTGAGGCGTGCCCCAGTGCCATGGCGGCCTGGGCCCGGACCAGCTCGGTCACCAGCCGGTTGCGGTCGGCGGGGGGCAGCCCGGCCAGCTGCCGCAGCAGCGCCCCGTCCGCGCCCGACACCGGGGCCGCCGCCGTACGGCGGGTGCCCCGCACCAGCGAGCGCAACAGCGGAGGCACCTCACCGAACGCCCGCAACGCCGGCAGGTTGAGCCGAACCGGTGCGACCACCGGCGTGTCGCAGCCCAGAACCGCGTCGAACAGCGCCAGTCCCTCGGCGAAGGAGAACAGCTGGAATCCCGCGGCCGTCAGCCGGCGGAGGTCCGTCTCGGAGAGCTCTCCGGCCATACCGGCGTCCGCCGCCCACGGTCCCCACACCAGGGACAGGCCCGGCATGCCCTGGGCCCGGCGGTGCTGGGCCAGCGCGTCCAGGTAGGCGTTGGCCGCCGCGTAACCGCCCAGTCCCGCGCCGCCGACCAGCCCGGCCATCGAGGAGTACATGACGAAGGCGGCCAGGTCGAGGTTCCGGGTGAGTTCGTGCAGGTGCCAGGCACCGTCGGCCTTGGGCCCGAACACGTTGGCCAGCCGCTGCGCGTCCAGCGACAGGATCATGCCGTCGTCACGGACGCCCGCGGTGTGGATGACCGCGGTGAGCGGGTGCTCCGCCGGCACGCCGGCGAGCAGCTCCGCGGCCTGGTCCCGGTCGGCCAGGTCGCAGGCGACGATGGTGACCTCGACCCCGTGCGCGATCAGCTCGGCCTGCAGCTCCACCGCGCCCGGAGCGTCCAGCCCTCTCCTGCCGGTCAGCAGCAGGTGCCGGACCCCGTGCTCGGCCACCAGATGCCGGGCCAGGTTGCTTCCCAGACCGCCCGTGCCACCCGTGATCAGAACGGTGCCATCGAGATCCAGCCGCCGCGCGCCGTCTCCACCTGGCGTCAGGCGGACCAGCCTGGGGACGCGGGCCGCGTGTTCGCGGATCGCCACCTGGGGTTCGCCGCAGGCCAGCGCCTCGGGGAGCGCCGACAGCCCGGTCTCCCGCTCGTCCACGTCGACCAGCACGAAGCGGCCGGGATTCTCGGCCTGCGCGACGCGTACGAGCCCCCAGACCGCGGCCGCCGCCGGATCCGTGACGATCTCGTCTTCCCCGCCGGCGACCGCGCCCCGGGTGACCAGCACCAACCTCGACTCGGTGAACCGGTCATCGGCCAGCCACTGCCTCAGCAGTTCCAGCACCCGGCCGGTCAGCTCCTGTGCCGCCGCCCCGCCCGCCTCGGCGGGCGAGCCGATCTCGACGGTCACGACGTCCGGCACCCGGTCCAGTGCCCCGGGCTCGGTCTGACCCGGCTCGGCCCAGCGCAGGTCGCTCAGTCCCGGACGACCCGGTTCGGACCAGTCCAGCTCGACACAGTCCAGGCCGGCCACCGCGTCCGTCGGAGAGACGACGGTGGGCGCGACCACCCACTCCAGGGTGAACAGCGCGTCCCGTTCCGGTCCCCGGCCGCCGGAGGCGAGCATCTGGTCCGCGGACACCGGCCGGAACACCAGCGACTCCGCCGTCAGCACCGGCGCGCCCTCGGCGTCCACCGCCGCCAGCGACACCGAACCGCTTCCGGTCTTGACCAGCCGCACCCGCAACGCCGAAGCACCGTTGGCGTGCAAACAGACGCCACCCCAGGAGAACAGCAGCCGCCCCTGGCCCGGCTCCGTCAGCTCCATGAACGAGGCCGGCTGCAACGCCGCGTCCAGCAGTGCGGGATGCAGGCCGAACAGACCGACGTCGCCGACCTCCTCCGGCACCTCGACCTCGGCGAAGATCTCCCCGTCGCGCTGCCAGGCCGCCCGCAACCCCTTGAAGGTGGGCCCGTAGACCACGCCGCCCTCGGCCAGGTCGTCGTACAGCCCGTCCAGCGCGATGGGCGTCGCGCCCTCGGGCGGCCAGGTGGCCGTGTCGAACCGTGCCGTACGCGCTCCGACCCCCAGCACACCGGCCGCGTGCCGCACCCAGGGCTGGTCCGGCGCGTCGGCGAGCCGCGCGTAGATCGCGAGGTTCCTGCGGCCTGTCTCGTCGGACGCGCTCACCACCACCTGGACGGCGACGGCGCCGTCCGGGGCGAGCACCAGCGGGGCGGCCAGGGTGAGTTCTTCCACCCGGTCGCAGCCGACCTGGTCCGCCGCCCGGATCGCCAGTTCGAGGAACCCGGTGCCGGCGAACAGCGCCGTGTCGGCCACCGCGTGATCGGCGAGCCAGGGGTGCGCGCGCACCGACATCAGGCCGGTGAGCAGCGCGCCGTCGGAGTCGGCGAGCCCGACGGCGGCGCCCAGCAGCGGGTGCCCGGCCGCGACGAGGCCGAGCCCCCGGGCATCGGCGATCCGCACCCCGCTCGGCCAGTAACGCCGGTGCTGGAAGGCGTACGTCGGCAGGTCGACCCGTCGACCGCCGGTCAGCACCTGCCGCCAGTCCACCTTCACCCCACGGACGAACAGCTCGGCCGCCGAGACCAGCAC
>NZ_JBFAQY010000062.1:0-16143 GCF_040678965.1 Streptosporangium sp. NPDC049248
GATTGGCGGCTTCGTTGCACAGACGCAGCGTGTCCGCCAGCGCCGCCTCCTGGGCGGGCGTGGGGAACAGTCGGACCTGCACAACGAATTTCACACTGTGAAGTTTAGCGTTGATTCGTCAAACGCGCGGCACCGTATGCGATTCCTCTCGGGCCTGAAGACCCGAGGTTCCTCGCAAGCACTGCTGAACGCGCACCCCCAGTGGCCGACTCCTTCCCCGCCGTCCTGAACCCGCCCCGGCGCGGCAGGAGCCGCGCCGGGCCGCTCAGCGCATCGGGGACAGGACCGCCGCGTAGATGTCGGCGCCCTCGGGGTGGTGCACCTCCACGTCGGTGGTGAAAGCCCGCGGCGGGGTTCCTCCCGACTCGGTGTGCTTCCACAGCCGCTGCCACTCCTCGGTCAGCACGTCCGGCATCTGCCCCCTGGCCTCCAGCTTCAGCGAGGGCACCCCCGGCACCCGGACCGCCACCATGCCCTCGGGCAGCGCGGCGGCACTGCGCACGGCCACCCCGACGATCTGGGTATAGGCGCCGTTGTGGTCGCTCTCGTAGTCGGTGAGCACCGCGTAGATGTTCTCGTCGACCCGTCCCGGCACGTGCGCGAAGGCCCCGGGGGCCCCCGCCCTCGCCCACAGCGCGCGGAGCCTTCCCCGACCCGGCTCCGCCTCGTCGGCGTTCGATGTTCGTACGGCATGGCCTACTACGAGCATCTCGGGCCGATCAACCAGGATCACAACGCCTCCTCATGGCCACCCACTTACTCACGCAAACCGGATCTTAGCCTCCGCTCCGACCTGCTGGATCCTCTTGGAGAGCAAGGAAAGGGGGAACGTTCACCTCTGGCAATTCGCGGGATAAGGTGGAATAACGTGAAATTTCTTAATGAGTCGGTACCGGCCTACGACCTGACCTACAGCGACGTGTTCATGGTGCCGTCGCTCTCCTCCGTCGGCTCACGGCTCGCCGTCGATCTCTCCAGCAGGGACGGCACCGGGACCACCATCCCCATCGTGGTCGCCAACATGACGGCCGTGGCGGGAAAGCGGATGGCCGAGACCGTCGCGCGCCGGGGCGGCATCACCGTGATCCCGCAGGACATCCCGATCGACGTGGTCGCAGGCGTCGTCGACTGGGTCAAAAAGCGCGACCTGGTCCACGACACACCGCTGACGCTCACCCCGCACGACACCGTCGGCGAGGCGCTCAACCTGCTGCCCAAACGGGCCCACGGCGCGATCATCGTCGTCGACTGGGAGAACCGCCCGGTCGGCGTGGTCACCGAGGGCGACTGTTCCGGCGTGGACATGTACACGCAGCTCTCCCGGGTGATGTCCGACAACCTGCTCACCCTGCCCACCGGGCTCGACCCCCGCGAGGTCTTCGACCGCCTCCACGAGGGCCGCCACCGGCTCGCCCCGGTCGTGGACGGCGACGGCCGGCTGGTCGGCATCCTGACCAGGACCGGCGCGCTGCGCGCCACCCTGTACCAGCCCGCGGTCGACGCCTCGGGCAGGCTCCGCGTCGCCGCGGCCGTCGGCGTCAACGGCGACGTGGCCGCCAGGGCCAAGGAGATCCTCGACGCCGGGGTGGACTGCCTGGTGGTGGACACCGCCCACGGCCACCAGGAGAAGATGATCAGCGCCCTGCGGGCGGTCCGCGCGCTCGACCCCGGCGTACCCGTCGCGGCGGGCAACGTCGTCACCGCCGAGGGCGTGCGCGACCTGGTCGACGCGGGAGCCGACATCCTGAAGGTCGGCGTCGGCCCCGGGGCCATGTGCACCACCCGGATGATGACCGGTGTGGGCCGCCCGCAGTTCTCCGCCGTACTGGAGTGCTCCGCCGAGGCCCGCAGGCTGGGCCGCCACGTGTGGGCCGACGGAGGCGTCCGCCACCCCCGCGACGTGGCCCTGGCCCTGGCCGCCGGGGCGTCCAACGTGATGATCGGCTCCTGGTTCGCCGGTACCTACGAGTCGCCCGGCGACACCCGTACCGCTCCCGACGGGCGCAAGTACAAGGAGAACTTCGGGATGGCCTCGGCCCGCGCGGTGATGCTGCGCACCGCCGAGGACTCCCCCTTCGAGCGGGCCCGCAAGGCACTGTTCGAGGAGGGCATCTCCACCTCCAGGATGTACCTCGACCCGGCCATGCCCAGCGTCGAGGACCAGATCGACGCCATCGTGGCCGGCCTGCGCTCCTCGTGCACCTACGCGGGCGCCGCCACGCTGGAGGAGTTCCACGAGCGCGCGGTGATCGGTGTGCAGAGCGCGTCCGGCTACACCGAGGGCATGCCGCTCCACCAGAGTTGGTGACTCACCCGCCGGGGTGAGGCGCCGCCGTCCCCACGGCGCCCACCCCTCCCGGGACGTCCTCGCCGCACCGGTGGTCACCACCGGGCCCGCGCCGCGCCGCCGGCTGGACTCCCCCACCTCGCGGCAAGTTGCCGATGCGGGCGCGCATCCTGTCGCCGCCACGGGGTAGTCGGACCGTCGAGTCGTCCCCCACCCCCGAAAGGCGAGCACCCATGAACGAGACGCCCACCGGCCTGGACACGCAGGTCGTGGTGGACCGGAGGGTCCTGGCAGGCTACGACAACTACCTCGCGGCGCAGCGAACCGTGGACGGGCTCTCCGACGCGGGCTTCCCCGTCGAGAACGTGGCGATCGTCGGCAGCGACCTGAAACTCGAGGAGACCGTCACCGGCAGGGTGACCAACGGCCGGGCCGCGCTCACCGGAGCGGGCAGCGGTGCGGCCTTCGGCGCCGTGGTCGGGATGTTTCTCGGATTGTTCACCTCGACCACGCTGTCGTTCATCGTGCTCGTGCTCTGGGCCGCGCTGTGGGGCGCCGTGATGGGCGCCGCGTTCGGGTTCATCAACCATGTCTTCACCCGCGGCAAGCGGGACTTCGCCTCGCGCAGCGCGATCGTCGCCGGCCGCTACGACGTGCTGGTCACGGCCTCGCACCTGGACCACGCCCGCGCCATCCTGGAGTCGTCGCTCCCCGGTCCGGCCGACACCGTCGTCGTGGAGGTCCCGCCGTCGGCCGGTATGTACGACCCCGCCGCCGCGCAGACCACCGCCCCCGGCCACGCCACCCCCGCGCAGCCGCTCACCACGGACATCCCCCCGCAGCCGACCGCTCCCGGCCTCTCCGGCCGCCCGGTCACCTCCAACCTCCCCCCGCAGCCGGTCACCCCCGGCCTCTCCGCGCAGCCGGCCACCCCGGCTCCGCCCTCGGCCAGGCCGGTCACCCCCGCCCCTGACGCCCCCACCGGCACGCCGGGCACCGAGGACCGGCCCGCCCCGCCGCGGCCGAACGCCGCGGAGCACCCGGTCCCCTCGAAGGTGACCTCTCCCGACACCCGGCCGGCCGCGCCGGAACCGCCCCGCTCCTGAGGCGAACCCGGTACGTCCCGGGTGCCCGGGACGTACCGGAGACAGGCGGCCGAGAGCCCGGGGCCGGTTCAGCCCTTGACGCTGCCGGCGAGCAGGCCACGGACGAAGTAGCGCTGCATCGACAGGAAGACGATCAGCGGGATGACCAGCGAGACGAACGCGCCCGAGGTCAGGCGTTGCCACTCGTTGCCCTTGGTACCGGCCATCTGCGCCAGGCGTACGGTCATCGGCGCGCTGTCCGGAGTGCCGCCGGCGAAGATCAGGGCCACCAGCAGGTCGTTCCAGACCCAGAGGAACTGGAAGATGGCGAAGGTCGCCAGCGCGGGCCCGACCAGCGGCAGCACGATCGTGCGCAGCACCTTCCCGTGGCTGGCCCCGTCCACCCTGGCCGCCTCCATGAGCTCGCCGGGGAGCTCGGACATGAAGTTGTGCAGCAGGAAGACGCCCAGCGGCAGCGCGAAGCAGGTGTGCGCGAACCAGACCTGGACGAAGCGGGCCGGCCCCTCCAGGTCCCAGGCCGGCAGCAGCTGGACGCCGAAGACGGCCACGCCCTCGGAGAAGAACGACAGCAGCGGTACCAGCGACATCTGCAGCGGCACGATCTGCAGCGCGAAGATGCCGATGTAGATCCACTCACGCCCGCGGAACGGCAGCCAGGCCAGCGCGTACGCCGCGAAGGTGGCCAGCGCCAGCGGGAAGAGCACCGACGGGATCGTGATGACCACCGAGTTGATCAGGAAGCTCATCATCTGGCCGGACGACGAGGAGGTGCCGAACAGGACCTGCTGGTAGTTCTCCAGCGTGAGCTGCGGATCGGAGAAGAACGTCCACCAGCCGGTGGTCTTGATCTGGTCCTCCGGGCGCAGCGAGGAGAGCAGCAGGCCGAAGGTCGGGGTGGTCCACAGGACGGCGATGACGATCGCGACGGCACTGGCGGCCCGGCCGCTCAACCGCCGCCGTACGCGTTGCGGCGCGTTCTCCACCCGGGTCCGCACCGCGGTCTGGGTCAACGTGGCCACGTGGCCTCCTCCGTCCGGGGCGTGCTCGCGCAGCCTGATCGCCCGGTCACCTCAGGGCCTCCCTGCGCTGGCGGATCTGGTAGATCACGATCGGGGTGACCAGTACGAACAGGAAGACCGCGAGGGCCGCGCCCTTGCCCGTCTCGCCGTACCTGAAGGCCTGGTTGTACATCTCGTTGGCGATGACGCTGGTGTCGAACTGGCCGCCGGTCATGGTGCGGACGATGTCGAACAGCTTGAGCGTGCCGATCGACTGGGTGACCGCCACGACGACGATGGCCGAGCGGATGGAGGGCAGCGTCACCCTGAAGAACATCTGCAGCGGGGTGGCCCCGTCCAGCTTGGCGGCCTCGACGATCTCGGCGGGGATGCCCTTGATGGCCGCCGAGAGCACGACGGTGGCGAAGCCCGCCTGGATCCAGACCATGACCACGATCAGGAAGAGCGTGTTGATCGGGGGTTCCTGGAGCCACTGCTGCGGCTCGCCGCCGAAGGCGACCACGAGCTGGTTGAGCAGGCCGATCTGGTCCTGCTCCTCGGAGCGGTAGGCGTAGACGAAGCGCCAGATGATGCCCGCGCCGACGAAGGAGATCGCCATCGGCAGGAAGACCAGCGACTTGGCGAGCGCCTCGAAGCGGGTGCGGTCCACCAGGACGGCGTAGACCAGACCGACCGAGGTCACGAGCAGCGGGACGAGCAGCACCCAGATCAGGGTGTTGCGCAGTACGGTCACCGCTTCCGGCTGGGTGAACATCCAGCCGTAGTTGTCCATGCCGACCCACTGCTGGCCGTCACCGCTCATGAACGACAGCAGGGTGGTCCGCACGGCCGGGATGACCAGGCCGATGATGAGCAGCAGGAGTGCGGGCAGCAGCAGGATGGTGGCGTGGGTCCAGGCGCGCCGGCGCATCGGGGCGCGGTCGACCAGCACCAGTATCACCGCGACCACCACCAGGAACGCGGCGACGCCGATCAGCAGTTGGACGAGTTTGGGCAGTTCGGCGGCGAAGTCGAAGTCCATCGGAGGATCTCCCGGGAGGATCGGGCCGGGGGGAACGACGGTCCGGTCCCGCGGGCCGCGGGACCGGACCTATCGAGTTATGTCAGGACTTGGGCCAGGAGGCCTCGATGTAGTCGAGGACCGTCTTGGTGTCCTTGCCGTTGATCCAGTCGGTCATGCCCTTCCAGAACGTGCCCGCGCCCACCGCGGCCGGCATCAGGTCCGAGCCGTCGAAGCGGAAGATCGTGCTCGGGTCCTGCAGCATCTCCATGGAGAGCTTGTCGATCGGGTTCTGGGCGTTGGCCGGGTCGACGCCCTTGCGGGCGGTGACGTAGGTGCCCAGCTTCATGCGGGCGGTGGGGAACTCGGCCGAGGCCAGGTAGGCCTGGACCGCCTGGACCTCGGGACGGTCGGCGAAGGCCGCCACGAACTCGCCCGCGCCGAGCACCGGCTTCTTGGCCGGGTCGTTGCCCGGCAGGTAGAAGGCGAACACGTCGCCGTCCTCGGCGACCTTGGTGCCCTCGGGCCAGAAGTTGGCGTAGAAGGACGCCTGGCGGTGCAGGGCGCACTTGCCCTGGGTGATCGGGACGCCGCCCTCCTGGAAGGCGGTGCTGGCGATCGACTTGACCGGGCCGTATCCGCCGTTGACGAACTTGTCGTTCTTGAGGATCGCACCGACCTTGTCCACCGCCGCGACGACCTTGGGGTCGTTGAAGGCCAGCTTGTGGGCCACCCAGTCGTCGTACCCCTCGGGGCCGATCTCCCGGAGCAGGATGTCCTCGATCCAGTCGGTGGCCGGCCAGCCGGTCGCGTCACCGGACTCGATGCCCGCGCACCACGGCTTGACGCCGGTGCCGGCGATCGTGGTGCTGAGCGTCATGAGCTCGTCCCAGGTCTTGGGGACGGCCCAGCCCTTCTCGGTGAACATCTTCGGCGAGTACCACACGAAGGACTTCACACTGGCGCCCAGCGGGGCACCGTAGAAGGTGCCGTCGACCGTGGCGTACTTGGCCCAGTCCTCCGACCAGCCCTCGGCGGTGAGTTTCTTGACCTCCTCGGAGGCGGGCTTGAGCTTGCCGGCCTTGGCGAAGCGCTCCAGGAGGCCCGGCTGGGGGAAGAAGGCGATGTCTGGGGGGTTGCCGCCGTCCGCGCGGACCTGGATCTGGGCCTCGAACTCGCCGGTGCCCTCGTAGGTGATCTTCATTCCGGTGCACGTGGCGAACGGCTTCCACGCCTGTTCGAAGAGGTCGGCCTCCACGTCGCGGATCGGCGAGTAGATGCTGACGGTCTTGCCCTCGTGCTTGCCGTACTGGCTGAATGCGGCGCATTCGGGGGACGTGCTGCTGCCGCCGCCCGCCGATGGCTTGGCCTCCGTGGATCCGCATGCGGTGGCGACCAGCGCCAGCCCTATGGTGCCCGCCACCAGGACGGCACGATTGGGCCGAGAGAGGAGCGACATGGACCTTCCTCCATATGTACATTGCCGGGGAGTGAGAGAGCGCTCTCTGGAAGAATTGTCCGCACACCACGCAATGTCAAGAACTGTGATATTACGGTTACAGTCTCATTTTTCTTGACACGATCCGTGCGATACCGTGATGCTCGTGAGAGCGCTCTCACGAAACAGCCACACAGAATGGGACGGTGAGGACATGACCATGTCCGCCGAAAAGTCCTACGACCTTCGGGACTCCGGCGTGCTGAGGTTTCCCGAGGGCTTCGTCTGGGGTGCCGCGACCGCGGCCTACCAGATCGAGGGCGCAGCCCGGGACGACGGCAGGGGGCCCTCGATCTGGGACACCTTCTCCCGGACCCCTGGCAAGGTCTACTCGGGTCACACCGGTGACGTCGCGTGCGACCACTACCACCGCTATCCCGAGGACGTCGCCATCATGCGCGACCTCGGCCTCGCGGCCTACCGCTTCTCCATCTCCTGGCCCCGCCTGCAGCCCGACGGCTCGGGCCCGGTGAACCCGCGCGGTCTGGACTTCTACGACCGCCTCGTCGACGAACTCCTCGGCGCGGGCATCACCCCGATCGTGACGCTCTACCACTGGGACCTGCCGCAGACCCTGGAGGATCTCGGCGGCTGGACCAACAGGGAGACCGCCGCGCACTTCGCCGACTACGCCGCGATCGCGCACGGCCGGCTGGGTGACCGGGTCGAGACCTGGACCACCCTGAACGAGCCCTGGTGCTCGGCCTTCCTCGGGTACGCCTCGGGCATCCACGCCCCCGGCCTCGCCGAGCCCGCGCTGGGCTTCGCCGCCACCCACCACCTGCTGCTCGGCCACGGCCTGGCCGTCCAGGCACTGCGCGCCTCCGGCGCCACCAAGGTCGGCATCACGCTCAACCTCGCCCCCGTGCTCGGCGACGACGTCGCGGCGACCGAGCTCGTCGACGGCCTGCAGAACCGGATCTTCCTGGACCCGGTGCTCCGCGGCGAGTATCCCGCCGACGTCGTGGAGCGGGCCCGCCGTTTCACCGACTGGTCCTTCGTGCGGGACGGGGACCTGGAGACCATCAGCCGGCCGATCGACCTGCTGGGCGTGAACTACTACCACCCGCAGACCGTGGCCGCCCGCACCGGTGAGCCCGCCAACCCCGTCTACCCGGGCAGCGAGGGCATCGCCTTCGGTCTCGCCGACGCGCCGAAGACCGCGATGGGCTGGCCGGTCCAGCCGTTCGGCCTGACCGATCTGCTCCTGCGGCTCTCGCGCGACTATCCGGGCACCCCACTGATCATCACCGAGAACGGCGCCGCCTACGACGACGTCGTCGAGGACGGCGAGGTGCACGACGTCGGCCGCCTCTCCTATCTCGACGGGCACCTGCGCGCGGCGCACGCGGCCATCGAGGGTGGTGCGGACCTACGCGGTTACCTCGTCTGGTCCCTGCTGGACAACTTCGAGTGGGCCGAAGGGTACCGCAAACGCTTTGGCGTCGTACACGTCGATTACGGAACCCAACGCCGTACCCCCAAGGACAGCGCCCTGTGGTACAGCAAGGTAGTACGCCGGAACGGGCTGTGAGGGCCCGACCAACCCTGGAGAAGGTGGCCGCCCGGGCCGGTGTGTCCCGGGCGACCGCCTCACGCGTGGTCAACGGCTCCACGCGCGTGGCGCCGGAGATACGCGAGGCGGTCAACCGCGCCGTGGACGAACTGGGCTACGTGCCCAACCAGGCGGCACGGAGCCTGGTCACCCAGCGGGCCGACTCGATCGCCCTCGTCTTCCCCGAACCGGCGACCCGGGTCTTCTCCGAGGACCCCACCTTCTCCGGGATCATCCGGGGGGTCAGCATGGAGATCGAGGAGGCCGACAAGCAGCTCGTGCTGATGCTCACCGGCCTGGCCGGCGGCTACCAGCGGGTCGAGCGCTACGCCACCAACGGCCATGTGGACGGCGTGATCATCGCCTCTATGCACGGAACCGACCCGCTGCCCGGCGTCCTCGCCAGGCGCGGCGTGCCGGTGGTGTGCAGCGGCCGGCCCAGCGTGCCCAGCAGCCTGCCGTACGTGGACATGGACAACGTCGGCGGTGCCGAGCGCGCGGTGCGGCACCTGATGGAGCAGGGGCGCCGCCGGATCGCCACCATCGCGGGACCGCAGGACATGATCGCCGGGATCGACCGGCTCAACGGCTACCGCGCCGTGCTGCGTGACTCCGACCGCCGCTCCATCGTCGCGGTCGGCGACTTCACCCGGGAGTCGGGTACGTCGGCGATGCGGCAGCTGCTCGCCGACGACCCGGAGCTCGACGCGGTGTTCGTGGCCAACGACCTGATGGCACTGGGCGCGCTCACGGCCCTGCGCCAGGCGGGGCGGCAGGTGCCCGGCGACGTCGCGGTGGTCGGCTTCGACGACATCCCCGCCGCGTCCTACACCGAACCCCCGCTGACCACGGTCAGGCAGCCGACCGTCGAGATGGGGCGGAGGCTCGCCCGCATGGTGCTCGATTTGGAGGAGAAGGCACAGGTGATGCTCCCCACCGAACTGGTCGTCCGGGGGTCTACGACGACGCCCTGACGACCAGTTCGGTGGCGACGATCACGGTCTCGGCGGGCCCCCCGTCGAGGAGGCCGAGCAGGAGGCGGACCATGGCCGCGGCCTGCTCGGCGTGCGGGGTGTGGATGGTCGTGAGCGGCGGGTCGGTGTAGCGGGCGGCCTCTATGTCGTCGTAACCGACGATCGCGACGTCCCCGGGGATCTGCCGCCCCGCCTGGCGGAGTGCGTGCATGGCGCCGATCGCCATCAGGTCGTTGGCGGCGAAGACCGCGTCGAGCTCCGGGTCGTCGGCGAGCAGCTGCCGCATCGCGATCGCCCCGGACTCCCGGGTGAAGTCGCCGACCGCGATGATGGAGCGGCGGTCGGAGTCGCGGAGCACCTCGCGGTACCCGGCCAGCCGGTCCTGGCCGCCGATCATGTCCAGCGGCCCGGCGATGGTGGCGATGCGCCGCCTGCCCTGCTCCAGCAGGTGCCGCACGGCGGTGGCCGCGCCGGCGACGTTGTCGTTGTCGACGTACGGCATCGCGACCGGCACGGCCGGCCTGCCGTAGGAGACGACCGGGACGCGCAGCCGGGTGAGCGCGACCGGCAGCGGGTCGGCGCCGTGGCTCGACACGAGCATGACGCCGTCGACGTGACCGCCGGCTATGTAGTTCTCCACCCGGGCGTGGCTCTCCGGCGACCCGGCCAGCAGCAGCACGACCTGCTTGTTGACGGCCTCCAGCTCCAGGCTGGCCGAGCGGATGACCGTGGAGAACATCGGGTCGTCGGAGAACACCCGGTTCGGCGACTCCGAGACGACCAGCGCGACCGAGTTGGTCCGCTGGGTCGCGAGGTTCCTCGCCGCCCCGTTGGGCACGTAGCCGAGCTCGTTCACCGCGCGCATGACCAGTTCTCGGATGTCGGCGGTGACCGTGGTCTGGCCGTTCACCACCCGGGAGACTGTCGACCGGGAGACCCCGGCACGGGCGGCGACCGCCTCCAGGGTGGGTCGTTTCATCGTGTTCCTCTACAATCCGTTGCGCGCGATGACCTCGCGATACCAGAGCGCGCTGTCCTTGAGCAGGCGCCGCTGGGTGGCGAAGTCGACATGTACGATCCCGAACCTCCGCCGGTACCCCTCGGCCCATTCGAAATTATCCAGCAGGGACCAGAGCAGGTAACCACGCACGTCCGCCCCGTCCGCGATCGCGGCGTGCACGGCGCGCAGGTGGCCGTCCAGATAGTCGGTCCTGCGCGCGTCGTGGACGCGGCCGCCCTCCACGACGTCGTCGAATGCCGCGCCGTTCTCCGTGATGATCAGGCCGACCTCCGGGTAGTCGTCGGAGAGCCGCACCAGCAGGCGGGAGAGCCCGTTCGGCACGATCGGCCAGCCCATCGCGGTGGCCGGCACGCCGTCCACCGGGCAGAACCTGATGTCCTCGCTGCCCGGCCACGCCGCGTCGGCCGCCCGCCCCGGACCCGACTCCACCACGCATGGGTTGTAGTAGTTGATCCCCAGCAGGTCGATCGGCTGGTTGATGATCGCCAGGTCGCCGTCCCGGATGTGCTCGACGCCCCCGTTGCGCCCGACGATGTCGAGGAACTCGGCGGGATACTCCCCGCGCACTGCGGGGTCGACGAACTGCCTGGTCAGCAGGGTGTCGATCCGGCCGACCGCCTCCGCGTCCGCCTCCGAGGGCGCGGCCCCCGGATCGGCCACCTGAGCCGGGGTGATCACCGGCGACAGGTTGAGGACCAGCGAGATCTCTCGTGCGCCCGCCTCGCGGAGCGCCCGTGCCGCCAGCCCGTGTCCCAGCAGCATGTGGTGGGCCGCGCGGAAGGCCGCCGCGGGGTCGGTCCTGCCGGGCGCGTGCACCCCGTTGCCGTAGCCGAGGAAGGCCGCCACCCACGGCTCGTTGAGGGTCGTCCAGTTGTGGACGCGATCCCCCAGCCGCGCGTACACGGCCGCCGCGTACTCGGCGAACCGGTAGGCGGTGTCGCGCTCGGGCCACCCCCCCGCGTCCTCCAGCGCCTGCGGAAGATCCCAGTGGTAGAGGGTGACGTACGGCGTGATGCCCGCCTCCAGCAGCCGGTCCACCAGGCGGCTGTAGAAGTCCAGGCCCCGCGCGTTGACAGGGCCGCTCCCGTGCGGCTGGACCCTGGGCCAGGCCACCGAGAACCGGTACGCCGCCAGGCCCAGCTCGCTCATCAGCGAGACGTCGTCGGCGTGACGGAAGTAGTGGTCGCACGCCACGTCGCCGGTGTCGCCCCCGGCGACCTTGCCCGGGGTACGCGAGAAGGTGTCCCAGATCGAGGGCCCGCGGCCGTCCTCCTTCGCGGCCCCCTCGATCTGGTAGGACGCGGTGGCCGCACCCCAGACGAAACCGATGGGGAAGTCCGCACGCCCTTCCGTAAGAGTGGCCCCCCGAGTGCCGACGACGGTCATCCTTTCACCGCTCCCTGCATGATTCCTCCGATGATCTGTTTACCGAGAAGAGCGAACACCAGCATCAGCGGCAGGGTGCCGAGCGTGGTGCCCGCCAGGCCGAGCACGTAGTCGTTGACGTACCCGCTGGCCAGTGTGGACAGGGCGACCTGCACCGTCGGATCCTCCGGGGTCAGCACGACCAGCGGCCAGAAGTAGTCGTTCCAGACGGACATGAAGGTGAGCATGCCCAGCACCGCCGCCGCCGGGCGGGCGGCCGGAAGCACGACGTGCCAGAACAGGCCCCAGGTGCTGCAGCCGTCGACCCGGCCGGCCTCGAGCAGCTCGGTCGGCAGTGCCCGGGACAGGTACTGGGTCATGAAGAACACGCCGAACGCGTTGACGAGCGCGGGCACGATCAGCGCGTACATGGTGCCGGTCCACTCCAGCTTCACCATCAGCATGTACAGCGGGATGATGCCGAGCTGGGTCGGCACCATCATGGTCGCCACGGTGAGCAGGAGCAGGGCGTTGCGGCCGCGGAAACGCAGCTTGGCGAAGGCGAACCCGGCCAGCGTGGAGAAGAACATCACCGCGATCGCGACGGAGCCGGAGACCAGGACGGAGTTGACCATCGCCAGGGCGAAGGGGACGGTGTCGAAGACGCGGGCGACGTTGGCGAAGAAGTTGCCGCCGGGCACCAGCGGCGGCGGGACGTCGGCCAGGGCCGCGTTGTCGCGGGAGGCCACCACGATGCTGTAGTAGAGCGGCAGCATGGAGAAGAACGCCACCGCCGCCAGCGTGAGATAGGTGAGCCTGCGGGCGGCCTCGGAGCGCCGGGTTCCGGAGACGGCGGTGCGGGCGCTCACGTCAGCCCTCCCTTCGCGCGGCGGGTGATCAGGTAGTTGACGCCGGCGACCAGGACGATGAAGACGAACATCATCCAGGAGATGGCCGAGGCGTAGCCGAAGTCGAGCTTGGTGAAGTTCTCGTAGATGAACAGCGAGAGCGTCTGGTACTGCCGGTCCACCCCTCCGGTGATCATGTAGGAGCCGAACAGCAGCGGCTCGGCGAGGATCTGCATGGCGCCGATCGTCGAGGTGATGACGACGAAGACGATCGTGGGCCTGATCATCGGGACGGTGATCCTGCGGAGCTGGGTCATGTCGCTCGCGCCGTCGAGGGTGGCCGCCTCGTACAGCTCACGCGGCACGGCCTGCATGGCCGCCAGGAAGATCAGCGCGTTGTAGCCCGTCCACCGCCACATGATCATGATGGAGATGGCGACGTGGGAGCTCAGCACGCCCTCGTTCCAGGCGACACCGCCGACGCCGAACAGCGACAGCATCCAGTTGATCATGCCGAAGTCGCGGCCGAAGAGCTGGCTGAAGATGACCACCACCGCGACCACGCTGGTCACGTTGGGCAGCAGCAGCGTGATGCGGAAGAAGGTCTGCGCCCGCAACGGCCGGTTCAGCAGGTGGGCCAGCCAGATGGCCAGCAGCAGTTGCGGAACCGTGGACAGCACCCCGATGGACAGGGTGTTGAAGGTGGCGTTCCAGAAGTAGTCGTCGGCGAGCAGCGTCCTGAAGTTCTCCAGGCCGACGAAGGGCTGCTCGTCCCGGAGCAGCGTCCACTCGTGCAGGCTCACCCAGGCGGTGTAGGCCAGGGGGAACAGCCCGAAGGCGGAGAACAGCAGGAAGAACGGGGCCACGTACGCGTACGGCGAGCCTTTGACGTCGAGTTGGTGGACCAGGTGGCGCTGGAGGCGGCGGCGAGGCCCCGTCGGCTTGCCCGCCGGGACAGCCGCCAGGCGATCGGGTGCCCGAGTGGCCATGGCAGCTCCTTTCGATGATTCGCTGTGGAAGAGCGGCGTACGGCTCATGTGGACGGCAGGCAGGTGGCCGACCGGTGCGAGACCAGTCGGCCGAAGGGGCGGCTACTTGATCCTGCCGACGTCCTCGAGCGCCTGCTTCCAGGCCTCCTCGGGGTTCTGCTTGCCCTGGTCGACCCGCTGGAGACCGTCGCCGATCGCCTTCAGGACGTCACCGGCCTTGGGACCGACGGGCTGTGGTTTGAGCGCCTTGGCGGCATCGGTGAAGATCTTGCCGATCGGCGCGTTGCCGAAGTACGGGTTGACGTACTCGGACACCGCCGGGTCGTCGTACAGGGCGGGCAGCGAGGGCAGCGCGCTGGCCTCCTTGAAGAGCTTGATCTGGCTCTCCTTGCTGGTCAGCAGGTTGATCAGCTCCGCCGCCTCCTTGGGGTGCCTGCCCTGCTTGGGCAGCACCAGGTGGGTGCCGCCCTGGTTGCCGCCGCCACCGGGCACCGCGGCGATGTCCCAGGTGCCCTCACCGGGCTTCTGGTCCTTGATCGTGCCGGTCTTCCAGGCCGGGCAGACCATGGTGGCGAAGGTGCCCTTGGCGATTCCGGTGTTCCACGGCGGCGAGAAGGCCGCGAGGTTGGCGGAGAGACCGTTGTCGATCATCTTCACGCCCGTGTCGAACGCCTTGCGCACTTCGGGGTTGGTGGCGGCGACGATGTTGTACTGGGCGTCGTAGAACCCGACGGGGGCCTGCTCGACCATGGCACGGAAGTGCTCTCCGGGGCCGTCGGTGAACTTGGCGCCCTCCACCTTGGCCGCGACGAACTTCTTGCCCGTCTCGACGTAGGCGTCCCACGTGGGCCAGAGCGCCGACACCTCGTCGCGGTCCGTGGGCAGGCCGGCCTTCTTGAACAGGTCGGGGCGGTAACACATGGCCAGGCCGCCGACGTCGGTGCCCAGCCCGATGAGCGAGGAACCGTCGTTGGAGACGCCCAGGTTCCACTTCCAGTCGAGGTACTCGCTCTGGCGCGAGTCCAGACCGTACTCCTTGAGGTTGTGGAACTTGTCGGGCACGGGGGTGAAGGCACCGATGTAGCCGCCCTCGACCGCGACCACGTCCGCGGCACCCGCGCCGGTGGTGAGCTGCGTGATGAGGTTGGTGTGGTGGTCGTTGAACTGCGCGCGGCGCTCCACGATCTCCACGTTGGGGTGGGTCTTCTTGAACTCCTCGTACAGCGGCGCGAAGTGGAAGTCGCTGAACAGTCCGACGGTCAGCTTGATCTTCTCGGCCGGCCGGGAGGCCGCCCCACCGTCTGCGGTGGTACCGCCGCTGTCGCCGCCACAGGCGGTAAGGCCCAGGGCCAGGGCGGAGGCGGCGACCATCGGGGCGAGGAACCGGTGGCGTGACTTACGCATGGAACCCTCCTAGGGGCCTCATAAATGATCATGGAGAGAGCGCTCCCTGAGCAGATTGATGCCAACGGGGTTGCCTGTCAACGGCCCCTTCGAATGCCGACCTGAGCCCTGAAGTCGACTTTTCCCGGAAAGCACCCTCCCAGGCTTCGGGGCGTTTTCCCAGGTCAAACATGTTTAAGAGTTAGATTTAGCGGTGGATGGAGCGCTCCCACAAAGAAAGGTCACATTAAGGTCGCGTTTCCATCGTGTTCCGCGATGCCGCTCCGGACCCTTGACACTCCTTGCGGGCCGGGTCACTCTCTCAACCAGAGAGCGCTCCCCAACGACTCTCAACAGGGCTCCGCCCGTCGCCGGCCACCCGCGGCGTGGATGCCGCCGACTGTGGACCAGATGGACCAGGTGGCCCGACGACCCGTCCCGCCATGCCCACGCGCGCCGTTACTCCGGTGGTGAATCCCGTGCGCCTTGTCTCCACGGTCCCTCCCCGAAGGACGACGCGGGAGCCATCCCGCCCCCGTGGCTCTCGTGGCGGCGCCGGACCCCGTAGAGTCGTCCGGCCGGTCGGAAATCGACCGGCGTGTATCCAACCAAGGAGAACCACGTGGCACTGGAGAAGCCGGAGATCGACTTTCCGGAAGGCGCCCCGCCCTCGGAGCTGGAGATCGTCGACATCGTCGTAGGAGACGGCCCGGAGGCCAAGCCAGGGCACCAGGTCACCGTGCACTACGTCGGCGTGGCCTTCTCGACGGGCGAGGAGTTCGACGCGTCGTGGAACCGCGGCGACGCCTTCCAGTTCCCGCTGGGCGGGGGCCGGGTCATCGCGGGCTGGGACCAGGGCGTCGCGGGCATGAAGGTCGGCGGCCGTCGCCGTCTCACCATCCCGCCGCACCTCGGCTACGGCAACGCCGGTGCGGGTAACCGCATCAAGCCGGGCGAGACGCTCATCTTCGTCGTGGACCTGCTCGGCGTGAGCTGACGCCCGGGAGGCGGAACGGCTACCGGTGGGTGGGCGGCCCCCGTCACCGAAGGGTCCGCGCCCACTACCCGGCCGGCGCCGACCACGTCGCCGTGCAACCC
>NZ_JBFAQY010000063.1:0-14981 GCF_040678965.1 Streptosporangium sp. NPDC049248
GTGGTCCGGCCGGCTTAAAAAAAGCCCGCAACCACCGCGCCCGAACAGGCCGGAGGCCGAAATCACCAGACGGCCACTGAGACGGCCGGCCGGACCACCCGCCCACCGCAGCGGGCACGGCGAACAAGCCGTGTACCCGAACGAGTCAGACGAGATGCCGGCCCGGAACACCCGCTCACCGCAGCGCACAGCGAAAACCCGCCATGCGGCACACAGCGAGAACCGCACCCGGAAAAGTCAGACAAGACGCCAGTCGTGACGCTCCAGGAAAGCGCGCTCTCCGGTGGCGTACTCGGTGAAAGCGGTCTGCACCGCCTCCAGGTCGGGAACATGTGTGCGGAACATCCGGTTCCGGACGCTGTCCTTGTACTCCAGTTCGTAGCCCGAGATCTCCGGCGAACTCTGCACGAAGTGCTCGCCGAAGACGACCAGCGCCGTGAACGGGTTCTGCGGTGACATGCCGGCGAGCGCGTCACGGATGAGCTGAAGGTCCGGCGAGACCACGATCATCCCGTCACCCGTACGCATCTCCATGGCGGGATAGACGCCGCGCGGAGACAGGTTGTGCACCAGGCCGCGCTGCGGGTCGTAGCAGACCAGCCCGCACTCGGCGGCCAGGGCGAAGACCTCGGCCGCCACCTCGTCGGCCCGTTCCAGGTCCACGGTCACCAGGGCGAAGGCCGCGGAGAGCCGCTCGGCCTCGGGAAGCCGCTCGACGAACGCCGCCACCCCGGGGTGACCCTCCTCGGGCTCCTGCCCTTCGGGGTGGGACCTTCCGCCATGCGGCCTCCCATGGCGGAAGGTCTGGAAGACGTGCTCAGCGTGTTCCCTGGTGATCGGCTTGTGCTCGTGCCAGACGGCCAGTTCGAAGCTCACGCCCCCATTGTCCTCCGAAGGACCCTCCCGGCCGACCGGAAGGTCGTACCGCCCGGGGGAAGAAGGCTCCTACGCCGGGGGTCTGTCGGCGATGAGGATCTCCGACAGCACCGCGGTGCAGAACGCGCAGCGCCTGGCGGCGACCGGGATGTCGCTGAGGCACTCCGGGCATTCCTTCTCGGTGGCCTCCTTGTTCCGGTCGAAGTAGCCGATCAGCCGGGTCATCGGCATCACGACGAGCCAGTAGATGACCGCGGCGATGATCAGGAAGCTCAGCAGGTGGTTGATGAAGTCGCCGTACATGAACTTGGCGCCGTTGACGGTGAACACGTACTCCGAGAAGTCCGGTTCCCGGCCGCCGGTGACCGCCCCGATCAACGGCGTGATGAGGTCCTTGACCAGAGCCTGCACCAGCCCGCTGAAGGTCGCCCCGACCACGACCGCCACGGCCAGCTCGACGAGGTTCCCTCTCAGTAGGAACTTCTTGAATCCACCCATTCCTCATGTCCTCCACTCGTGAAGAAGGGCCGCTGCCCGGGGAGGGCGGCGACCAGAGTTCCGCTGTTTTCCGGCAGTCCACCGGAGCCCCCTGATGGGTGGTCTGGACGGAGGTTAACGCGTCCGACTGAGAATATGCGGAGCTGGAAGCCTCGGGACTGTTACGGGTTGGACGGGACAGCTGGTGTGAAAGGTTAATATCGGCGCAGTTCGCGAGCGAGGTGGCCGGATGGACTTTCGTGTGCTTGGCCCGGTCGAGGTGACCGCCGACAGCGGGGCGGTAGTGGACATCGGCCCCTACCAGCAGCGGCTGGTGCTGGCGATATGCGTCCTCGCGGCCCCGCGACCGGTCGGGCCGAACCGGATGATCGACGCCCTCTGGGAGGACGCCCCCCCTCCGGGGGCGCTCAACACCGTGCAGGCGTACGTCTCCAAACTCCGCCGCGTCTTCGAGCCGGGCAGGCCGAGGGAGGTGCCCCCGAAGGTCCTGACCAGCAGGCCGGGAGGCTACCTCCTGGACGTCCCCGCCGCCGCGATCGACCTGGGCAGGGTGCGGGGGCAGATGGCCGAGGGCAGGAGCCTGGGCGCGGCGGGAGATCACGAGGGGGCGGTGCGGGAGCTGCGGCTGGCCCTGGGGGAGTGGCGCGGAGAACCGCTCGACGGTCTCGCGGAGTCCTCCTGGGCGGCGGAGGAGCGCGCGCACCTGATCGAGTTGCGGCTGACGATCGAGGAGGACCTGGCCGAGGCGGAGCTCGCGCTCGGCCGGGGAACGGCGGCGACGAACAGGCTGGCCAAGCTGGTCGCCGCCCATCCGTTCAGGGAGCGGCTGCGGGCGCTCGCCGCCCACGCGCTCTACCAGGCGGGGCGGCAGGCGGACGCGCTCGGCCTGCTCGCCGAGGGACGCCGGTTGCTGATGGAGGACCTGGGTCTGGACCCCGACCCCCGGTCGCGGGAGATGGAGCGGCGCATCCTCGGGCAGGATCCCGCGCTGAGGCCCAGGCACACGGCGGAGCACGCGGGAAGGACAGCCGTCGTGGCGGCGGCGACCGGTGCCGAGACGGCGGCAGGGGCGGCGGGGCCGGTCGGGCCGGAGAACGGCACCGGGCTGGTGGGCCGGCAGGCGGAGGCCGGAGTTCTGGAGCGGGCGGTCACCGGAGACGGGCACCGGGTGGTGCTGCTCGCCGGGGAGCCGGGTATCGGCAAGACCAGCCTCGCCGAGTACGCGGCCGACGTCGCGCGGGCGCGGGGCCGGCGGGTGGTGTGGGGCCGCTGCTGGGACGGCACCGGCGCGCCGCCATTCTGGCCCTGGACACAGGCGGTGCAGGACCTGGTCGGCAGGGTCGGCGAACTGCCGCAACTCGCCGGAGCCGGAGCCGGGACCGGGCAGGCGGGGCAGTTCGAGTTGTACGAGGCGTTCGCCCGGCTGCTGAACGAGCACGGCCGGGTGCTGGTGGTCCTGGACGACCTCCAATGGGCGGACACCTCCTCGCTGCGGTTGCTGGAGTTCCTGGCCTCCACCCGGCTGTGCCCGGAGCTGGTGGTCGTGGCCACGTACCGCGACACCGACGTGCGTCCCGGCGAGTCGCTGGAGCGCACCCTCGGCGTGCTGCTCCGGCTGCCGCACGTGCGGCGGCTCCTGTTGCGCGGCCTGGCGGAGGAGGAGATCCGCGAGTATCTGGGACGGGCGGGCGCCGACCCGGGACGGGCCGGGGAGATGGGCAGGCTGACCGCGGGCAATCCGTTCTTCCTGGGTGAGGTGCTACAGCTGGGGGAGACCCCCGAGGCGCTCTCGGACGTGGTGCGCGGCCGGATGGCCCACCTGCCACCCGACACCGAGGAGGTGCTGACCGTCGCGGCGCTGCTGGGCAGGGAGGCGGCGACCGACATCCTGACGCACGTGGCGGAGTTGCCCGAGGGGCGGGTCCTCGACATCGTCGACGCCGCCGTGGGGGCCCGGCTGCTGGTCGAAGGGGAGGGGGCGAGCTGCCGGTTCGTCCACGACATCGTCCGCGACGTGCTGCGCGAGGCGCTGCCGCCGCTACGCCGCAGGAGGTTGCACACGCGGATCGCGGAGGTGCTCCAGGAACGGAACGGGACGCGGCTGACCGAGATCGCCCACCACTGCCGCGAGGGCCTGCTGACTCCCGCGATGGCGGGCAGGGCCATCGGCTACACCCGGCGCGCGGCGGCCCAGGCGACCGCGCAGTTCGCCCACGAGGACGCGGTGGAGAGCCTGGAACAGGCGATCGCGTTGATCGACCGGCTGCCGGGGGCCGACAACGGGCTCCGCTGCGACCTCCTGCTGGACCTGGCCGAGGCGCAGGCGGCCTCGGGGACGAGCGGCGCGGCCCACGCCTCGCTGGAGGCCGCGGCGCAGGCCGCCGAAGGGCTCGGCGACGACAACCGGCTGGCCAGGGCGGTGCTGGGTTTCTCAAACCCGATCTATCTGGCCATGTACGAGGAGATGACCGGGATCGACAGGCTGGCCGAGCGCATCGACCGGGTGCTCGCCTCCGACCTCGTGGAGGACTCGCCGTGGCGGGCCCAGTTGCTCGCCGCCGCCGCGCTGACCGGCTCCACCGGCCGGCCCGTCGAGCGAAGCGTGGCGATGGCGGAGGAGGCGGTGCGGCTGGCTCGCCGCACCGGGGAGGACCGGACCCTGTCCAGGACGCTGATCGCCCTGGAGATCCTGCTGCGGTCCGGCCACGATCACGACCGCCGGCGGGCGGTCGTCGCCGAGATCGTGGACATCGGCCGCCGCACCGGCGACCTGGCCACCGAGTGGATCGGCAGGGAGAACGAGTACGTCGAGCTGAACGCCCAGGGCGCCGCGGGCCCTGCCGCGGAGCTGCTCGTCTGGCTGCGGGAGAGCGCGGAGAGGCTGCGGCTTCCCTCGATGGTCAGCCTGGCCGCCTGGCAGAGTGCGGTCCATGCCTACCTGGCCGGGCGGTTCACGGACGCGCTCGCCGAGGCCGACGCGTCCGGCGCGGCCCACCCGGAGGGTGCGCTGGGCAGGGGCGACGCGCTGCTGCGGCGGGAGACGTTCCGCTTCCTGGAGCTGCGGGCCGAGGGCGCGGCGGGCGAGGCGCTCGCGCTCTCCGATGAGATGCTCGCCCACCGTCCGGGGCAGATCCCCTGGCGGATCCTGCGCTGTCTGGCCCTGATCGACCTGGGCAGGACGGACGCGGCACGGGAGGTCTTCGCCGAACTCGCCCGCGACGGCTTCGCGGCGCTCGGCCCCGAGCTGGCCTACCGGTTCGTCCCGGACGCCGTCAGCGAGATCTGCGCGGCGCTCGGCGACGAGGTCGCGGGGAGGATCCTGTACCGCAGGCTCGCCCCGCACGCGGGACGGTTGCTCGGCTGGTCGCTGACCGACCTGTGCCTGGCCCGGCTGGCCCTGCTCGACGGTGACGAGGAGCGGGCCGGAGTTCACCTGCGGGCGGCGGAGGCGTTCGCCGCCGGGGCGGGTCCGCGCGTGTACGAACCCGCGATCCGCGCGCTGGCCCAGGAGTTTCGCCCGGCCTGACCGGGGTCCGTCCAGGCATGTCGTCGGGTGACTCCGAGATCACTTTCGCAGGAGTGGAGATGTGCGCATGGCCAGGCTGAGACGGGGCATATCTGTTCACCGCTGAAGGGGCGGTGCAATGATCGAGATATGGCCGGGTGATCCCTATCCTCTCGGGGCCACCTACGACGGCGCGGGGACCAACTTCGCGCTTTTCACCGAGGCCGCCGAACGTGTCGAGCTGTGCCTGTTCGACGAGGAGAACCGGGAGACACGGGTCACCTTCACCGAGTGTGAGGGCTTCGTCTGGCACGGCTACCTGCCCGGCGTCGGTCCCGGACAGCGGTACGGCTACCGCGTGCACGGCCCGTACGATCCGCGGAGGGGACAGCGGTGCAATCCGGCCAAGCTCCTGCTCGATCCGTACGCCAAGGCGGTCGAGGGGGACGTGAACTGGGACGAGGCGGTGTACGACTACCGCTTCAGCGATCCGGAGAGCCGCAACGACGCGGACTCGGCCGCGTTCGTGCCGCGCTCCATTGTGATCAACCCGTTCTTCGGGTGGGGGCACGACCGGCCGCCGAGCACTCCGTACCACAACACGGTGATCTACGAGGCGCACGTCAAAGGGTTGACGATCAACCACCCGAAGATCCCTGAGCGGATCCGGGGCAGCTACGCGGCGATCGGGCATCCGGAGATCATCGATCACCTGACCGCCCTCGGGGTGACGGCGATCGAGCTCATGCCGGTACACCAGTTCGTCACCGACCACGTCCTCGTCGAGCGGGGGCTGACGAACTACTGGGGCTACAACAGCATTGGGTTCTTCGCCCCGCACAACGCCTACTCCAGCACCGGGCAGCGCGGCGGGCAGGTGCTGGAGTTCAAGGCCATGGTCAAGGCCCTGCACGAGGCGAACATCGAGGTCATCCTCGACGTGGTCTACAACCACACGGCCGAGGGCAACCACATGGGCCCGACGCTGAGCATGCGGGGCATCGACAACACCGGCTACTACCGTCTGGTCGACGACGACAGGCGGTACTACCTGGACACCACGGGCACCGGCAACAGCCTGTTCATGCGCTCCCCGCACGTGCTTCAGATGATCATGGATTCGCTCCGCTACTGGGTCATCGAGATGCACGTGGACGGTTTCAGGTTCGACCTGGCCGCGACGTTGGCGCGGGAGCTGCACGAGGTCGACCGGCTGAGCGCCTTCTTCGACCTGGTCCAGCAGGACCCGGTGCTGTCACAGGTCAAGCTGATCGCCGAGCCGTGGGACGTCGGCCCCGGCGGCTACCAGGTGGGCAACTTCCCCGCCAGGTGGACCGAGTGGAACGGCATGTACCGCGACACGATCCGCGACTTGTGGCGGGGCGAGCCCGCCTCGCTGCCCGAGTTCGCCTCCAGGCTGACCGGCTCCAGCGACCTCTACCAGGACGACAGCCGCCGCCCCGCCGCCTCCATCAACTTCGTCACCTGCCACGACGGGTTCACCCTGCAGGATCTCGTCTCCTACAACGGCAAGCACAACGAGGCCAACGGCGAGGACAACCGGGACGGCACCGACGACAACCGCTCCTGGAACTGCGGTGAGGAGGGGCCCGCCTCGCTGGCCATCGAGTCGCTGCGCGAGCAGCAGAAGCGCAACTTCCTGACCACTCTTTTCCTGTCCCAGGGCGTTCCGATGATTTCCCACGGCGACGAGTTGGGCCGCACCCAGCGGGGCAACAACAACGTGTACTGCCAGGACAACGAACTGAGCTGGGTCGACTGGTCCGACGTCAGGGAGAACTGGCTGCTGCTCGAGTTCACCCGGCGGCTGGCCAGGCTCCGCGCCGACCACCCGGTCTTCCGGCGGCGCAGGTTCTTCTACGGGCGGCCCGTACGAGGCTCCGAGGAGAACCTCAGCGACATCGCCTGGCTCACTCCGAGAGGGGAGAAGATGACCGACGCCGACTGGAACGTTGGCTATGCCAGGTCGCTGGCCGTCTTCCTGAACGGTGAGGCCATCACCGAGCCCGACCGCAGGGGGCGGCAGATCGTCGACGACTCGTTCCTGCTGCTGTTCAACGCCCACCACGACGTCATCAAGTTCACCCTTCCGAAGGACTACGGTGAGATGTGGCTGACAGAGATCGACACGGCGATGCCGATCACGGTTGACACCCGGGTCTGCCGGGCCGGAGAGAGCGTGCCGGTGGTCGGCCGCTCGGTGAGGGTGTTGCGCCGTGTCTGAGCCCATCACGCAACCCACCCCCGAGCCCGCTCCGCTGGAGCCCGCGCCCACCGTGGTCCCGCCCGAGCCCGTGCCCACCGTGGTACCGCGAGAGCCGGTGCCCGGTGTGGTCCCGCCGCAGGTCGCCCACGGCGAGGTCCCGGCGGACCCCGGGGCGGCACTGTTCGGCGAGAACGTGCCGGAGCCGGTGGAATTCCCCGAGGAGGTACCCGAGCCCCCGCCCTCGCCCGACTCCTACGAGGTGCCGGTCTCGACCTACCGGCTCCAGCTGACCCCCGACTTCGGATTCGACAAGGTGGCCGAGCTGGCCCCGTACCTGCGGGATCTGGGGGTGAGCCACGTCTACCTGTCGCCGATCCTGCAGGCCGTGCCGGAGTCGCGGCACGGCTACGACGTGATCGACCACTCGCGCGTCCGCGAGGAGTTCGGCGGGATCGAGGGGCTGCGGGCGATGTCGGCGACGCTCGCCCAGCACGGGATCGGCATCGTCGTCGACATCGTGCCCAACCACATGACGGTCCCGGTGCCGGAGTCGGACAACGCGCAACTGTGGTCGGTGCTCGCCGAGGGGCAGAAGTCGCGGTACACGTCCTGGTTCGACATCGACTGGGCCGGCGGCGACGGCAAGGTGAACATGCCGGTGCTCGGCGACTCGGGGGAGGCGGTGGTCGACGGTGACGTGCTGCGCTACCACGACCACGTCTTCCCGCTGCCGGACACCAACTACCGGCTGGTCGACTGGCGGCGCGGGCCCGGCTACCGCCGGTTCTTCGACGTCTCCTCGCTGATCGGGCTGCGGGTGGAGGACCCGGAGGTGTTCGACGCCACGCACGCCGTCATCCTCTCGCTGGTCCGGGAGGGGGTCATCCAGGGGCTGCGGGTGGACCACCCCGACGGGCTCGCCGAGCCGCGCGGCTACCTGTCGCGGCTGCGCGCCGCCTCGGGTGTGTGGACCGTGGCGGAGAAGATCCTGATCGGCTCCGAGCGGCTGCCCGCGGACTGGGAGTGCGACGGGACCACCGGCTACGAGGTGCTCAACCGGATCACCGGGCTGTTCGTCGACCCGGCGGGGAAAGAGCCGCTGGTGGAGCTGTTCACCCTGCAGACCGGTATGCCCGCCGGCTACGCCGCGGTGGTCCGCGAGTCCAAGGCGGAGGTGCTGAGCCTGTTCTTCGACGCGGAGATCGACAGGTTGCACGCCGTCGTCGGCTCCGACCGCCGGACACTGGTGGAGTTGCTCGCCGCGATGCCGGTCTACCGGGCCTACGCGGTGCCGGGCGAGCCGGTGCCGGAGATCTCGGCCCAGATCGTCGAGGAGGCCGGACAGGTCGCCGCGGGGCGGCTGCCCGAGGGCGCCCCGGTGGCGGAGGTCGTCCAGCGGGTGCTGGCCGGGCCCGCAGAGGCGGTCGTCCGCTTCCAGCAGACCTGCGGCCCGGTGATGGCCAAGGGCGTGGAGGACACCGCCCTCTACCGCTGGTACCCGCTGTCCTGCCTGAACGAGGTGGGCGGCGAGCCCGACAGGTTCGGCGAGCCGATCGAGGAGTTCCACGCGTTCTGCCGGCGGATGTCGCCGGGCACGATGACGACGCTGTCCACCCACGACACCAAGCGCTCGGAGGACGTGCGGGCCCGGCTGGCCGTGCTGTCCGAGCTTCCCCAGGAGTGGGCGGCGGCGGTCGGCGAGTGGTCCTCGAAGGTCTCCTTCGACCCGGCCCTGGACTACCTGGCCTGGCAGAACCTGATGGCCTCCTGGCCGATCGGCCCCGACAGGTTCTTCGACTACCTGTTCAAGGCGGCCCGCGAGGCCAAGACCTCGATCTCCTGGGCCGCCCCTGACCCGGCCTACGAGCGCGGCATCCGCGACTTCGTCACCCGGGCCGTCGAGGAGTGCGGCGCCTCGATCAAGGAGTTCGCCGCGCGGATCGAGCCGTACGCCAGGTCCAACTCGTTGGGCCAGAAGCTGGTCCAGCTCATGCTGCCCGGCGTGCCCGACCTCTACTGGGGCAACGAGATCACCGACTTCTCCCTGGTCGACCCGGACAACCGCCGCCCGGTCGACTTCCCGCTGCGCCGCCGGATGCTCTCGGCGGCCCAGGCTCACGCGAGCCAGGCCCATCCGGAGCAGGCACACCCGAGTCCCGCCACCGAGGGCCTGTCCTGGGACGAGGCCAAGCTGGCGATCACCAGCCGGGCGCTGGACCTGCGGCGGAGGCTGGACCCCGCGGCGCCGTACGTCCCGATCGAGGCCGGGGAGCACGCGGTCGCCTTCGCCAGGGGGGAACGGGCGGTGGCGGTGGCCACCCGGCTGCCGGTCGGCCTGGAGCGGCGCGGCGGCTGGGGGAGCAGCACGCTCACCCTGCCGCACGGTACCTGGCGGGACCTGCTCTCCGGTGCCGAGCACACCGGCAGGATCCCGCTCGCCCACCTGCTCTCGGTCCACCCCGTCGCACTCCTGGAAAGGGACTGAGCATGTTCGAGGTCTGGGCGCCGCGGGCGACGGCGGTGGATGTGGAGATCGGCGAGGTGCGCTATCCGATGTCGTCCGCGGGCGGCGGCTGGTGGTTCGCCGAGGTGCCCGGTGCCGGGCACGGCACCGACTACCGGTTCCGGCTGGACGGGGGCGAGGCGCTGCCCGATCCCCGTACCCGCTGGCAGCCGGAGGGGATCTTCGGCCCGAGCCGGCTCTACGACCACGACCGCTTCGAGTGGGGGGACGCCCTGTGGCGGGGGCGTGACCTGCCGGGCTCGGTCATCTACGAGCTGCACATCGGCACCTTCACCCCCGAGGGCACCTTCGACGCGGCGATCGGCAAGCTGGAACACCTGGCGGAGCTCGGCGTCGACTTCGTGGAGATCATGCCGGTGCCGCCGGTGCCCGGCGGGCGCAACTGGGGCTACGACGGCGTGGACCTGTGGGCCGTCACCGACAACTACGGCGGCCCTGACGGGCTCAAGCGCCTCGTGGACGCCTGCCACCGGCGCGGGCTCGGTGTGATCCTCGACGTCGTCTACAACCACCTCGGTCCCTCGGGCAACTTCCTCGCCCCCTTCGGCCCCTACTTCCACTCCACCGCCTCCTCCTTCTGGGGGCAGGCGGTCAACCTGGACGGCCCCGGCTCCGACGAGGTGCGCGCCTACCTTGTCGGCAACGCGATGCAGTGGCTGCGCGACTACCACATCGACGGCCTGCGGCTGGACGCCGTGCACGCCCTGCGCGACGACCGGGCCGTCCATCTGCTGGAGGAGATCGCCGCCGAGACGGAGGCGCTGTCGGCGGCCGTGGGCAGGCCGCTGACGCTCATCGCCGAGTCCGACCTCAACGACCCCAGGCTGATGACCCCCCGCGAGGCCGGGGGGTACGGCCTGGCGGCCGCCTGGAACGACGACGTCCACCACGCCCTGCACGTGGCGGTGAGCGGGGAGCGGCACGGCTACTACGACGACTTCTACGGGGCACTGCCCAAGGTGCTGACCCGCGCCTACTACCACGACGGGACCTACTCGTCCTTCCGGGGGCGGTCCCACGGCCGATCGGCGGCCCACCTGCCCGGTTACCGCTTCGTCTGCTGCGCGCAGAACCACGACCAGATCGGCAACCGCGCGGAGGGCGACCGGCTGGCGCCCGAGGCGCTCCGGCTGGCCGCCGGGCTCCTGCTGACCTCGCCGTTCACTCCCATGCTGTTCATGGGGGAGGAGTGGGGCGCGCGCACGCCGTTCCTGTTCTTCACAGATCACGTCGAGCCGCGGCTGCGCGAGGGCGAGGCCGACCGGCGGCGGCGGGAGTTCGTCGGCTTCGGCTACGACGACTGGGCGGAGAAGGCCCCCGACCCCGGCGAGGAGCTGACCTTCCTGCGCTCCAAGCTCGACTGGAGCGAGCTGGACGACGACGCCCACCGGGCCCATCTCGACTGGTACCGGGCCCTGATCGCGCTGCGCCGGGCACATCCCGAGCTGACGGACCCGAGACTGGACCGGGTCCGGGTCGACCACGGCGAGTCCTGGCTGGTCGTCCACCGGGGAGGACTCAGGGTGGCGGCCAACCTCGGCCCGGTCCCGCTCACCGTCAGGCTCGGGCCAGGACGGTCCGCGCCCGGCCACATCCTGCTCGCCTCGGAGGCGTCGGCGACGGTGCGGGAGGAGGAACTGTCCCTGCCCGCCCGCTCCCTCGCGGTGGTGAGACTGAATCCGCCCGGCTGACCGCCGCGGTGGCCACGGGCTCAGTCGGCCACCTGGTCGCGAAGATCCTCCGAGTACGGGGAGAAGAACGTCTGGTCCCGTACGTACCGCGCGGCCTCGCCCCGGGCGTAGCCGCGCAGCAGGGCCGCCGGGACGCTCAGCGCCACCTGACCGGCCTGGTAGGAGGCGATGGCCCGGACCAGTTCAAACCGGTGCGCCGGGTCGAGCGAGCCGCCCAGCATGCCCATGCAGTGCTGCAGGACGTTGACGTTGCGGCCGATGCCGGCCTCGACGGCGAAAGCCGCGTGGAAGAGGCGCGCGTAGTCGGCGGCCAGCTCCTCGCGGGGCCGCGTGCCCGCCTGGGCCACCACCCGCCCCGCCTGCCGGTAGGCCACGGGGTGGTGGGCCAGCAGCTGCATCTTGTGCCGGGCGTGGAAGGACACCAGGTCCCGGGGGCGCCAGTCGCTCTCCAGCAGCGCGCGGAGCCGGAGGCCGGCGAAGATCCGCTCCATGACGGCCGTGCCGTCCGTCCAGCCGTTCACGCCGCGGCCGGGGTGAGGATGTCGGACAGGCGGCGCAGTCCGCGGGCGGTACGGGCCTTGACCGTGCCGAGTGGGACGCTCAGCCTCTCGGCGATCTCCCGCTGGGTCAGGTCGCCGTAGTAGGCCAGTTCGATCGCCTGGCGCTGCGGCCCGGGCAGCTTGGTCAGCGCCCAGCGCACCTGGTCGCGCTCGGCCATGCCGTCGCCGTCGATCCTGCCGTCGTCGCCGGCCGGATCCGCCACCACGTCCAGCGGCACCGTGCGCAGGGTGCGCATCCGAAGCTGGTCGACCGCGCGCTTGTGCGCGATGCCGAGCATCCAGGCGGGGAGGCTGCGGGCCGGGTCGAAGCGGTGCCGTGACCGCCAGACCTCGGCGAACACGATCTGCTGAAGGTCCTCGACCTCCTGCTGCGGCACGAATCGCCGCAGGTAGGAGCGGACGAGGGCGCCGTGGGCGGTGAAGCACTCGGCCAGGGCCGCATCGTCGCCCTCGGCGAACCGGATGTTCAGGTTGTCCGTCATGACGCCTCCGTCCGTCGAGAAAACTTATTCAAAACCTATTCATACCCGGCCGGTCGATGTGATCGCAAGCAGGGCACGGCGGCACGCCGGTCAACGGGAGGGGAGAAGGGGGTCCGGTCCGCCGGTGAAAAGCCGGAACTCAGGCCAGAGCGGCGAGGACGCGGGTGAGTGCGTCCTGGAACGACGTGACGTGGGGGACCGACGCCGGCAGTCCCTCCCACCAGCCCGGACCGCCCGCGACGACCAGGCTCGGCGGGCGGAGCACGGGCAGCGACGCGAGCGGGGCGGGATCACCGGTCGCAGGCAGCTGGGACCAGACGAAGACCACCGAGGGGCCCAACCGGCGCATCGCGTCCGCCAGCGCCGGGTACGGGGTCCTGGCACCCAGCACCCGGGTCTCCACCCGGTGGTCGGTGGTCAGCGTGGCGGCCAGCGCGTAGATCGGCAGGCTGTGCTGCTCGTCCTCGGCGCAGGCGAGCAGTACGGGGCGGGTGTTGACCGGCTGGGCGGGACGCGTGGTGAGCTGGATCAGCGCCGCCAGCAGCCGGTCGGAGAACAGGTGCTCGATCTCGACGCTCGCGCCGCTCTCGGCCTGGCGGTCGCAGATCGTCTCGAAGACCGGTATCACCAGCCGCTCCCAGGTCCACGGCACGCCGTGC
Source organism: Streptosporangium sp. NPDC049248 (assembly GCF_040678965.1). Lineage (NCBI taxonomy): Bacteria > Bacillati > Actinomycetota > Actinomycetes > Streptosporangiales > Streptosporangiaceae > Streptosporangium > Streptosporangium sp. NPDC049248. Next base: position 13,023 of record NZ_JBFAQY010000063.1, read on the forward strand.
CTGACCAGCGACGCCTCTATCCAGTCGTAGACGGTTCGGCTGTCCAGTGTCATCGCCGCCCGCGCCAGCATCGCCGCCGTGGGGACGCCGGGCCGCTCCGCGACGGGAGAGGAGGGGATCTCCTCGGTGCCCGCCTCCGGAGCCGCCGGTGGGACGACCTCGATCCTCAGGACCTCCCGTGCCGCGTCGGAGGGGGGAACCCCGCTCCTGATGAGCCGGTTCATCTCCTCCAGGCGCCACAGGTCGCGGGCGTCGTAGCGCCGATGCCCCCCGGGGCTCCGGCGGCTCGGACCCACGCCGTAGCGTAGGTTCCAGGTCCGCAGCGTGGGGGCGGGCACGCCGAGGCGTCGTGAGACGGCGCCGATGCCGTATCCCGGCTCCTCGTCAGCGGTCACCTGTCGCTGCCTTTCCATCCCATCCCATTTCAAGCCCGCTACCGCCGTACCAGCGTGACCGGCGACACGAGCGGCCGATCCCCGGACATTCCTTCGACTTCCGAGCTCCGGCGGATGCAACCGGCGGAGCGTGACCCGGCGAAGGGGAAACGTGACCGATACTGTGATCGTTTTGTTCAGCCGCGATCTCCGGGTGCACGACCACCCGGCGCTCGCCGCCGCGTGCGAGCGCGCACGTCATGTCATACCACTCTTCGTCATCGATCCCGACATACCCGCGGGCAACCGCCTGGGATTTCTCGCCGAATGCCTGGCCGACCTGCGCGGATCGCTCCGCGAGCGGGGCGGTGAGCTGGTGGTGCGCAGGGGTGACCCGGTCGCGGAGACGATGCGCCTGGCGGGGGAGTCGGGGGCCGGGGCGGTCCACACCGGCGTGGACGTCAGCGCCCTCGCGCACCGCAGGCAGCGGCGCCTGGCGGCGGAGTGCGAGCGCGCGGGGGTGGAGTTCCGCGCCTTCCCCGGCCTGACGGTCGTGCCGCCGGACGCGCTCAGGCCGTCGGGCGGCGGTGACCACTACCGGGTCTTCACCCCCTACTGGCGGGCCTGGAGCCGGCAACCACGCAGGGACGTGCTCAAGGCCCCCGGCGTGGTCCATGTCCCCGAGGGCCTGAGCCCCGGCAGGCTGCCCGAGCCCGGACACGAGACGTACGAGCTGTTCAGGGGTGGTGAGACGGCCGGGCGCCGGAGGATGGAGCAGTGGTTGAGACACTGCGTGGACGACTACGCCGACGGCCACGACGACATGGCGGGCAACCGCACCTCCAGGCTCAGTCCCTATCTCCGTTTCGGCTGTGTCTCGCCGCTGGAGCTGGAGTCGCTGGCCGGGGAGGCCGGGGACGCCGGCGAGTTCGTCAGGCAGCTGTGCTGGCGGGACTTCTTCCATCAGGTGACACGGGCCTTCCCGCGGATCAACCGGGACGACTACCGCCCACGCGGGCACGAGTGGTGCGACGACGAGCACGCGGCGCAGGCGTGGCGGGAGGGCATGACCGGAATCCCCATCGTGGACGCCGGGATCCGGCAGATGCTCGCCGAGGGCTGGATGCACAACCGGGCCCGCCTGATCGTGGGCTCGTTCCTCGTCAGGCGGCTGCGTGTCGACTGGCGTGTCGGGGCCGACCACTTCTTCGAGCGGCTGCTCGACGGCGACGTGGCCAACAACTACGGCAACTGGCAGTGGGTCGCGGGGACCGGCAACGACACCCGGCCCAACCGGCCCGTCAACCACATCCGGCAGGCCAAGAGGTACGACCCGGAGGGTGAGTACGTCCGCCGCTACGTCCCCGAGCTCGCCACCCTGCCGAAGCGGGTGATCCACGAGCCGTGGAAGCTCCCCTCGGGCGTCCCCGGCTACCCCGCGCCGCTCGTCTCCATGGCCTGACGTGAGTGCTCCGGCGCCGAAAACCCCGCCGGTGGGCGGCCTTTCCAGCTCCCGCTGATCCAGACCTTCCGCCGGGTCCAGGGCGGTAAGTCCTTCACCGTGCTGGTCAACCACTACAAGTCC
>NZ_JBFAQY010000064.1:0-12992 GCF_040678965.1 Streptosporangium sp. NPDC049248
CACTCGGACCGGCCGTCCTCAGCCGAATAGCCGCGTCGGAGTCACCAGGTGGCACATCGCTCGCATGATCAACAGCGACGGCGAGGTTCAGCAACACCCTCTGAGCGGCTTACGCGAAGACGCGCTCGACGATGGCGGAAACCCAAGGGGTGACATCCCGACGAGATCACCGCCGCGACGCGCACTCCCCTGGCGGGCCGGACGGTCGTGACACCCCTTGGGGTTAGGTTCGTCCGGGTGGGATGGCGCCCTTTTTCCCTTCTGACCTGCTGAAACAGGGGAGACTGACACTAACGCGGCAGATCTCCATGATGTAGGCCAGCGCGGGGTCACCAGGCCTCGCCCAACGCCTTGGGGGATCACATGCCTCTCATCAGTGTTCGAGCCGCTGTTGTCTTTGGCGCCGCGTTCGTCTTGGCGGTCACCGCCGCGGCGCTCGTGGTGGCGGACGGCAGTTCCTGGCCGAAGGCGCTGGGTGTTGCTGGGGCCACCTTCGGCATTGTGCTCGCCGCCGCCAACAACGTCATCGCATCGCCGGATGACCAGCAGCACCCGCGCTGACTCCGCCTGCTGGCCTAGAAGGGCAGGCCACGCCAACGGAGTCGGGGTCGGGGTCGGCTACGCGAAGACGTGCTCGGCGCCGGCGGCCTGCTCGGTGGCACCAGCGCGCTGTGGCGGTGGTCGCCGGGGAGGTGTGGCCCATGAGTGCCTGGGCCTGGGTGGGGTCGGCACCGCCCAGGTCCAGGCGGTGGCGTAGGTGTGGCGCAGCCGGTGCGGGCGGCCCGCTCCCCCCGGTCCTGCTCGGTCGCGGACAGGGCGGCGGCGCCTACCCGGTGAGGGTGGCCAGGTAGGACTCGGTCACGCTCCATGGGGTGAGTTCGATGCCGAAGCCGCTGCGGTGGGCGTCTTGGGTGTCGTCTTGGGTGTGGACGAGTTTGCCCGACAGGTGCACGATGTCGCCGGTTCGGAACGCGCCGGTGTAGGCGCCCAGGTAGGACCGCATGTGGGTGATCTTGCGGGCGAAGGAGTCGGGCTCGTCCACGGTGGAGGACAGGATCGTCTTGACCTTGATCCCGTACAGGGCGGGGGTGACCAGCCCTTCGCGGTGGTCGGTGATCTTCGCCAGCAGGGCCATGTGGCCGATCTCTTTGGGCGTGGTGCGGGCGAAGGTCTGGTCGCAGTCACAGCGGATCGGCTCGCAGTTGATGTGCGCGCCGGTGTGGGCGGTGAGTCCTTGGAACTTGCGTCGTTCCTGCTTGATGAGGGTGTCGAAGGCGCTGCCGGTCATGTATTTGGCCCGGCGCAGATACAGCTGCATGAGGGTGTCGCCGGCGTAGGGCCGGATCAGGTCGCCCGCGCCGAACAACTCTCGGGCTGCGGCGTAGCCGTCGGGGCCGTAGCAGACCAGATCGATGTCGGAGCGGTCGGTGAAGCAGCCGACCAGGAAGGAGCCGGTGATACCGAACAGCTCGCGAGCCCCCAGGGAGACGATCCGGTCGATGATGGCCAGCAGGTCCGCGCCCGCGCGAGCATTCCGCACCAGGTGGGGGTTGGCGTGGATGGTGCTCAGCGTGGCCCGGCAGGAGTGGTGCAGGGCCACCTGTCCTCGGGGCAGGCCGGTGATGACGCAGCCCAGCACGTCGGAGTAGACGTAGCATTCGGGCCGCTCGGCCAAGATGCCGAAGGATTTCGACACCACGCTGTTTTGCCGGTAGGTGCGGCCCAGCAGCTGCCGGTCGCCGTGGGGGTCGGGGTGGTACTTGACGTAGCCGAGGTAGTGGCTGCCCGGGTGGACGTCGCCGATAACTTTGAAGACCACGCCGTGGCGGTCCATCAGGTAGTCGCGGTCGCGCACCAGCGGCAGCGGGCTGGCGAGCGGGTTATCGAGTTCCGGCGGCGGTGCCGGCAGTGAACTCGGCCAGGGTGGGGAAGGCGGCGGTGTCGATCGTGGTGCAGTCCTCATAGTGCTCCAGTCCCATCTGGAAAAGGGCGCGGCGGTAGTGCCATTTGAGGTGCTTGTCACGGCGCTGCGGGTCGGCGGGCCGCATCAGGGCCAGGAAGAACAGGCATTTGACCAGCAGGAAGTCGGGCAGGTAACCGCTCAGCGGCCGGCCGTACGCCTCCAGGGCGGCTGAGTCCAGGGCGAGCAGGTAGCGCGCTCGTTGCGCCGGGCTGATGCGGTATCCCTTGCCGCCGCCTTTGAAGGCGACGATGTCGAGCATCGGGTAGACGTCGTATCCCAGCGGGGCCGGGCCGTGGTGCTGCCAGTCGATCACCCCGGCGGGGAAGGCGTTGGGCAGCCCGTAGTCCAGGTGGCTGTGGCACATCGGCACGCCGCTCAACCGCTCGGCGGCGCGATCGAGCGCCGCGCGGGTGCGGGGAGTGTCCAGGTCGGGGTTCTCAGCGAAGACGTTGTCGGTGAATCCGGCCTGCCTGATCCACGCCCGTACCTGCTGCGGGCCGCCTGGCAGCGGGGTACGCGCCTGGGCCGCCAGCAGCCGGCCCGAGATGGCGGCCGCGGCGTCGATGACGGCCTCGGCGACCTGGCCGTGGGCATCGGCCCCGGCCAGGGCCGCATCGTGCAAGGAGGTCTCACCGAGGCTGCGTTCGGTGAAGAAGTACCGGCCCGCCTCAACACCGTCGGCGCCGTCGTCGACGATCTGCGGCACGGGGTAGCCGAGACCCGCGGCCCGGCGCTGGAAGGCTGCTTCGGCCTGCACGCTCTGGTCGCCGGTGCGTTTCCTCGAAGTCACCTCCGACGGGGTCATCACCCCAGGCGAGGGCGACGACCCCGCCGACCCCGGGCCCGCGCCGAAGGATCTGTGGCCTGGACGCCCCGAACCCGAGACCGGCGTATGGATCACCAGCGCCACAGATCTCGACACCGACGGCCTGCTCACCACCCGCAGCCACAGCGCGGGCCAGCGGATCGACCTGACCCACCCCAACGAGAAGGTCCTGGGTCCGAACTGGCGCCTGGAGCCACTCGACGGTGTGCTGGGCAAGCGGCTCAAGGACAACAGCGCCAGCGGCTATATCCAGATCAACGAGACAACCGGCACCTCATCGCTGCGCTTCCTCGCCGACCCCGCCAACCCCGGCACCTTCACCGCGACCGAAGGCGGAACGGTCGTGAAGAACGGCGACGGCACCTTCACCCACACGGCGGACACCGGACTCAGCTACACCTGGTCCAATATCGGATCTGACTACCTGATCACCAAGATGGGTAATGCTGACACCGGCATGACGCTCATTACCTACGACGCTCAAGGCCGAGTCGGGCAGATCACCCAACCCCTCACGCCGCAGGACGACTGCAGCCTGGCCAACGCCACCGGCTGTTCCTCGGCGACTTTCAACTACGCCACCTCCACCACCGCCACAAGCTCCGTGTTCGGGGATGTGACCGGCCAGCTCAAGGCCATCTCCTACGATGCCGCGGGCGACACAGCATCTGTCACGGCGATCACCTACAGGTACGACAACCTCACGCGGCTACGCGAAGTACGCGATGACCGGCAGATCGACGGCGATCCGGTCAAGACCTGGACGTACTCCTACGACAGCGCGGGCAACATCACCCAGCTCGACACGCCGAGCGAGGGCAAGTGGACGCTCACCTACTCCGCTGCCGGCAAGCTTGCCACCGCCACCCAGCCGCCAACGTTGCGCGCCGCCGCCGCCAGTTGCACCTACGCCGCCGACTACATGCTGTACGGCCGGTGCAGTACCAAGGTGGACATCCTGAAGGGCAGCGGCTACGAGTACCGCACGCCGTTCTGGAAGAGCACCCTTACCGGTGGCTCGGTCTACGGCATCACCAACGACGGCTGCTCGGCCCCGCTCATCGGCGATAAGCCCAAGTCGTGGATCAATTTCAAGTCGGCCTGCGACGCGCACGACTACGGCTACGGCCTCATCCGCAACACCACACAACCGCAGAGCAGCACACTTCGCGGATTGCCGCGCTCGAAGCGCCCGAGCGTGGACTCCGCCTTCCATACGATTATGACGAAGCGGATCTGCGCGGCTCTCAAGGGCATCTACGGCGTGCCGGGAACGCGGCGGGAAGTCTGCAACGACTACGCCGACCTCTTCTACCGCGGCGTAAGGGCAAAGGGCGACGGCTTCCTGTAAGCCGCTCGCCGCACCTGGGCGATTGGCGGCTCCGGCCGGGCCTGACCTGGCCGGAGCCGCTGATCGGGGAGGTCAGCTAGTACTCCAGTGACATTTCGCGATCATGCTTGGGTCTGCGCTGGTAGTGGCAGCGTCGAGCGGCGGCTTGATGGCGGCGCCATTGTGACCAGTGCAGGGCCTGGCCTGTAGTGCGGGAGCATGGCCTGCGGGCCAAGTCGATCCGGCGTGCTAGGAGGCTGGTGTTTTTCGCGCGAAGTAATCTTGGTCCCTCCACCAAGCCGTCAAAAACGGTAAGGATCGGGAGCACACACTCCACTTGGAGGCCGAATCTGCCTCCGGAATGGACGCTCTGTGGGTGTGACGCTCCACCATGATCGCTAAGCGGCCGTTTAACACCAGCCACCTAGGCCAGGTTCCAGGAGTTCTTGCGTTCGAGGTCGGACAGCAGGCCACGCACGTACGCGCCGGCTGTACGCCGCGGCTCAATGCGGCCGAAGCGGCCGAAGCGGCCGAAGCAGCCGACGATCCTGCCCATCAGGTCGTTAAGGTGACCATCCAGCCATCAGGGTCTACAGTGTCGGCCACGGCCATCACGCGATCTTCGGATGTCTTCACAAACTCCGAATGATCACGCGGTGGCCGTCTCCATGCCAACCACAACCACCAAGATCGCAAAGCGTCACTGGAGTACTAGCCTGATGACATCAATCTGAACGGGATGCGTCTTGAAAGCACCAAACGGTCACCATCGACCGACAGCTGGATCCTGGCAGACGACCACGGTGATCGCCTATCTCGCGGCCATCACGTACCTTGCCTGGGCGACCATCAACAACCATCTTGGCGATCAGATCTATGGGTACTTCATCATGATCGTCGTCAGCTTTCCCCTATCGATCATCCAGTGGTTCATGGGGGATAGCATCATGGCGGCCATCGCAGGCAGCTCTCACCCAGACGAGTCCGGCTGGAACTATCTGGCCTTTGGGTGGTCGGGAATCGTGGCCGCGCTGGTGCTTGCGGTCTTGCTGATGGTCTCCCGAACCTGGCGCCTCGGACGGATCCTCGGATGGCTGCTGACCATCGAGGTGCTGGCCGGAGGCCTGCTGATCGTCATTGACCAGTGGGCACCGCGTCGGCTCTGGGGACTACCCCTGATCGCTTGCGGAACCGTCATGGCAGTGGCGTTCATCCGTTCCCACCGCACTCTTCTGGACGACAATCATTCGTAGCCCAGCCCGCAGCGGCAGGACATCGAGGTCGGCCAGCAGAGCGCGAGCGTGGGGACCGTCTTTGCCGGTGGCCACGGCGGTTCGCAGACCGCGCTGCAGCACGTCGTGTATCCCGTCGTAGAGCTGGATGTGGTGCGCCAGCCGGTAGTTCTCCCTGATGTAGGGCTCCTGCATGGCCGGTGACAGTCTGAGGTGCTCCAGAGATTCCGGACAGCAGGCGGTGAGGCAGGCCGCACCAGGTGTCGAAACTCCTGACGATCGCTTCCCACAGGAGCCAGACGTCCTCAATACGGCGGTCTTCGGCGACCAGCAGGGCCGCGATCTCGATGCTGTGACTGGACCCCCAGCCGTGTCCATGCCAACGCGTTTCCTTAACCAGTAAGAACTGTGCGAAATCCGCAGGTACGGGGCCCGGAATACGGATCAGGGCTTCCAGTACCTGACGCCGGCCCTTCCACCACAAGTCGGTGGGCAGGCCGTTCTTATCGTCATGGCCTTCGAATTCCAGCAGCTCCCACCGTTCGGGATCCTCGCTCCACCATGTCAGGTCAGACAGAGCGGCGGAGGCATCTGGTTCCTGATCGCTCACGCCAGTGCTCCGGTCCCCTGGACGGCATCGGCGAGGTAGCGATGCAGGGAGGTCTTGGGGATACCGGTCTTGGCCGCGATCTGACCGAGCGATTCGCCTTGGGCCTTCAGTAGCCGGGCGTACTCGATCTTCTCGGCGGGATGGGCGACGGGCCGGCCGACGTGGCGGCCGGCGGCCTCGGCGACAGCACGGGCGTGAGCGGCGCGCTCAGCGGTGAAGGTGCGCTCCATCTCGGCGAACAGCGCCAGCAGCAGGAAGGCGATGCGGCCCATGCCCTCATCGGTGGTGTTGATCGGCAGCGGGTCGGCCAGCGAGCGCACGCCGATACCGCGCTCGGCCAAGCCGTGCACCAGGTTGAGCACCTCGCGCAGGTTGCGCCCCAGCCGGTCCAGGGTGTGCACCACGATGGTGTCGCCCGCTCGGGCGTAGGCGAGCAGGGTGGTCAGGCCGTCGCGTTCGACGGTGGTGCCAGTCCTCTTGTCGGTGTAGATGCGTTCGGCCGGGATGCCGGTCGCGGCAAGGGCGTCGAGTTGGCGCTCCAGGCTCTGTTTGGTGGTCGAGACGCGGGCGTAGCCGAGTTCGAGTCCGCGCGAAGGATGATCGGAAGCCGATGCCATCGGCCAACCATACCGGAACTCGTCTCCGTACCGTGGTTGTGGAACAGTCTTTGTGGAACGACTTCCGGAACGGTTCGGGGGTGGTTTTCAAGGCTCGGAGGATGGCGCAAGCAAGGTGTTCCACTTCCACGGTTGTGGAACAGCGAGCAAGCGATCACCGGGACGGCGATTCTGGCGGTATGCCTCATGACTCCCCGGATAACGCAACTTATCCGGGGAGTAGAGAATCATGGGCGAAACCCGAACCTGATCATCGACTGTCTGGGGCAGTGTGGCGGTGCCATCGGAGCGCAGGATGGCGGCAATGCGTCGCACGAGCTATGCCGTCACCAAGCTCACCGGTGCGCCGAACACGTCATCGAAGCGATGGGCCAGATGGCTGTTGACCAGGTAGTAGGAGCCATCCGGGCTGCGGAAGCCGATGGAACCGTAGTGCATGACCTCTGCGGGCGTGAGGACGCCCATCTGGCCGAAGACGTAATACAGGGGGATAGGGGCGTGGGTGCCCAGGAAGTGCAGTCCAGCGATGAGGCATTTACGGGAGATGGCGTAGCGGCTGGTGTGGAGGCTGGACATCCGGGTTTTGGCATCGATGGTGATCACATCGGCGCCACGGGCGGCGATCAGATCGGGGAATTGGCGCAGTTGGGAGTCGGTGCGGCTCAACGCCTGCTGGATGGCGGGCGGGTAGGTGCCTTGGCCGCAGAAATGAACTGTCCAGCCGCGATCTTCCAGCTCTCGTGCGACCCGATGCTCGTGCTGGTCCCCGACTTCCTTGCGCGCGTGCCAGTCGGCCACGGCTTTCCTTTCGCTTAACGGAATGTGCACTACCGAATCAGGGTGTGTCGTACTACGGGATTAATGGCTGGTGCCCAAGCCGAGACCAGCCGATTGGGCAGGCCACGCGCAGGCAGAGCGAGCTCCTCCGTCCGGGCGGCGAGGAACCTCGGCACGATGAGCAGTAGCCAGTGCTGATCTATCTGGTGAAGGTGACGACAACTTCGAGGGCCAGCGCTATGCCGGTTCCTTCGGCGATAAGCCGTAAAGACCAGGCGGTGACTCGGACTCGGCTTCGGTATGAGCAGCTCGCTCGTGGTGGGTGAGCCAGCTGCTGGCCGGGGAAGGGGAGGGCTTGCAGTTTTTCAGGCGTGCGAGTTTTACCGGGTCTCTTTCACGGTTCTATGCAAGGGGCGGCCTACGCGGCGTTTCGCTGACCAAGACGGTCGCGGCGTAGGAGGAGCGCACCACCTGGCGAGCTCGCTCCACGACGTCCTGGGGCTTGTCGTGGAGAAACTCGGGGCCTGCGGGGAAGTCCTGATGGCCGGTGATGACCAAGATCCGGCCGTGAGCGTGGGCATCCTTACGCCAGGCGGTGTACCCGGGATCAGTAGCGCCCGCAGAAACCCGGTAGCCGCCGACGAAGTTCAGGCCTTCATCTAGATGCGGCTGAAACAGATCAACGTCGGTGGGGGTCACATCGGCCGCCAAGCCGAGGGCAGTAGGAACGTCAGCGAACCGTTCCGGGGTCTGCACGAACCCGAATGTCTCAGGCCCGCCCAAGTGGGTGAAGTTGAACTGGGGCATGTAAGCCAGTGGCAGCGGCTGACCGAAGATCCCTGCCGGCAGCAGCACCCAACTCATGGTCTCCTTCGGCACCGCAGGATGCCATTTGACGCTGGCCGCAGCGCAAAGACCTTCGCTGCGGCCCTGCCGGAACTCAGCGATCCGCTGCTGCAGCGTGTAGCTTTGGGCGCTCTTGCCTGGAGGAACCCGGATACCGAGGCGGGGACCGAATAAGACGGTGACCCAGCCATAACTGGTGGCCTCCGACACCCACGCCGGATCCAGGTCGAGTGTCCCTTCCGCCCATACGCCGCCGAAGGTGTCGCGCAACATCAGGCCGGTGGCGGTCCGGTACAGGCCCCAACCCTCGGCGGGCATGCTGGCCATGACTCCAAGGGGTACTCGGTGAAACCCACCGCTGATGATTCCTTCGGTACGAGCCTCGTGAACGGTGCCAGTTCGCGTGTCCTTCACCATCATGGCCTTGACGGGTTCGAAGAGCACGACGGGGCTGGGGTTGATGGCTTTGCCGTCGGTGACCACGCTGCCGTCGGCTTGGATGCCGATAACCGTGGCTTGGGGACCGCCGAGCATCGGATCGTCCATGAAAATGGCCCGGCACGGCATCTGGGTCTCTTCGAATATGTCGGCGGCCAGGGTCACTGCGGCCTGGGTGCCACCGCGGACGGCGTTTGGCGGTACATCCGTCCATGCCCCGCCACGGCCGCTGTGCTGCCGGCGTCGTTTCCGGTTGCGCTCTGCCTTGCCCACTGGAGGATCCTTCCTGCTCAATGCGGGGTCGGGGTGAGGGAGGCGGGCTCGTCAGCCTCGTTGAACAGCCGCATGACCTTGTCGTCGAGGATCTCCATCTGATGGCTGAGATCGGTGTTGATCTCCCTGAGCTCGCCGATACGCTCATGTAGGGCCTGTTCCAGCGAAAGACCGTGGTGGAGCCGCAGCGCACGGTCTGCCTCTCGGAGGTCGTGATTAACCGTGCTGATCAGGCCGAATGCCTGCGGGGCGGTAAGCCGACGGCCAGCTAGACCGAGGCGCAGCTGCATCAGATACTGGCGGGCCATCCTCAAGTAGCTGCTGTGCAGGACAGGCCCCTCGCCGATCTTGCTTACAGCCGCGAGCAGGGCATCGATCATTTCGATGTGAGCGCAGACATCCTCGACCGCGTCGAGCTCAGCAGTGTTGTGTTGGTCATCAAGCTCAAGGCCAACGGGGTCGCTCAATGCGGCGGTCGTGGACGGGGGCGGAGTCCCTCCAGCGCGGGCATAGACGTCGGCCAAGCCGGCGTCAAAGTCCCAACCGGCGTTGAGTTCAGCGATCTGGGTCGCGTGTGCCTGGCGCAGCAGCGCCTCGAACTCATCGTCAGCGAAGCGGAAGTTAGTGCTTCGGCTTGTCATCCTGCGTCCCTCTGCTGGCCGAAGTGGTAGTCCTCGAGTGCCTGCCTGGCCCTGCTGAAGTTCTTGCGGACAGCTGTCACCGGGATGCGCAACATCTTGGCGATCTCAGCGTAGGAGTAGCCGTCGATGTACCAGGCCATCACTTGACGCTGTTTCAGGGGCAGGGTGGCCAGCATTGAGATCACCCACCGAGCGCCCTCGTCGGCCTCCACGAAGTCCAGCAGTGTTGACCTACCCGCTGGTTCCGGGGCTTCCTCGACGAACTCAACGACCGCAGCGACACGCGGAGCCGACCGGTAGTACTCGCGAAGCGCGGCCGTCCGCAGATAGGCGCGGGGCTCGCGAATGGTTTCCCATCGTGGTGGAAGCACTGCGGCGAAGGCGGCTTGGACCGCGTCGCTCGCTTCTTGAAGGTTGGCTCCGTGGGATATGACAAATCCGACTAACGCTGAGCGCTCTTCTCGATAAAAGTCCGCGAAGTCCACGCTCTCCACTATCGGACCCGGCTCGCCCTTGGAGAAGACGGACACATGAGTTGGAAGTGGCGTAACCGCAGCTGACCGGCTATCAGTCAACGCCCGCCTCCATGATCACGCCTCGTAGGGCCATGAACACCTGGATCACTACGTTCTTTCCTCTCAGCCCGCCCAGCTGGACGTCGGCTGGTAGAGACGAGAAGACCGCTAAATGTGACATTCAGCAGGTCAGCGGTCCAGCTTGGCGATCAGGTCTTGGCCGCCGAGTACCTCACCGCCGTTATGTCAGCTCCGTTGGTGGCTTGGCCAAGCGCATGCACAAGGCTGATAGCAGCACCTGCGAGCGGCGCCTACGCAGATGCTCGTCGTCGCCGCCGCGGTGGCTAACCTCGACTCCACTCCAGCCGCCCGCGGACGCGCTGCCTCTCACTCCCTGGGGTAAGCGTCAAGCTGGAGACGGCGCTCATCGAGCAGGCGTACCGAACACTTCCGGGCCGCCGCTGTCTCCTCGGGCGGGCCCAGCTGCCTGCCGTGCGCCGAGGGTCTTGAAGAAGAACTAAAGAACCTCCGCCTGCCAGACGTTTCCGGAGAATATGCGTCAATTGCTCTCCGTGAAATTCGCGGTCACATCAGCAGTGTTCGCAACATCGTCGTAAAATACCGACGCGTTCTCACTGCCGTCGTGAATGTGCTCCACACGTTCGTTTCAAAGCACTTCTATTTGTTGCGCTTCTCGGCCCACCAAGGAGAAATGTTCAATACGGCGAAAGCCGATATTGACACCATCCTTGCTGAAATTCCCGGAGAAGCGCTACGTAAGATTGAATCGGCGTATACCAACATCTCTGCCGGTGACCCTGAATCGATCGCCGGTGCGATGAACAGTGTCCGACGTCTAATCGACGCTGTTGCTGATGCCCTCTTCCCGGCGACGACGTCTACACGTACGGACGGCCAGGGCAACACCATCAAGCTTGGCGATCAGCAGCGCCTCAATCGACTCAAGGCACATATCGATGACCATGTAAATAGCAAGAGTCGGGGCGACCGGCTTAAACGTGCCGTTAGCGACATCTATGCCCGCGTGTCGACTGGAGTCCACAACGATGTTGCAGCCTCCGAGGCCATGTATTTGTTCCTATCGTCCTAACTTCGGGCCGCGACGACCACGCACCTGACCCGCGCGTAGGGGACTCGGGAAACTTCAGGAACTCCGCCGCCGTGGGTCAGAGACTCAACCCCCGGCCGGGGCCCTTGATGGTGGGTGGCCGGTGGGCGGACCCAGGGGCGGCCAGACGTTGGCGTGCTTCGGCTTGTGCGCGGGCCTGCTCGCGCCGGGAGCGGGCCAGGTCCGCCGCGGCCGGATCGCGGCGGGCGTGGTCTTGGCCGCGCCGGACGGTGTCACCGAGCTGGCGGCGGTGGTCTCGCTCGCCGACCAAGGTGGCCAGCAGGTGGGCGGCGCGCTGGTGCTGGCCGGCGAGGGAGTTGGCGGTGGCGCGGAAGCCGAGACGGGCGGCCTCGACGCGCCGCCGGTCGGCGAAGCCCGGCATGACCTGCTCCAGGCGGGCCGCGATCTCCTTCTCCACCACCGTGGTGAAGGAGGTGCGGCCGGTCAGGAGTCGGTGTCGCGCCTGCAGGTCGGCGGTGTTCGCACACGAAGGGGAGGCCTGCCGCGCGGCGTGCAGCGCGGCCTGCTCGGCGCGGGTAGCGGCCTCGGTCCGGCGGGCGGCGCCTGCCAGTTCCTGGGTGGCCTCCTGTAACTGCTCCTGCAGCCGGGTGCGCTCGCCGCTGGGCAGCCAGGAACGCAGGCCGCTGTTCTTCTCGCGTAGTGCCGCCTGCAGCTGGGTAACGCGCTGTTCGGCGCGACGGTGCGTGGCCTGAGCGTCCTGGCGCCGACTGCCGGCGGCGTGGGCCTGGTCCAGGACGTGGGTGAGGCGGTCGCGTTCGTCGACGAGCTCGGCCTGCACCTGGGCGCGAATGGCGGCGACCTGCCCGGCTTGTTCGCGGTCGCGGCGCCGTTCGTCCTCGACCTGCTCGGCTAGCTGCCTCACCCGCGCAGCCGTGGCCTTGATGCGGGCCTGCAGGGCCTCGTCGCTGAGCAGGCCGTGCGGGCGGTCGGGGCGGGTGACCTCGTTCAGCGCCACGCGGGCGGCCACCACCTGGGCCGCCGCGGCTTCGATGGCCTCCAGTTCACGGGCCCGCACCGCGGCGATCGGCTCGGGCTCGGGAGTGAGGAGCCGATCAGCGCGATCACCCTGCAGGGTCGCGGCGTAGGCGTCCAGAGCGCGGTGCAGCTCCTCAGCCGGGTTGCGCGGCTCGCCGTGCTGGGCGCGGTCTGCGTCGGACTCCAGCACGTTGCGCGGCAGGTACAGGTGGACGCTGATGCGGTCGCGGCTCATCGCCGCGTACAGGGTGTGCGGGTCCAGTCCCATGCCGTAGATGAGGGTGTGCTGGCTGGTCAGGCCTTGGGCGGCGGCCACCGTCATCGCGGTCCCATGGCTCAGGCCGCCGGCGGCGATGTAGGCCGGACTCACTCGTTCGACGACCAGGGCCGGGCCATCGGCGCCGAGTCGGCGCCACTGCACGCTGACCGACCACCTCCCATCCACACCGCGCACCATATTGGCGATCAACACGTGAGCGTGCAGATGGGGATCCGGCGCCTGACCGTCGACCGGGCGCGCGGTTTGGTGCCACATGACCCAGCCCAGCAGGCCGCTGGAGGCGATGCGCTCGGCGAGCTCGTCATCGCCCTGGTGACCACGTTGGCCGTAGGCGACCCACTCCTGCACGGCGGCAATGGTCTCGACGACACTGTCGGCGAACACCGTCTCGACCGCCACACCGACCTCGGGGCCCGACAGAGCGTGCAGCAGGCTGACACTTTTGCTGACGTCCAAGGTGAGGTCGTATCCGCGGTTGCCGACGCGCACCCGCACCTCGCGCCAGCGCCGCACCTCGGC
>NZ_JBFAQY010000065.1:0-9836 GCF_040678965.1 Streptosporangium sp. NPDC049248
GATGAAAGGCATCCGGTTCGCCTGCTCCGACGACCAGGCCCGCGCGCTGGCCGCCTACCGCAAGGGCGAATCCGACCTGATCCACCGCGACGGCATGTGGCTGCTGATCGCCACCTGTGACGTCCCCGATGTCGACGTCACCGAACCCGACGCCTTTCTCGGCGTCGACCTCGGTATCGCCAACATCGCCACCACCAGCGACGGCGAACGACACTCGGGCAGGCACCTGAACGCGGTCCGGCACCGCAACCGGGAACTGCGCCGCCGCCTGCAGACCAAACAGACCAAGTCCGCCAAACGCCTGCTCAAGGCCCGCCGTCGTAAAGAGTCCCGGTTCGCCCGGGACGTCAACCACCGCATCTCCAAAAGCATCGTGACCGAGGCGCAACGCACCGGACGCGGCATCGCCCTGGAAGACCTCCAGGGCATCCGCGAGCGGGTACGGCTCCGCAAGCCCCAGCGGGTCACGTTGCACTCGTGGTCGTTTCACCAACTCGGCCAATTCGTCGCCTACAAGGCCGCCCGCGCGGGTGTCGCCGTGGTCCACGTCGACCCCGCGTACACCTCCCAGGGGTGTTCGGCATGCGGCCACGTCGACAAACGCAACCGGCCGGACCGGGAAACCTTCGCCTGTACGTCGTGCGGCTTCGCTGAGCACGCCGACGTCAACGCAGCCCGCAACATCGCCTCACGCGGTGTCACAGGCTGGGCAGTGAGTCACGCTGCCTGACGCGGACCAGACCGTCGAAGCCACCGACGGCGAGGAACTGCGAGCTCAGCCCTTCAGGGCTGAGAAGCTGACCGGGGTTCCAGGACGATCGGGAAGGAGGTGACCCCCCGGACGAAGGCGTTGGGCAGGATGCGCGGCCCCCGCTCGTCCGCCCGGGTGGCCGAACCGATCCGGCGGACGAACTCCTCGAAGAAGATCCGCAGTTCCAGCCGGGCCAGCGCCGCCCCCAGGCAGAAGTGGGTGCCGAGACCGAAGGCGATGTGGCCGCCGGCGGGACGGGTCACATCGAAGACGTCCGGGTCCGTGAAGACCGAGGGGTCCCGGTTGGCGGAGCCGTACATCAGCAGGACCTGGCCGCCCGCGGGGATCCGCCGGCCGTGCAGGACCGTGTCGCGGGTGGCGCTCCGGCACATGTTGAGGACCGGGGTGGTCCAGCGGACGAACTCCTCGACGGCGTTCCCGATCAGCGAGGGGTCCTCGCGCAGCATCCGCCACTGCTCGGGGTGGTCGATCAGCGCGCCGATGGCGGTGGCGATGACGGTCCTGGTGGTCTCGGCGCCGCCGTCGAGCAGCAGCAGCGCCTCGTTGGCCAGGTGGTCGTCGTCGTAACCGGCCTCCCGGCTCCAGATCGACGTCAGGTCGTCGCGCGGGCAGCCGCGCCGCTCGGCGGCCAGTTCCAGGACGGCGGTGGCGAACTCCCCGGCGGCGACGGCGGCCTCATGAGTGACATAGCGCAGGCCGCCCCCGGCCGCGACCGTCGTCTCCGACCAGTGCACCAGCTCCGGCCAGCGTTCCTCGGGGAAGCCGAGCAGCCAGCCGATCATCCGGCCCGGCAGCGGCGCGGCCAGCGCGGGTACGGCGTCCACGGTGCGCCTCTCCAGCGCCTCGTCGATGAGTTCGGTGACGACGGCGCGTATCCGGCCGGCGTACCGCTCCGCCACGTGGCGCGGGGTGAAGCGCCGGTAGACCAGGCGTCGGCGTTCGGCGTGCTCCGGGTCGTCCATCCCGATCATCGACGGGTCGCTGGGGAGCTGTGGCCGGTAGCCGCCCGCGTTGGACCACAGTTTCGGATCGCGCTCGATCGCCGAGATGTCGGCATGCCGGGAGACGCCCCACAGCGCGTTCTCCGCGTCGTGATAGACCGGCGCGTGCTCGCGCAGCCAGGCGTACACCGGTCCCGGGTCACCGGCGTACATGTCGCCGTCGAGCAGGTCGATCCCGGCGGCACCGGGCGACTCGGGCGACTCGGGAGACGCGGGCGCCGCCGCGACGCGGCGCCCGATCTCCTGGCCCACCTCTGAGAACGGACTGGTCATCGAAGATCCCTCCCGCGTCCTTCGAGGCGTCCCGGGATGGAGGCGGGGCCGCAGGCGCCCGCCGCGGCGTGAACGGCGTGATCAAGCATGGTCAGCTCCGGAACATCGGGTGATTGTGCCGAGCCGCCCGATCGGTCGCGCCAACGCGTCCGGGCGAGGTCGTGTCGTCGTCGGATGGGCGGCCCCGCGCCGCCGGGGTTCAGTCCTCCGGCCTCCACAGGGGTTCGGAAATCTCGAAGCCCACGTCCTGGCCCCACCGGTTGCGGTAGCTCACCTCGTGCACCGGGCGGCGGGGCGCGACGCCCCATCGTCCGGTCGGGTAGCCGAAGGTGACCGTGGCGGCCAGGGTCCAGCCCTTGCCCTCGGGCACGCCGAGCACCCGCAGCGTCTCCTCCGCGTGGAAAAGGCCGAGCACGCTGGTCAGCGCGCTGCCCACACCGTGGGCGCGGGCGGCCAGCTGCGCGTTCCACACCGCGGGGAAGATCGAGCCGCCGGACGGGTCGTTGCGGTTGAACGCGAACAGGAGCAGCGGATAGCCCTCGAAGTGGTCGGCCAGGTGCTTCGCCGAGTTCAGGACGTTGAGCGTCCGGGTGTCGCCCTCGGCCTCGGCCCTCTCCCGCATCGGGCGGTAGTGGCCCTCGAAGAGCTGTCCGAGCGCGTTCCGGTAGAGCGGCCCGAGCCGCTCCTTCACCGCGAGGTCGTCGACCAGCAGGAAGCGCCAGCTCTGTACGTTGCCGCCGCTGGGCGCGCGGACCGCGGCGTCCAGGATGCTTCGCTGGACCTCCTCGGGGATCGGGTCCGGCTTGACCCGGCGCATCGCCCTGGTCGTGTAGAGAGCCTCGAAGACGTCCATCAGGCCAGCACCCCCGCTTCGCGCAGTTCTGCCGCGGTCTGGTCGGACAGGCCCCAGGAGGTCAGATCCGCCAGCCGGGTGGCGGGGGAGAGGTCCTGCTCCTCCACCCCGAGCAGGCGTGGCGCGGGGGCGGGCTGCCGGATGCCGCCGACCTCGACGAAGGTGCCCCTGGCCTTGTTGTGCGGATGTTCGGCGGCCTCGCCCATCTCCAGGACGGGGGAGACGCACGCGTCGGAGCCGTCGAAGACCGCCTCCCACTCGGCGCGGGTCCTTGACCGGAAGGCCTCGGCCAGCCGCTCGCGAAGCGCGGGCCACTGCTTTCTGTCATTGCGGTCGGGCAGGTCCTCAAGCCCCATCAGCGTGACCATCTCCGCCCAGAACTGTGGTTCCAGCGGGCCGACGGCCAGATGTCCGCCGTCGGCGGTCTCGTAGGTGTCGTACATCGGCGCGCCGGTGTCGAGCAGGTTCGTGCCGCGCGGGCCCCAGAAGCCGGTCTGCACGCCGTGGTAGAACATCGCGAACAATGTCGCCGCGCCGTCCACCATGGCGGCGTCGATCACCCGGCCCTCGCCGGTCCGCTCCCGCTCGATCAGCGCGAGCAGCACGCCGTACGCGAGCATGAGGCCGCCCCCGGCGAAGTCGCCGAGGATGTTGATCGGAGGGGTGGGGCGCTCGCCCTCGCGGCCGAGCATCGACAGCACGCCGGAGATGGCGATGTAGTCGATGTCGTGCCCGGCGGTCGGCGCGAGCGGGCCGTCCTGACCCCAGCCGGTCATCCGCCCGTAGACCAGGCGCGGGTTGACCGCGTGCAGGTCGTCGGGGCCGATGCCGAGGCGTTCGGCGACCCCGGGCCGGAAGACCTCGATGACCACGTCGGCATGGCGGGCCAGCTCCTTGAACGCGGCCACCCCCTCGGGGGACTTCAGGTCCAGGCCGACCGTTCTCTTGCCCCGGTCCATCACGTCGGCGCGCGGGCTGTCCCCCGCCTTGGCGACGACGCTCGCGCGCTCGACGCGCAGCACCTCGGCTCCATGGTCGGCGAGCATCATCCCGGCGAACGGCCCGGGAGCCAGCCCCGCCAGTTCGAGCACGCGGACTCCGGCCAGTGGGCCCTTCCTGGTCACGCGCTCCATCGATATTCTCCTCAGATGCGGTATCGACTCTAGTCCGGTACGGCGAACACAAGCAATCGCTTGGTGTTGTGCGCGGCCGTTCCCTCCGCCCAAGTAGAACAACATTCGGCTTTCTGTGGCAAGACACATCGTGAGGAGCCGCGTGGCGCCCGCGCGCGTATGGGAAACTTGCGCCTTCGCCGAATGGGACCTAGGGGTTTTGCGATGACATATCCGCACAGTGAACGGGTGGTCGCTGGGCGCTATCGGCTGCTGCGGGAGCTCGGCAGGGGCGGCATGGGCGTCGTCTGGGAGGGCTACGACACCCTCCTCAACCGCTCGGTCGCCGTCAAGGAGGTGCTCCTGCCGCCTAACCTCTCCCCGGCCGAGCACCAACTCCAGCTGACCCGTACCTCCCGCGAGGCCAGGACCGCGGCCCGGCTCAACCACCGGGGCATCGTGGCGATCTACGACGTGGCGGAGCAGGACGGTCGCCCCTGGATCATCATGGAGCTGGTCAGGGCCCGCGGGCTGGACGAGGTCGGTCTGCTGCCGGTGCGCCAGGTCGCGGACATCGGCCGTCAGGTCCTCTCGGCTCTGCGCGCGGCGCACGAGGCCGGGATCCTGCACCGCGACGTCAAGCCCAGCAACATCCTGCTGGAGGCCGACGGCCGCGCGGTGCTCTCCGACTTCGGCATCGCCACCATCGAGGGCGACACCTCGCTGACCCAGACCGGCATGGTGACGGGCTCGCCGAGCTTCCTGCCGCCCGAGCGTGCCACCGGCACCGACGCGGGCCCCTGGTCCGACCTGTGGGCGCTCGGCGCCACCCTCTACGCGGCACTGGTCGGGCACGGCCCCTTCGAGCGTCGAGACGCCATCGCCACCCTCGGCGCGCTCCTCACCGAGGAACCCGACTTCGGCAGGGTGCCCCTGGAGATGCGCGCGGTGCTCACCGGCATGCTCCAGCGCGAGCCCGCCCACCGGCTGACCGCCCAGCAGGCCGACGCCATGCTGGCGGAGGTCCTTGACGACCCGTCGGCCGCGGCCCGGCGCACCGGAGAGAGCGCGATCCACCGTACGGGACGGACCGGTGAGAATCCGCGCGGTGGAGGGCGGGACAGGCGCGAGACCGAGACCTCGCCCGCGTCCGGCCGCCGGCGCGGTGGGGGGCGCGGTGGGGGGCGGGGCGGCGGCCGGATCCCGCTGGTCCTGGCGGCCGTCGTGCTGCTGGCCGCCGGTGGCGCCGTCGCGGCCGTGGCGATGTCCCAGCCGGAATCGCGGCCGGTGGCGCGCGCCGAGCCCGCTCCCTCGGAGACGACGCCCGAACCGGTGAAGGAGACCAGGTCTCCGACGCCCACCCCGAGTCCCACCCCCACTCCCACCAGGACCAGAGCGGTGGTGTCCAGCGGAGGGTTGAAGGTGTGGCGGGCCCGTCCGCCGGAGAACTGGTCCATCAGCTATCCGGTCGGCTGGAACGGCGACTGGGCGGCCGAGACGGGCTACACCCAGTGGCTGCGCCGGGACGGGGCCGCCCACCTGTCGGTGGAGGTGCTGGAGGCGAACGCCGACGGTCTGGACTCCCTGCAGGAGACCGTCAAGGAGAACGTGGCCCAGTGGAGCGAGATCCACTCCGAGGACACGGCGAAGATCCCCCTGGCCTACGGCTCCGGACTTCAGTGGGAGTTCACCTGGAGCATGAAGGACAACGGCGGAGCCCCCTGGGCCAGGGCCGGGGTGACCTACCACGAGGTGCAGCGTTTCATCGAGGTGGGCGATACGGTGATGCTGCTCAGCTGGACCACCCACGACGACGACTGGGATGCCCAGCGGCCCCTCATGAACCGAGTGTTCGGCAGTTTCCACCCCCGCGGAGGCGAGTGACATGACCTGGAAGGTGCTCGCGCTGCCACCGCTCCCCGAGGGGGCGGTGCGCAACCTGCTCGGCTCGCTGGGCGACCGGGTCGCGGTGTCGGTCCCCGCGGCCCGTGACCGGGAGTCGCTGCTCGCAGCGCTCGGCGAGGCCGAGATCGTGGTCGGCGACTGGAGCGGCGAGCTCGTCCTGGACGCCGAGGCGGTCAGGTCCGCCCCGAACCTGGCGTTCGTGCAGCAGCCGTCGGTGGGCGTGGACGGCCACGACCTCGCCGCGCTCGCCGCGGCCGGTGTGCCGCTGGCCAACACCGCGGGGGTGAGCGCGACGGGGGTGGCCGAGTGGTGCTTCGCGGCCGCGCTCGCACTGTCGCGGCGGCTGCTGGAGGCCGACGCCGCGGTTCGCGCCGGCCGCTGGCCGCAGCTGGATCTCGGGCCCACCGAACTGCACGGCTCGCGCGTCGGCATCGTCGGCTTCGGCCCGATCGGCGAGACCTGCGCGCGGATGTTCGCCGCCTACGGGTGCGAGGTCTCCTACTGGACGCGCACGCCGCGCGAGGTGCCCTACACCTACCGGGGGCTCGCCGAGCTGGTCGCGAACTCCCAGGTCCTCGTCCTGGTCATCCCGCTGGTGGAGGGGACCAGGAAGCTGATCGACCCGTCCCTGATGCCCGCGGGCTCGCTGCTCGTCAACGCGGCCCGGGGGCAGGTCGTCGACTCGGCGGCGCTGCTGTCGGCCCTGGAGTCGGGGCATCTGGGGGGCGCCGCGCTCGACGTGTTCGACACCGAGCCGCTGCCGCCGGACGATCCGCTGCGGAGCAGTCCCAGGGTCCTGCTCTCGCCCCATGTGGCGGGGGTGACCCCGCAGTCGACCGGCCGCCTGATCAGGTGTGTGCTGGACAACCTGGAGGCCGCGATCGACGGCCGCCCGGTGACGAACGTGGTCAACGGGGTCGACCCGGTGGTCGGTCGCAGGTTCCTGGAAGGGCGGTCGTAGAGTTTTCCAGTGTTTAACGCGCCCCGCCTGGCTCCGGAGACATCCGAGATATAACGTGCCTAGGGGCGATCTTTCCAACGATGGTCATGGGGGTGATTACCGTGCGACAGATGACAGAAATGTCGGCGCACCGGCAAGCGGTGGAGCAGATCAGGGATTCCTACGCCGCCATTCCCGGCGACGCGGTGCCCCGGCTCTCCAAGGCCACCACGAACCTGTTCCGCTTCAGAGAGGGCACCCGGTCGGCGAAGCTTTCCGCCAGGGACCTGGACCAGGTCATCGCGGTCGATCCGGAGACGATGACCGCCGAGGTCCAGGGGATGACCACCTACGAGCACCTGGTGGACGCCACGCTCGCCCACGGGCTCATGCCGTACGTGGTGCCGCAGCTGAAGACGATCACGCTGGGCGGGGCGGTGACGGGGCTCGGCATCGAGTCCACCAGTTTCAGGGACGGATTGCCGCACGAGTCGGTGGAGGAGCTGGAGATCCTCACCGGCGACGGAAGAATCGTCGTGGCCCGTGACGACAACGAGCACCGCGACCTGTTCCGGGCGTTCCCCAACTCCTACGGCACGCTTGGCTACGCCCTGCGGATCCGGATCAAGCTCAAGCCCGTCCAGCCGTACGTCAGGCTGACCCACATCCCGTTCGGGGACGCCGACAAGTGCATGCTCGCGATGCGCGAGATCTGCGACAGCGGCGAGTACGAGGGCGAGCGCGTCGACTTCGTGGACGGCACGTTCTTCGGTCCGAGCGAGCTCTACATCACCGTGGGACGCTTCGCCGAGCGTGCTCCGTACCTGTCCGACTACACCGGGATGCGCATCTACTACCGATCGATCCAGACCAGGACCCGCGACTGGCTGACCGTCCGCGACTACCTGTGGCGCTGGGACACCGACTGGTTCTGGTGCTCGCGCGCCTTCGGCGTGCAGACCGCGCTGGTGCGTTCCCTGATGCCGCGTAAGTGGATGCGCTCGGACGTCTACCGCAAGCTCGTGGGCCTTGACCGCAAGTACGGGGTGATCGCCAGGATCGACCGCTGGCGCGACCTGCCGGTACAGGAGTCGGTCATCCAGGACATCGAGGTGCCCGTCGAGCGCGGTGCCGAGTTCCTGAGCTTCTTCCACGACAAGGTCGGGATGGCGCCGGTCTGGATGTGCCCGCTGAGGTCCGAGGGCGAGTGGCCGCTCTATCCACTGGAGCCCGGCCGGCTGTACGTCAATTTCGGCTTCTGGGGAACGGTCCCGTTGCCCAGGGGGCAGTTCGACGGTTACCACAACCGTCTCATCGAGAACCGGGTCCACGAACTGGACGGCCATAAATCGCTGTACTCCACTTCGTTCTACCCAGAGGATGAATTCTGGCGGTTTTATAACGGAACCGCCTATTGGCCGGTCAAGCGGGCATACGACGGGGGTGGCCGGTTGCTCGACCTCTACGACAAGTGTGTTCGGGGGCGTTAAGAGAGGTTGATTCTGTGTTGCTTGCAGAGATCTTCGAAAAGGTGATGGGCCCTGAGGCGGATGTACGCTTCGTCGCCTACGACGGCAGTAAGGCCGGTCCGGCCAGCGCCGACATCAGCGTCGAGGTGAAGACCCCGGCGGCCGTCGCGTACCTGGCGCAGGCCCCCGGAGAGCTGGGACTGGCCAGGGCGTACGTGTCCGGCCACATCGATGTCCACGGGGACATGTACGCGCTGCTCTCCCGGATGTGGTCGCTCACGGTCAACGACCTCCCGGTCGGGCAGAAGCTCGCGGCCGTCCGAGCCCTCGGGGTCCGTCCGCTGCTCACCCGGATGCCGCCGCCTCCGCAGGAGGTGCGGCGCAGCGTGCTCGCCCGGATGGGCAGCAGGCATGCCAAGCAGCGCGACGCCGAGGCGATTCACCACCACTACGACGTCTCCAACAAGTTCTACTCGTGGGTGCTCGGCCCGTCCATGGCCTACACCTGCGCGGTCTTCCCCGAGCAGGAGTCCACCCTGGAGGAGGCGCAGCTGGCCAAGTTCGAGCTGGTCGCCCGGAAGCTGGGCCTGAAGCCGGGGATGAGGCTGCTGGACGTCGGCTGCGGCTGGGGCGGCATGGTCATCCACGCCGCCCGTGAGTACGGGGTGAAGGGGCTGGGCGTCACCCTCTCGCGCCAGCAGGCCGAGTGGGCGCAGAAGGCCATCGCGGAGGCCGGTCTCGGCGAGCTCGCCGAGGTCCGGCACATGGACTACCGTGACGTGCCGGAGACCGGCTTCGACGCGGTCAGCTCGATCGGCCTGACCGAGCACATCGGCAAGGAGCAGCTGCCCTTCTACTTCCGCTTCCTGTACGACAAGCTCGTCCCCGGCGGGCGGTTGCTCAACCACTGCATCACCCGGCCGACGGGCACCGAGAAGACCCTCAACGCCGGCGGCTTCATCAATCGCTACGTCTTCCCCGACGGGGAGCTGGAGTCGGTCGGTTACCTGGCCCGTCAGATCGAGGACACCGGTTTCGAGATCCGGCACGAGGAGAACCTGCGCGAGCACTACGCGCAGACCCTCCGCTACTGGTGCGCCAACCTCGACGAGCACTGGGACGAGGCGGTCGCCGAGGTGGGGGAGGGCACGGCGCGGGTCTGGCGTCTCTACATGGCGGCCTGCGTGGTCGGCTTCGAACGTAACAAGATCCAGCTCCACCAGGTCCTCGGTGTGAAGCTCGACTCCGAGGGCGCGGCCCACCTGCCGCTCCGCCCCTCACGCGACTGGCCCTGACCCTCTCGGGGCGCGCCCATGCAGGGCACCCCCGCGCGGAAGAAGCTCATAGGGGATGTTCCCGTACGAGACTCCGCGCGGGCGTGCCCGCGTGGTCGCGTTCACATTGGTTCAGCCGCCGTGGTCATCTCGTCCGAAGCGGTTCACCTTGACTTCCTCCCCGGGGCTGAAGCCGGAGGATTCCAACCCTCACCGGGTGGGTTTCCTGCTTCACCG
>NZ_JBFAQY010000066.1:0-9805 GCF_040678965.1 Streptosporangium sp. NPDC049248
TACTGCACCGGGGACGGTGTGGGAGAGTAGGTCGCCGCCGGACAATCTTTCATATGAAGGCCCTCACCTTTCGGTGGGGGCCTTCGTGTTTTCCGAGGGGGTTCCGGAAGGGGCCTGCCGGGAAAGCCGCGGTACGCCTACGGAGAACCAGAAGCCCCGGCCGATGGGCGGTTTCAAGGGGTCGTCGCAACACCGTTGGTGTTCTAGGTGGTTAGTAGATCACGCAAGCGCTCGGCTGGGGTGTCCCAGTCGAGCGTTTTGCGTGGGCGGCCGTTGAGTTCTTGGGCGACGTGTTCGAGGTCTTCGGGCCCGTAGACGCTCAGATCGGTACTTTTAGGGAAGTACTGCCGCAGGAGTCCGTTGGTGTTCTCGTTGCTGCCACGCTGCCAGGGCGAGTGCGGATCGCAGAAGTAGACGGCCATGTCGGTGGCGAGGCTGAACTGCTGGTGGCGGGCCATCTCACAGCCCTGGTCCCAGGTTAGCGACCCGCGCAGATGGGCGGGCAAGGTCGATATCGTGGCGATCAGCCCGTCGCGGACCTGCTCGGCGTCATGGCCGCCGGGCAGATGCACCAGCATCGTGTAGCGGGTGGTCCTTTCGACCAGCGTGCCGATCGCGGACTGGTTGTTCGCGCCGACGATGAGATCGCCTTCCCAATGCCCGGGGACGGCACGGTCGTCGACCTCGGCGGGCCGGTCGGCGATCATCACCATCTCCTGCACGAACCGAGGCTGCCGCTGGCCGGGCCGGCGCTGCGGTTTACGGCGGGTTCTGCCGGTCCGCAACGCCTTCTGCACCTCGCGTTTGAGGCCGCCACGGGCCTGGAAATACAGGGCCTGGTAGATCGTCTCGTGGCTCACACGCATGCTCTCATCGTCGGGAAAGTCCTTGACGAGCCTGCGGGAGATCTGCTCGGGAGACAACTTCCGTTCCAGACCTTGTTCGACCTGCTCGCGCAACTCCCCGTTGTCTACCAGCTTGGAGGTCTTGGGCCGGGCCCGCCCGGCCACGGCCGTCCGGTGCGCCTGATAGGGCAAGTAGACGCCCTCGACCAGCCCTGCCCGACCAGCTCGAGAAACCGCAGCCTGGCCGCTTCTTTACCCCAAGGCACTTTCTCAGCCGCCATCACCCCGGCCTGGACCAGGATCCGCCGAGCCGCCGAATGACTCAGCCCCGCGGCCTTCGCAGCGCCATTGACGCTCCCCGAGTCGGCGAACACCGCCAGCACCCGCCCCCGATGCTCATCGGTGACCACGGTCTTCGCCCGCCCCGATCCCCGACCGCGGGCCTGCAAGATTGCATAAGCCCTCGAACACGAGATACCTAGCGACACCGTCGCCGACCGCACCGAAGCCCCAGCATCGACGAGCCTCAACAGCTCATCCCACTCCGCGCCAATCCCCTCCGACAACGACATGGTCGTCGCAACTCCTCAGATCGAGATGTTGCGACGACCACGTGAACCCAAGATGAGGACCGGGGCTTCTCGCGTTGGAGCGCGGTTCGTCAGGGCGTGATGAAGAGGGCGTCGCCCACGGTCCGCTCCGCGCCGTCCGAGGGCCGGTTGACGGGCTTGTGGCCGACGACCATCACGCTGGAGCCACCACCGTCGAAGTTGATGGCCTGCTTGGCGCCCAGCCACCGCATCAGCTGGGCAGCCTCCACCATCGAGGCGCCCACGGAGACACCCGGGTTGCGTCCGTCGACCGTGGCCAGGATCAGCCCGCCCGACTTGTTGACACCGACCATCGTGCGCGGGTGGCGCCGGAGCATCATGTTGATCGAGGCATGTCCGTCGGCCGCCGCGGTGATGCGCACCCGTCCGTTCCTGACCAGCCCGACCCCGCCGCCCATGATGTAGGTATCCGGGGTGAGCGGTATCGCCCGCTGCGTCCGCAGATCGATGACCTTGGTGTCCAGCTTCATCCAGGTGCCCTGGGTGTGTTCCTGAAGCCAGACGGCCGCCAGTCCGGTGCCGTGGAGCACATAGGTGCCCCGGGAGACGATGCCGCCGGCCTGACGGACCTTGACGACCTGGCCCTGGGTGTCGACGACGACCTCGATGCCGCCGTCGGTGGCCGTCCTGCTGCCGAACTCCTCGGTGTAGAGGACGAGCTCGTCGCTTCCGGCGGCCCGATTGATGCCGTTGACCTCGGCCTTCGTGCCGTCCGAGGAGATCGCGGTGACCTGGGTCCGCAGCTCGGTGATCCGGGCCTTGCGACCCTGGGTGATGACGAGGCCGCTGCGGCCGGGCACGGCCTCGCTGAGCAGCCTGCCGCCCACCACGGAGACACCGACCGGGTCGCCCTGGAGGGCCTTGGCGGTGTGGATGTTGAAGAAGCCGCCGTTGACCCCGGCGATGGCGCCGGTAAGTTTCGACATCGAGCTGGTGGTCTCGCGCTTGGCCACGCTCTTGCCGACGCTCGTCTTGAAGGATCCCTTGAACACCTTCGGGTCGACCATCAGTACGCGCATGTTCCAGGGGCCGGTGGTCTCGGTGCCGTCGTCGCCGAGATAGTCGGTCTTGGCCCGGATGCCCTGCTTCTTGAGTTCCTTCACGACCTTGTCGGCCTCGGCCCGCTTGCCGAACGACCACAGGCCGATCCTGACCATGTATCGCTCCACAGCCGGGGCGTCCGCTGCGGCGGGCTGCACGATCCGCAGGATGCTGGGAGTGAACCCCGCCGCCTCCACGGCCTCGGCGACCGTCTGAGCGGTGTCCAGGCGACCGTCGTCGTGACCGTTGGGCATGAGGGCGGAGACTGTCCAGCCCTGCGTGGACTTACCGTGCTTCACATTGAAAAGATCAATGCCCGGTGCCACACTCTGCTGGTCTTTCACCGTGGCCATGCTCACGCCCAGTGGGAACGCGGAGGAGGGGAACCCCGAACCCGCCTGCTCGGCCTCAGCGGGAATCGCTGTGGCGGTGAGTGCTAGGGCCGTGAATCCGGCGACAAGGCGTCGCGACATGTATATCTCTCCCCGTTGGTCTCAGAGTTCGTGCACCATCGTGCCGAGATCTACGGGGCGAGGGGAGCGAAACACGTGAAACATCCCAAGAAAGTGTTGTTGCGCACGCAAGATCATGTCGTCCGAGGGAGAATTCACCCGCCTGTGACGGCCCCGACCGGGTCAACGGTCCTGGTCAATAAGGATTAGTCCCTGGCCGTTTCGTTGCGACGGCGAGAATGCGACGCTACGGTGCAGTAGGCCGCATTTCCTCAGATCAAGCGGCACATCTTTCCGAGAGGCAGCCGTCATGGGGCTGAGCATTCTCATCGTGATCATCGCAAGCGTGATCCTGGGTGTCATCCTCGGGGCGATCCTGACGCGTCCGCGCCGCTGGGATCTCCACATCTGCGCGGATGACCCTGTTCAGATGGACATCGCATCCGACAGACACGGTTAGTGCAGACGCAGTTGGTTCAAGTACGAAGTCGGTTCGACAAGCCCGGAAAAGACAGATCACCGCACACGGTCGCCGCGGGAAGCGGTGGCCGCGGTGAACGGGCGGACAGTCGCGGATCGTACGGAACCCCGGTTCCGTACGATCCGCGACCTTGATCCGGTCAGCCCATGCAGTGGTACACCTTGCGCAGGGTCTCGTGGACGATCCAGACGGTCTTGGCCCCTTCGGCGAGCAGGCAGACCGAGCCGGGGACGAGTTCGAGGGTGGTGCCCCCGTCGACCTCCAGTGTGGCGCGGCCGGACAGGACCACGAACATCTCGTCACGTTCCACATCGGCCACGGTGCCCGGCGTGATCTCCCAGATGCCCCGGCTCTGCCTGCCGTCCGGAGAGGACCACAGCTCGATGGACGAGACGCGCGGGGAACCGGCCAGGATCTGGTCGGCTTCCAGCTCGTCCGGTGAGAGCTGCACGTCACCGGTGGGGACGGAGAACGCGCCGGCAGCGGTGGTCATCCGGGCCAGGTCGGCGGGCTCTGGGATGAGAATGTCGGGCATGGGGACCTTTCAGGGGCGGGGATTGTCTCTCCGGAAGGACTCCAGCGCCAGGAGGGCGACATGGAGGGAAAGACAGGACTCGACATCGTCCAGATCGGTGTCGAGGACGCGTTCCAACCTGTGGAGACGGTCGTAGAAGGCGGGGCGTGACAGATGCGCCCGCTGAGCGGCGAGGGCCTTGTTGCGGCCCGCGTTGAGGTAGACCCGGAGGATGCTGGTGAGATCGCCGCCGCGTTGGGCGTCGTGGGCGAGCAGCGGGCCGAGCTCGCGTTCGGCGAAGGTCTGCAGCCGTGCGTCGTCGCGGAGGAGGTGGAGCAGGCCCCGCAGGCGGAGGTCGGGGAGCCGGTAGAAAGCGCGGCCGTCGGGCTGTCTGACGGCCACGTCGGCGACCTGCTCGGCCTCCAGGAAGCTCCGCCGCACGTCGCGGACCGACTCGACCATGGAACCCGCGGCGAGGATGAAGGGGTTCGTGAAGGCCGCGCGCAGGTGGTCGGCGAGCGTGGTCAGTGCGGATTCGGGGAGGACACGCGGCGGCAGGGGGAGCAGGACGCCGACCCGGTTCTGGTCCAGGGCGCCGATCAGGGCGGGAAGGCGGGCCTCTCGGCAGGCGGCGGCGGCCGCGTCGCCCAGTTCGGCGAGCTGGGCGAGTTGCTCCTGGCCGTCCATCGGCTTCTCCGCCGGCTCGGCCAGGCGCAGCACCACGCTCATGAGCCTGCGACCGGTGAGCGGCACGCCGACCGCGCGGGCGCGGGCCGCGGCCTCCTCGGGGTCCGCGTACGCGTGGGTCAGGATTCCAGTGATGATCGTGCCGTGTGCCTGGCGCTCCAGTGACTCCTGGTGGCGTTCCAGCAGGCGGCCCAGGGCGAGGGTGGTCGCGGCGCGTTCGGCGAGCACGATGTCGTGCGGTCCAGGCTCTGTGTCACAGAGCAGGATCAGGCGGCCCCAGTCCTGGCCCCGGGCGCCGACCATGGTGACCAGCCAGCCTGAGGCCGCGTCGTAGGCGGTCCGCGGGTGGGGTGCCACCGAGCGGGAGCGCGTCTCCCAGCCCGCCAGTAACGTGCCCGTGTCACGTCCGGCGGTGTCGCATGCCAGGACCTGGTGGGCGAGGTTCTCCAGCAGCGCGGGGCGTCCGGACAGCCGGGTGACCTGGCCGAGCACCCTCGCGGGGGAGGCGCCCTCGACCGACAGCTCGGTGAAGACCTCGTGCAACTGCTTGGAGGCGCGGAGTTCCTCCAGCTGGATGTCGATGATCCGGGCGTGCACCGACTCGGTGATCTGCACGAACGGTGTCTCCATCGCCAGGGTCACCAGGGGAAGGCCGTGCGCCTCGGCGGCGTTGATCACGGCACGGGGCAACTCTTTGATGAACTTGCGGCCCAGCTCCACGATCAGCCCCGACGCACCCACGGTGGCCAGTTCGGCGACATAGTCGGCGAGCTTGTCGGGGTCGTCGGGCAGGGCTATGCCGGTGGTGAGCACGAGCTCACCCCCGCGTAGCAGGTGGGCGATATCGGTGACCTCGCCCACGTGCACCCAGCGCACCCGGCTGCCCAGCC
This sequence comes from Streptosporangium sp. NPDC049248, assembly GCF_040678965.1. NCBI lineage: Bacteria > Bacillati > Actinomycetota > Actinomycetes > Streptosporangiales > Streptosporangiaceae > Streptosporangium > Streptosporangium sp. NPDC049248. The sequence continues at coordinate 5,522 of NZ_JBFAQY010000066.1, forward strand.
GGTCAGCCCCCGCCACGACCTGTGGATTGCCCCGGCGAACGGTGTCCAGGGCGAGGACGTCGGCGACTGTAGGGAGCACACACAGAGAGTATCTGATCAGAATGTAAGTACGGGTGGCCCTCCTTTTACATGCTGTTTACCTGCCATCCGCGTTCCTGCGGTAATGGGCCCGCGGCACCGTCCGCCCGGGGTCGCTACTGAAGGCCCGGCCGCGGGGGCGGTGTCGCGCCGGGGTCCGCCGAGGCCGGTGCCGGCGCCGAGGCCGCGCGGTTCAGGCGGGCTTCCAGACCGTCGAGGAGGCAGGTCAGGCCGAACTCGAAGTTGAGCGCCCTGGTGGTCTCGACGTCGATCTCCCGGAACTCGGCGTATCGGGCGGCCAGTTCGGGGTGGCCCGCCGCGGCCTTCTCCACCAGCGGGTGGAGGGCCGCGTTCAGCTCGTTGGACCCGAGGCCGGTCCGCCCCATCATGGTCCGCCAGGAGATTTCGGGCATGGTGACCCCGGCCACGTAGGCCATGAGCGTCGAGGCGGCGTAGTCCTGGTCGAGGTCACGGAACCCGGCGTGGCCGAAGGTGGCGACGAGCCGGGTCATCAGCAGTATCGCGTTGGGGCCGATGCCGGGGACGGTCCCGACGAGGTTGATCACCCAGGGATGGCTGAAGAGCATCTGGCGCATGCTGTACGCGAAGGAGGAGGCGGAGTCGCGCCAGGTGGTCTCCCGGGCGTCCAGGACCGTCAGCTCGCCGTAGACCTCGTCGAGGACCAGTTCCAGCAGCTCGTCCTTGTTCGCCACGTGCCAGTAGATGCTGGTGGCCCCCGAGCCGAGCCTGGCGCCCAGGCGGCGCATGCTCAGTGCGTCCAGCCCCTCCGCGTCGAGCAGTGCCATCGCCTCGCGTACGATCTGCGCGCGATCGAGCCCCGGGCTCTTGGCGGTGCGCGGCTCGCGTGTCCAGACGGAGCTGAAGTGCTGTTTCACGCTCCAAGCATAAATCCGATAGTACGTCGTGCGAGCTTGTCGTACATTGTGCGAGTGGAATCGAACACTGTACGAGTCGAACGCGATCCGAGGCGCTGGTGGATCCTCGGAGTGCTCTGTCTGAGCCTGCTGGTCCTGGTGGTGGACAACACGGTCCTCAACCTGGCCATCCCGGCGTTGATGGTCGACCTGGGAGCCACCCCGGCGGACATTCAGTGGATCATCGACGCCTATGTCCTGGTCTTCGCCGGGTTGCTGCTCACCTCGGGCAGCCTGTCGGACCGCTACGGCCGTAAGCGCTTCCTGATCATCGGCCTGTTGCTGTTCGGCGGTGCCTCGCTGGTCGCCGTGCTGGTCACCGAGCCCTGGCAGCTGATCGGTGCCCGCGCGCTGATGGGTGTCGGCGGCTCCATCCTGATGCCGAGCACCCTGTCGATCCTGATCACCGTCTTCGACGAGGAGGAGCGCCGCAAGGCGATCGCCGCGTGGAGCGCGGTGGCCATGGTCGGTGTGATCGCCGGTCCCACGCTGGGCGGTTTCCTGCTGGAACACTACTGGTGGGGATCGATCTTCCTGCTCAACGTGCCCGTCGCGATCGTCGCCGTCATCGCGGCGGTGCTGCTGATGCCCGAGTCGCGCGGTCCGGCGAGAAGGCTCGACCCGCTCGGCGTGGTGCTGTCCACGGCCGGCATGGGCGCCCTGGTCTACGTGGTCGTCTCCGCCCCGACGACGGGCTGGACCTCGGTGGAGTCGCTGACCGCCGCCGGCGTGGCGGTGGTCGCGCTGGGGGCGTTCGTGATCTGGGAACTCAGGTCGGAGCATCCGATGCTCCCGCTGGAGCTGTTTCGCGACCGGAACTTCAGCGGCGCCTCGTTCTCGATCGTGCTGATGTCGTTCGGCACGGGCGCGCTGCTGCTGATGCTCACCCAGTACCTGCAGTTCGTGCTGGGCTACGGTCCCATGCGGGCCGGTCTCGCGCTGCTGCCGTACGCGGTGGCCGCCGCGCTGTTCAACGCGGTCGGCGCCGGGCTGGGGCAGCGGGTCAGCAACCGGGTGCTGGTCGCCGTCGGCCTCGCCGTGATGGCGGGCGGCTTCGGGGTGCTCGCCTTCATGACCGCCGACACCGGGTACGGCATGTTGATCACTGGTCTCATGCTCATGGGGATCGGCGGCGGCCTGGCGGGTCCCGCGGCCTACGCGACGCTGATGGGCGCGGTGCCGCCCGCGCACGCCGGTGTCGGATCGGCGCTCAACGACACGGTCCAGCAGGTCGGCATGGCGCTGAGCATCGCCGTGCTGGGCAGCGTGCTGGCCGGGGTCTACACCTCGTCGATGCCCGCGGACGCCCCGGCCGCCGCCAGGGAGTCGATCGGAGAGGCGCTGCGGCTGGGGGATCCGGGGGTGATCGGGACCGCGCGTGAGGCGTTCGTCTCCGCCATGTCGTTCGGCTCCTGGGTGGGGGTCGTCTTCACCCTGGCCGCCGCCACGCTGGCGTTCCTGGTGCTGCGGCCCGCGCCCGTGGTCACGGCCGCCTCGGAGGCCGACCTGGTGAAGACCGAGGGCTGAGGGGTTCTCCGGCCGATCCGTCCGGACGGATCGGCCGGTGACCCGGGCGTACCGACCTGACAGTGTGATGGGTTTGGTGGCTATGTGCCGACATGTTGCCGGTATGAGGTGGTGGCCCCGAGCGGTGATACTCGATGTATGTCGGACCTCCTTGCGCGCCATCGCGCGGTAATGCCCAACTGGCTGGCCCTCTACTACGACGAGCCCATCGAGATCGTCTCGGGCAAGGGCAACCGGGTAGTCGACGCGTCGGGCAAGAGCTACCTCGACTTCTTCGCGGGCATTCTGACCAACATGATCGGGTACGACGTGCCCGAGGTGCGGGAGGCCGTGGAGCGGCAGCTCGCCACCGGGGTCGTGCACACCTCCACGGTCTACCTGCTGCGCGGTCAGGTCGAGCTGGCCGAGAAGATCGCCAGGCTCTCCGGCATCCAGGACGCGAAGGTCTTCTTCACCAACTCCGGTACCGAGGCCAACGAGGCCGCGCTGTTGCTGGCGACCTACGCGCGCAAGTCCGACCAGGTGCTCGCCATGCGGCAGAGCTACCACGGCCGCTCCTTCGGCACGATCGGCGTCACGAGCAACCGCTCCTGGAAGAACAACTCGTTGTCGCCGCTGAACGTGCACTTCCTGCACGGAGCCGACCGGCACCTCGCCCAGTTCCGCGGCCTGTCCGACGCCGGCTACATCGAGGCCTGCGTCGACGACCTGCGCCACGTGCTCTCCACGGCCGTCGGAGGCGACGTGGCGGCGCTGATCGCCGAGCCGATCCAGGGCGTGGGCGGCTTCACCATGGCCCCCGACGGGCTGTTCGCCGCCTACAAGGAGGTCCTCGACTCCGAGGGGATCCTGTTCATCTCCGACGAGGTGCAGACCGGTTGGGGCCGTACCGGCTCGGCCTTCTTCGGCATCCAGAACCACGGTGTCACGCCCGACATGATGACCTTCGCCAAGGGGCTGGGCAACGGCTTCGCGGTGGGTGGCGTCGTCGCCCGGGGTGACCTGATGGACAACCTGCACGCCGTCGGACTGGCCACCTTCGGCGGTAACCCGATCTCCATGGCCGCGGCCAACGCCACCCTGGACTACGTCCTTGACCACGACCTGCAGGCCCGTGCCGCCAGGACCGGCGCCCTGATCATCGACGGGCTCCGCGAGGCCGCGCCGCGCCTGCCGATCGTCGGCGACGTCCGCGGCAGGGGCCTGATGTTCGCCGTCGAGCTGGTCGACCCGGCGACGGGCGAGCCCTCCCCGGCGCTCGCCAACCGGTTCATGGAGGAGAGCAGGAAGGCCGGCCTGCTGGCGGGCAAGGGCGGGCTGCGGGGCAACGTGCTCCGGATGGCTCCGCCGCTCACCCTCACCATGGAGGAGGCCGCCGAGGGCCTCGGAATCATCGTCACCGTGCTCGAAACCGTCAACGCCGAGGTCGCCTCGTGAAGAACGTCACCCACTGGATCGGCGGGAGCCCCGTCGAGGGCTCCGGCCGTACCTCCGAGATCTTCAACCCCGCGACCGGGGAGGTCGCGGGACAGGTCCATCTCGCGTCCGTGGCCGAGGTCGACGCGGCCGTGGCCGCCGCCGTCGCGGCCTGGCCCGCCTGGCGGGACACCTCGCTGGTCAAGCGCTCGCAGGTGCTGTTCCGCTTCCGCGAGCTGATGTACGCCCACCGCGACGAGCTCGCGGCGCTGATCAGCGCGGAGCACGGCAAGGTCCACTCCGACGCGCTGGGCGAGGTCGCCCGCGG
>NZ_JBFAQY010000067.1:0-6545 GCF_040678965.1 Streptosporangium sp. NPDC049248
GGCCGTGAGTTCCGCGAGTTGGGCTTCGACTCTCTTACCGCCGTCGAGCTGCGTAACCGGCTCAACGCGGTCACCGGGCTGCGGCTGCCGGCGACACTGGTGTTCGACTACCCGACGCCGACCGTGCTGGCGCGGTTCCTGGTGTCGGAACTGCTCGGCCGGCAGGACCAGGCCGCCGGGTCGGGTGTGGTGGCCGGGCCGAGGACGTCGGTGGCGGATGATCCGATCGTGATCGTGGGGATGAGCTGCAGGTTCCCCGGCGGGGTGAACTCGCCGGAAGAGCTGTGGCGGTTGCTGTCCGAGGGCGAGGACGCGATCTCGCCCTTCCCCGCCGATCGAGGCTGGGATCTGGAGATGCTGTCGGCGGCGGGCTCCAACGGTCAGGGTGGTAGCGCGACCGGTCAGGGCGGGTTCCTGGCGGATGCGGCCGGATTTGACGCCGGATTCTTCGGGATCTCGCCGCGTGAGGCGCTGGCGATGGACCCGCAGCAGCGGCTGCTGCTGGAGGGGGTGTGGGAGGCGGTCGAGCGGGCCGGTATCGACCCGGTCTCGCTGAAGGGCAGCTCCACCGGGGTGTTCGTGGGCACCAACGGCCAGGACTACGCGAGCCTGGTGATGAACGCGCAGGCGGATGTTCAGGGTCACGCCATCACCGGCATGGCGGCCAGCGTGCTGTCGGGTCGCCTGTCCTACACGCTGGGTCTGGAGGGCCCGGCGGTGACGGTGGACACCGCCTGCTCGTCGTCGCTGGTGGCGTTGCACATGGCGGCGCAGGCGCTGCGTTCGGGCGAGTGCGGCCTGGCGCTGGCAGGTGGTGTCACGGTGATGACCACCCCGCTCGGGTTCATCGGCTTCAGCGCCCAGGGAGGGCTGGCGCCCGATGGCCGGTGCAAGGCGTTCTCCGACGGCGCGGACGGCACCAGCTGGTCCGAGGGCCTGGGAGTGCTGGTGCTGGAGCGGTTGTCGGACGCGCGCCGCAACGGCCATGAGGTGCTGGCGGTGGTGCGGGGTTCGGCGGTCAACCAGGACGGTGCGTCCAACGGGTTGACCGCGCCGAACGGTCCCTCGCAGCAGCGGGTGATCCGCCAGGCGCTGGCCGGCGCGGGCTTGTCGCCGTCCGAGGTGGACGCGGTCGAGGCGCACGGCACCGGCACCAGGCTGGGTGACCCGATCGAGGCCCAGGCGCTGCTGGCCACCTACGGGCAGAACCGTGAGGCCGACCGGCCGCTGCTGCTGGGCGCGATCAAGTCGAACCTCGGTCACACGCAGGCGGCCGCGGGTGTGGCCGGTGTGATCAAGATGGTGATGGCTCTCCGGAACGGGGTCCTGCCTCGGACGTTGCACGTGGACGCGCCGTCGTCGCATGTGGACTGGGCCTCGGGTGCGGTGGAGTTGCTGACCGAGGCGACGGAGTGGCCGAGGAACGGTCGTCCGCGTCGGGCGGGGGTGTCGTCGTTCGGCATCAGCGGCACCAACGCGCACGTGATCCTGGAGCAGGGGCCGGAGGCCGCTGAGACGGAGTCGCGGGGCGAGGAGCGGGCGCCGGCCGCGGGTGTGCTGCCGGTGCTGGTGTCGGCCCGTACGGCGCAGGCGTTGCGGGCGCAGGCCGGGCGGCTGGCCTCGCACGTGGGGGATCGCAGTGAGGTGGCACTGGCCGACACCGCGTTCTCGCTGGCCACGATGCGGTCGGTGTTCGAGCATCGGGCGGTGGTGCTGGCCGCCGACCGTGATGGGGTGCTGGCCGGGCTGGAGGCTCTGGCCGAGGGCCGGCCGAGCGCGGGTGTGGTGCGCGGCGCGGCGGGAGCGGAGCCGAGGCTCGCGGTGCTGTTCACCGGTCAGGGCAGCCAGCGGGCCGGGATGGGCCGGGAGTTGTACGGCCGGTTCCCGGTGTTCGCGGCGGCGTTGGACGAGGTGCTCGCCGAGCTGGAGCCGATGCTGGAGGGGTCGCTGCGGGAGGTGTTGTTCGCCGAGCCGGGGTCGGCCGGGGCGGAGGCGCTGGATCGGACCGGGTGGGCGCAGCCGGCGCTGTTCGCGGTGGAGACCGCCTTGTTCCGGTTGGTGTCCTCGTGGGGGGTGCGGCCGAACGTGCTGGCCGGGCACTCGATCGGGGAGATCACGGCGGCGCATGTGGCGGGGGTGTTGTCGCTGAGTGACGCGTGCGCGTTGGTGGCGGGTCGGGCGCGGTTGATGCAGGCGCTGCCGCAAGGTGGGGCGATGGTGTCGGTGCGGACCTCCGAGGAGGAGGTCGCAGAGCTGCTGGCCGGGCACGAGGACCAGGTGTCGATCGCGGCGGTGAACGGTCCGGCCTCGGTGGTGATCGCCGGGGTCGAGGAGCCGGTGCTCGCGATCGTCGCGGCGCTGGAGGAGCGTGGGGTTCGGGCGAAGCGGCTGCGGGTGTCGCACGCGTTCCACTCGCCGTTGATGGAGCCGATGCTGGAGGACTTCCGTGCCCTGGCGAGCAGGCTCACCTACCGTGTGCCGAGGATCCCGATCGTGTCCACGCTGACCGGGCGGGCGGCCGAAGCCGAGCGGCTGTGTTCGCCGGACTACTGGGTGGACCAGGTGCGAGGCGCGGTCCGTTTCGCCGACGGCGTCCGCACCCTGCACTCCCAGGGGGTGCGGGCCTACCTGGAGCTCGGCCCCGACGGCGTGCTGACCGCCATGGCCCAGGACACGCTCGCGGCCGACCCGGGCCAGAGCGGAACGGACCAGAGTTCGGACTCCGGCGCGGACGTGGTGCTGGTGCCGGTTCTGCGCGGGGACCGGGACGAGCACGAGGCCGCTACCGAGGCGCTGGCTCGCCTGCATGTGCACGGCGTACCGGTGGACTGGCGGGCGGTGCTGCCGCGCGGACGCCGGGTCGACCTGCCCACCTACCCCTTCGAGCACCGGCGGTTCTGGCCGGAGAGCGGTGCCCCCGCCAAGGGGGCCGCCGTGGCCGACCCGGTGGACGCGGAGTTCTGGGCCACCATCGAGCGTGAGGACCTTCAGTCCCTCGCGGCCAGGCTGGACGTGGAGCAGGAGACGCTCGGCGCGGTACTGCCGGCGCTGACGTCGTGGCGCCGGGCCCGGCGCGAGACGTCCGTCGCGGACTCCTGGCGATACCGCGTCATCTGGAAGCCGCTGACCAGCGTCTCGGCCGCCGTCGTGCCGGGCACCTGGCTGGTCGTGGTCCCCGCGGAGCTGGCCGGCGATGCCTGGGCGGAGTCCGTGGTCCAGATGGCAGGGGCGGCGGCCATCCGGCTGGACGTATCCGGCCAGGACCGGGCCGCGCTCGCCGAGCGGGTACGCGAGAGCCTCGGCGCCGACACGGAGCCGGCCGGGGTGGTATCGCTGCTGGCGCTGCGTGAGGCCACGGAGCCGAACGTCTCGGACGGCTCGGCGCTGACGGTGACCCTGCTGCAGGCGCTGGGCGATGCCGGTGTCGAGGCGCCGCTGTGGTGCGTCACGAAGGGCGCGGTCTCGCTCGGGCGGTCCGACACGGCGCCGAGCCCGGCCCAGGCGGCCGTGTGGGGCCTCGGCCGGGTGGCCGCGCTGGAGCACCCCCAGCGCTGGGGCGGACTGATCGACCTTCCCCAGACGCTGGACCAGCGGGTGGTGACCTGGCTGGCGGGCGTCCTCACCGTGCCCGGCTCCGAGGATCAGGTGGTGATCCGCTCGACCGGCGTCTACGGTCGCAGGCTGGCCCACGCTCCTTACCGTGGCACTGACGCCACGCCGCGACCGCGCGGCACGGTCCTGATCACCGGTGGCACCGGCGCGCTCGGTGCTCATGTGGCCCGAGGGCTGGCCGCCCAGGGTGTCGAACATCTCGTACTGACCAGCAGGCGGGGCGCGGAAGCCGGCGGTGCGGCCGAGCTGCGCGACGAGCTGACCGCGCTGGGCGCCCGGGTGAGCATCGTGGCATGCGACGTGGCCGACACGGACGCGCTCGCGGCCGTGCTGGCCGATATCCCGGCCGAGTACCCGCTGACCGGGGTGGTCCACGCCGCCGGCGTCAGCCCGGCGAACAGCCTGGACGGGCTGGCCGCCGCCGAACTGGCAGAGGTGATGCGGGCGAAGGTCGTCGGCGCGCTGAATCTCGACGCGCTGCTGGGCGACCGCGAACTCGACTTCTTCGTGCTGTTCTCCTCGATCGCCGCGGTGTGGGGCAGCGGTGGCCAGGCGGCCTACGCCGCCGCCAACGCCTCCCTCGACGCTCTCGCCGACCGGCGGCGGGCGCGCGGAGCCGCGGCGACCTCGGTCGCCTGGGGCCCGTGGGCCGGGGACGGCATGGCCGCCGCCGACGGGGCACAGGACTACCTGTCCAGGCGCGGCGTGCGGGCGATGGCGCCGGGAGCGGCCGTCACCGCGCTGTGGCGGGCGGTCGCCCACCGGGACACGACGGTGGCGGTCGCCGACATCGCATGGGAGCAGTTCGCCCCGACGTTCACCGCCGCACGGCAGAGCGCTCTGCTCGGCGATCTGCCGGAGGTGCTGAGCCTGGTCGAGGCGGGCCTCAGCCTCCGGGAGGACGAGCAGTCGGCCGCCTCCGCCCTGCGGACGCGGCTGCGTGAGCTGCCGGCGGGCGAGCGGTCGCAGGTCCTGCGCGACATGGTCCGCGAGCAGATCGCCGTGGTGCTGCGGCACTCCGGCGCGGATGCGGTCGAGGTCGAGCGGGCCTTCAAGGACCTCGGGTTCGACTCGCTGACCGCGGTCGAACTTCGCAACGCGCTCCGCGCCGCGACCGGTTTGAGCCTGCCGGCGACGATGGTGTTCGACTACCCGACGCCGGCCGTCCTGGCGGACTTCCTGCTGGCCGAGTTGCTGGGCGAGCAGGCGAACGCGGGGGTGCCGTCGGCGGTGCTGCCGGTGGCGGACGATCCGATCGTGATCGTGTCGATGGCCTGCCGCTATCCGGGCGGGGTGAGCTCTCCGGAGGATCTGTGGCGGCTGGTCGCCGAGGATCGGGACGCCATCACCCCGCTGCCACGGGACCGGGGCTGGCAGACACGTGGCGAGCTGGACTTCCAAGGTGGATTCCTCCTCGACGCGGCCGACTTCGACCCGGGGTTCTTCGGGATCTCGCCGCGTGAGGCGCTGGCGATGGACCCGCAGCAGCGGCTGCTGCTGGAGACGTCCTGGGAGGCGATCGAGCGGGCCGGGATCGACCCGACCTCGCTGCGCGGCAGCCGTACCGGCGTGTTCGCCGGGGTGATCTACCACGACTACGGGACGAGCGCCGAGTTCCCGCCGGACGTGATGACCTTCGTCAGCAACGGCAGCGCCGGGAGCGTCGTCACCGGCCGGGTCTCGTACGCGCTGGGGCTGGAGGGCCCGGCGGTGACGGTGGACACGGCGTGTTCGTCGTCGCTGGTGGCGATGCACATGGCCGCGCAGGCCCTGCGATCGGGTGAATGCAGCCTGGCCTTGGCCGGCGGCGTGACGGTGATGGCGTCGCCGTTGGTGTTCGTCGATTTCAGCGGTCAGGGCGGGTTGTCGCCTGACGGCCGGTGCAAGGCGTTCTCCGACGCCGCGGACGGTACGACCTGGTCCGAGGGCGTGGGCATGCTGGTGCTGGAGCGGCTGTCGGACGCACGGCGCAACGGTCACCAGGTCCTGGCGGTCCTGCGTGGGTCGGCGATCAACCAGGACGGCGCGTCCAACGGTCTGACCGCGCCGAACGGCCCGTCGCAACAGCGGGTGATCCGCCAGGCGCTGGCCGCCTCCGGGCTGTCGTCGGCCGAGGTGGACATGGTCGAGGCGCACGGTACGGGCACGACGTTGGGCGACCCGATCGAGGCGCAGGCGCTGCTGGCCACCTACGGTAAGGAGCGAGATGAGGACCGTCCGCTGCTGCTGGGGTCGATCAAGTCCAACATCGGTCACACGCAGGCCGCGGCCGGTGTCGCGGGTGTGATCAAGGTGGTCATGGCGATGCGGCACGGGATCCTGCCCAGGACGCTGCATGTGGATACGCCGTCGTCGCACGTGGACTGGGCCTCGGGTGCGGTGGAGCTGCTGGCCGAGCCGGTCGAGTGGCCGCGGAACGGTCACCCGCGCCGGGCCGGGGTGTCGTCGTTCGGGGTCAGCGGAACGAACGCGCACCTGATCCTGGAGCAGGGTTCCGAGGCGCCGCAGGCCGAACCGCGCGCGGAGTACATGGCGCCGGCGACAAGCGTGGTGCCGTGGGTGATCTCGGGCAAGACCGGTCAGGCGCTGCACGATCAGGCTCGTCGTCTGGGCGCGCACCTGGAGGCGCACGGCGAGCTTGACCCGGTGGATGTGGGGTCGTCGCTGGTGGTGTCGCGGTCGGTGTTCGAGCACCGGGCGGTGGTGGTCGGGCGTAAGCGGGAGGGGTTGCTGGCGGGGTTGGGCGCGGTGGCTTCCGGTGAGTCGGTGCCCGGGGTGGTGTCCGGGGTGGCGGACATCGACGGTAGGTCGGTGTGGGTGTTCCCGGGTCAGGGGGCGCAGTGGGCGGGGATGGGGGCGGCTCTGCTGGAGGAGTCGGCGGTGTTCGCGGGGCGGATGGCGGAGTGTGCGGCGGCGTTGGAGCCGTTCGTGGA
>NZ_JBFAQY010000068.1:0-5514 GCF_040678965.1 Streptosporangium sp. NPDC049248
ACCGTTTCGGGTACGGCCGAGGCGGTGGCGGAGTTTCTCGCGGTGTGTGAGGCCGAGGGGGTGCGGGCTCGGGCGGTGGAGGTGGATTACGCCTCCCACTCCCCGCTGGTGGAGACGCTGGAGGAGCCGATCCTGAAGGCGCTGGCCGGGATCGCCCCGCAGGCGGCTGAGGTGGCGTTCTACTCCACCGTCGAAGGTGAGGTGACGGGAGGCCCGGCGGACACCACGGGGTTGGATGGCGGCTACTGGTACCGCAACCTGCGTAACAGTGTGCGCTTCGACGAGACGGTGCAAAGCCTGCTGGATCAGGATCACCGGGTGTTCGTCGAGGTGAGTCCGCACCCGATCTTGGTTCCGGCGTTGGCGGCCCGGGTCGAGGCTCATGTTGAGGCTCGTGGGACGCCCGCGGTGGCGGTGGGCAGTCTGCGCAAGGATCGCGCGGAGGTAACGGCACTGGCCACGGCGGTGGCGACGTTGCATGTCCATGGACTCAGCCCCGACTGGAACGTGCTCTATCCGGCCCCGCCACTCAGCGAGCGACCGCAGCTGCCGACATATCCCTTCCAGCACCGGCGCTACTGGCTCACCCCGACGGTCGGGGCGGGTGCGTCGGCGGCAGGTCTGGAGGTGTCGGATCATCCGTTGGTGGGTGCGGTGACCGAGTTGGCCGAGCAGGGTCAGGTGGTGTTGACGGGTCGGCTTTCGCTGCGGGGGCATGCGTGGCTCGCTGACCACGCTGTGGCGGGCAGGGTGCTGGTGCCGGGTACGGCGTTTGTGGATCTGGTGCTGCGGGCTGCCGATCATGCCGGTCATCAGGTTGTCGATGAGCTGGTGTTGCGGGCGCCATTGGCATTGGGCGCCGAGGGGTCGGTGGACCTGCAGGTCATCGTCGGGGCGCCAGAGGAGGACCGGTGCGCTTTCAGCGTTCATTCCCGTCCGCACACCACGGGCGGTGGTGGGCGCGAGGGGTGGACGCTGCACGCGAGCGGATACCTGTCCCGCGTCTCATCAGATGCCTTGTCGTCCACGGTGGTGGGGTGGGCTTCGTGGCCGCCGCCGGGCGCGCAGGCTGTCTCGGTGGAGGGCTTGTACGAGCGTCTGGCCGCCGACGGCTACCAGTACGGTCCCGCGTTCCAGGCCGTGAGCGCCATCTGGCGCCAGGGCGATGACCTCTACGCCGAGGTCCGGCTTCCCGAAAGCCTCGACAGCCGCGGTCACGGCATCCATCCGGCTCTCCTCGACGCGGCGCTTCACCCTTTGGTACTGCCGACCGACACCGGTGGTGGTAGTGGTGTGCGGCTGCCGTTCGCGTTGTCGGGCATCACGTTGCACGCCACCGACGCCACGATGCTGCGGGTACGCATCACCACCGTCGACGCCGACACCGTCAGTGTCACCGCCACAGATCCCGCGGACGCGCCCGTCATCACCATCGACGCCCTCACCCTCCGCTCCAGCGACGCCGACACGCTGAACAGTGCTCCTGCCGTGGCCTCCGACGTCGGCTCGAATCTTTTCCACCTCTCCTGGACAGCGGACATCAGGCCCATGCCGGCGAATGCCGCGGCACGACGGCGGCCCCGCTGCGCTGTGCTGGCAGAGCAGAACCCGGAGCGAGCGACCGAAGTGGCCACGGCGATCGGTGCCGCCCCCGTCCACCGGGATCTGACCGCGCTGATCGACGGACCGAGCTCGATCGGCACAGAGGATCCAGAACTGGTCGTCTGGCTTCCCCCTCTCATCGACGCCGGCAGTGTCGACGTTCCGGCGGCCGTTCACGCCGTCACCGAGCAGGCTCTGAAGCTGCTGCAGGCGTGGATGGACAACCCTCGGCTGACCGACACCCGCCTGATCATCCTCACTCACCACGCCATCGCGACCGGCCCTCTGGACGGGGCGCCCGACCTTGCTCAGGCCGCTGTATGGGGACTGGTCCGCACTGCTCAGAACGAATACCCCAATCGTTTCGCGCTACTGGACACGGATCACCACGAAGCCTCCTACCGGCAGATTCGGCACCTGCTCACCCGTCACATCCTGGAGGACGAGGAAGGCCAGCTGGCCCTTCGCCAGGGTGTCGTCCACATGTCCCGACTCACCCGTGTCCGATCGGACGACATTCTCTCTCTGCCGGCTGCCGCCTCCTGGCGGCTGGACACCGTGGGTAAGGGCACCCTCGCCAATCTCGTGCTCAGCGCCGGACCGGATCCGGTCGCTCCCGGAGCCCTGCTCCAGCGAGAGTCGACCGGCGCCGAGTGTGGTTCGGCGGAAGCGGCGCGCCTCGCCACCACGGCGGACATCGCGGGCCCGGGGCCTGAGCAGGCTCTGGCCGACGGTCACATTCGTATGTGTATCCGCGCCAGCGGACTGAACTTCCGCGACGTGATGGTCGCTCTCGGCCTCGTCGGAGACGACGGTCTCGGCCTGGAGGGGGCGGGAGTCGTCACCGAGGTCGGCCCCAACGTGGACGGGCCGGCCGTCGGCGACCGGGTCATGGGGTTCATACCCGATTCGTTCGCCCCCGCTGGAGTCACGGACCAGCGCATGGTGATCCCTGTGCCTCGTCACTGGTCCTTTACCGACGCGGCTTCGGCCCCGGTGGCTTATCTGACGGCCTACCACGCCCTGTCGGAACTGGCCGAAGTCCAGGCCGGGCAGCGGGTGCTGATTCACGCGGGCGCCGGCGGAGTCGGTATGGCGGCCATCCGGCTTGCCCGGCACGCGGGGGCGGAGGTGTTCGCAACCGCAAGCCCGGCCAAGTGGCCGATCCTGCGGGAGATGGGCCTCGACGACGACCACATCGCCTCGTCCCGCAGCCTGGAGTTCAAGGCCAAGTTCCTGCAGGTGACCGGCGGCCAGGGAATGCACGTCGTACTGGACTGCCTGAAGGGCGAATTCGTCGACGCCTCGTTGGAACTGCTTCCCAACGGGGGGAGTTTCATCGAGATCGGCAAGACCGATGTACGAGACGCGGGTCAGGTCGCCGCCATGTACCCCGGCGTCGTCTACCAGGCCGTCGACCGCGCCCTCGGCGACCCCGAAGTCATTCACCGGCTGTTCACCCGCCTGGCTCCGTTGTTCGAAGACGGCACCTTGCCTGCTCTTCCCATCAGTACGTACGACATCCGGCAGGCACGCCAGGCGTTCCGGGACATGAGTCAGGCCCGCCACGTGGGCAAGATAGTGTTCACTCTCCCGAACGCGCCTGACGGCAACGGAACCGTGCTGATCACAGGGGGAACAGGGACCCTTGGTGGCCTGCTCGCCCGTCACCTGGTGACCGAGTACGGGATGAGAAACCTTCTCCTGGTCTCTCGCCGGGGTCCGGACAGCGACGGCGCCGTCGGGCTGGCCGAGGAACTGACCGAGCTCGGTGCGAGGGTCACGGTCGCAGCCTGTGACATCGCGGACCCGGCCGCACTCGCCGCTCTGCTCGACTCCATTCCTCAGCAGCACCCATTGACCGCTGTCGTGCATGCCGCCGGAGTGCTGGCCGACGCGACGGTTCCAGCGCTCACTCCTCACCATCTGCACCGGGTACTGCGCTCCAAGGTCGACGCCGCCTGGAACCTGCACCAGCAGACCCGCCATCTCGACCTGGCCGGATTCGTGCTGTTCTCGTCTCTGAGCGGTACCGTCGGCTCCCCAGGACAGGGCAACTACGCGGCCGCCAACGCCTACCTCGACGCCCTGGCCCACCACCGACGTCACCTTGGTCTTCCGGTCACGAGCCTGGCATGGGGCTATTGGCAGCCGGCCACCGGGATGACCTCCCATCTCAGCGGTAGTGACAAGTCACGTCTCGCTCGTTTCGGCTTCACCCCCATCACCGCCGAGCACGGAATGAAGCTTTACGACGCGGCGCTGGCCACGGGTCTGCCCGCACTGGCGCCGGCTCCGCTCGACCTTCGCGTCCTCACCGCGCAGTCCCGGACCGGAACACTCCCCAAGATTCTCACCAGTCTGTCGGCGACCTCCGTTCGTCGCCGTGCCGGCGACGCCGGAACCGCACACTCCTTCGCGGCCGAAATGGCCGGCCTCGGTTCCGCTGATCGGCGCGAGCGCCTGCTGCAACTCGTCCAGACCCAAGCCGTCATGGTTCTTGGACATGGCACCTCCACCTCGCTCGACCCGGAGCAACCCTTCAAGACCCTGGGCTTCGACTCCCTCACAGCCCTCGAACTCAGAAACCAGCTGGGCCACCACACCGGCCTCAAACTTCCGCCGACCCTCGTCTTCGACCATCCCAACCCGCGCGCGCTCTGTACGTACCTCGACAGCAGGTTTTCCTCTGTCATAACGAAGGAGTCCTCCGACCTTCTTTCCGAGCTCAATAGATTCGAAGCCGCCCTCGCCTCGGCAGCCCTTGACGAGGACGAAAAATTTGCGATCGAAGCCAAACTGAACGGCTTGCTCGAAGGTCTGGGCAGATCTCGGCGGCAGTCGGATGCCGTGGTCGAACACATAATGTCGGCTTCGACCGACGAGATATTCGACCTCATCGACAAGACGATTTCCTGATGTCAAGCGACACCATTATGCGGAGGTTGGCCCGGTGAGCGACCAAGAGAAGCTCGTACAGTATCTGAAAAAGGCGACGGTCGAGCTTTACGAGACCAAGCAGCGGCTTCGTGAACTGGAAACTCAGGCACACGAGCCGATCGCGGTGGTGGGGATCGGTTGCCGTTTCCCCGGCGGGGTGACGTCCGCGGCGGAGCTGTGGGACGTGGTCGAGGCGGGGAAGGAAGTGATCGGCGAGTTCCCGGTTGATCGTGGCTGGGATCTGGACCGGTTGTTCAGCTCTGATCCGGATGAGTCGGGTACGACGTATGTTCGGCGCGGTGGGTTCCTGGATGACGCGGCCGGGTTCGACGCGGAGTTCTTCGGTATCTCGCCTCGTGAGGCGTTGGGGATGGATCCGCAGCAGCGGTTGCTGTTGGAGGTCGCCTGGGAGGCGGTGGAGAGGGCGGGCATCGATCCGCGCAGCCTGGCCGGGACCCCCACCGGGGTCTTCGCGGGCATTTGGTCCCATGAGTATGGGACCGGGAGCTCCGAAGCCGTTGAGGGCTACCGGCTGACCGGAGTGGCGGCCAGTGTGGCTTCGGGGCGTATCTCCTACTTGCTGGGTTTGGAGGGGCCGGCGATCACGGTGGACACCGCGTGTTCCTCCTCGCTGGTGGCCGTGCATCAGGCCTGTCAGTCACTGCGATCAGGTGAGTGCGACCTCGCTCTGGCCGGTGGTGTCACGGTCATGGCCTCCATCGACCTTCTGGTGGACTTCGCCCGGCAGCGTGCGCTGGCGGCGGATGGCCGGACGAAGGCGTTCGGTGCCGGTGCCGACGGCATGGTGACGAGTGAGGGCGCCGGGATCGTACTGCTCGAAAGACTGTCGGACGCGCTGGCCAACAAGCATCCGATTCTGGCGGTGGTTCGTGGGTCGGCCATCAACCAGGACGGGGCTTCCAACGGTCTGACGGCTCCTCATGGTCCTTCGCAGCAGCGTGTCATTCGTGC
>NZ_JBFAQY010000069.1:0-5366 GCF_040678965.1 Streptosporangium sp. NPDC049248
CGGCGACACCTCCTTCGTGTCCCCGACGGCCCGCGGATCGAGCCGCGCGGCCGCCAGGACCTCTTCCGGTCCGGACGCCTGCGGCGGGAACGGCGCCGTCCACCTGCGCATCCGGTCGGCCGGGAAGAAGTTGCGAACCCCCATGGAAAATCTCCTGCGATCTCGGTACCGATGGCCAAAAGTCGCAGAACGTACTTGTGCCTTACTTGGAGGTCAGCGCAAGCGCCTGCCCATCGGGCAAACGTCGGCTGATACGGCACTACGGCGGTTGGGTGTAGAGGTCGTGGGGCGGCGGCGGCGCGTGCTCGAACTCGGCGTGTGCCGCACACAGCAGAGCCAACTGCGCGAGGTCTTCCGGCTGGACCGGACGGATCGAGTATGCCTCGGTCGCGGTTGGGAGCCTGTCAGCAGCCACAGTCGACAGCGGAGACCGGTGCGGTCAGTGGATTCACGGGCTGGGCGAGCAGACCGGTCGCGGTTTGCACGGTAAAGCCCTCACGTACCCAGTATTCGTAGCCGCCGATCATTTCCTTGACCCGGTATCCGAGGCGGGCGAACGCGAGGGCCGCGCGGGTCGCGCCGTTGCAGCCCGGTCCCCAGCAATAGGTGACCACCATCGCGTCCGTCCTGATCAGCCCGAGGGCGCGATCGGCGATCTGGTCGGTGGGCAGGTGCACAGCGCCAGGAATGTGTCCTTGGTTCCAGGACTCCTCGCTCCGCGAATCGACCACGATCAGGCCTTCGACCGCGGCATGCAGGTCGGCGTGCACGTCACTGACATCGGCTTCGAAGGTGAGGCGGGCGGTGAAATGGGAGACCGCGTCGACAGACGCGGCCGGGGCGGTGGAGAGAACAGCGCTCATGTGATCAATAGTGCTGGTGGCGGCCCATCGGGACCAGTGGCGTAAATGCCATCTTCCGATAAGATCTCGCCATGACCTCACTGTCGTTGCGCACACCTCTCGGTCCCCGGGTGTCCGTGCTGCTCTACGAGGGAATGTCCGCCTTCGAGATCGGCATCGTCACCGAGGTCTTCGGGTTGCCCCGCCCGGAACTCGACGTCGACTGGTACCAGTTGGCGATCTGTTCCGAGCGCCCCGGCCCGGTGCCGATCGTCGGCGGCGCCACCATCCACGCCAACGGTGGACTCGACGTCTTCGCCTCCGCCCAGACCGTCATCGTGCCAGGGGTCAGTGACGTCCACGCCGACTGCTCGCCGGATGTGATCGCCGCGCTGCGCCTGGCGTGGCAACGAGGCTCTCGAGTGGTCTCGATCTGCTCGGGCGCTTTCGCGCTGGCGGCGGCCGGCCTGCTCGACGGCCGCCGGGCCACCACACACTGGCAGTACGCCGAGCTGCTGGCACAACGCTTCCCTTTGGTCGAGGTCGATGCCGACGTGCTCTACATCGACGGCACCGACGTGTTGACCAGCGCCGGCAGTGCCGCCGGTCTGGACCTGTGCATTCACCTGGTGCGCAAGGACTTCGGGCCCACCGTCGCCAACGCGGTGGCCCGGCGCCTGGTCATCGCCCCGCATCGGGAAGGTGGCCAGGCCCAGTTCATCGAAGCGCCGGTGGTAGGCGACTCGGAGGACGACCGCGTCACGCAGAGCATGCAGTGGGCGCTGGCCCACCTCGCCGAGCCGATCACCGTCGCGTCGCTCGCGAGACATGCCCACATGTCCACACGAACCTATCTGCGTCATTTCGCTCGGTCCACTGGCAGCAGCCCGATCCGGTGGCTGATCACCCAGCGGGTGCACGCCAGCCTGCCATTGCTGGAGAGAACCGACCTCCCGGTGGAGGCGATCGCGGCCACCGTCGGTTTCGAGAGCGTGGTGACCTATCGGCACCACTTCGGGCGGACGACGCGCACCTCACCGTCGGCGTACCGGCGCGCCTTCCGCCCGGTCACCACCCCGGCGAACGCGTGAGCTCGGCGGATACCGCCGGTCTCGCTCGCGCGCCCAGGATCAGCAGGGCGGCCACGATCGAGATCGCGACGCACGCCGTCCAGTGCCCGGCAGGGGTGACCGCGTAGAGCAACCCGCCTGCCGCGGGCCCGGCGGTCTGGGCCAGGAAGACCTTCAAGCCGATGTGTCGGCGGGACCATTTGTACGGGTCGGCAACTCCTTCCGTGTCGGCGGGCATGTACGCGGTGGCCACCCGGAAGCTGTTCGCCAAGGCTTCCACATGAGGGGTGCCCAGGTGTTGGCCGACTATCGCGGCTCCCCGTGGTTCTGAGCTTGAGGGAAGTGGCGACCGGCTCCCGGCATGGCGCCGGGAGCCGGATGCTCGTGCACCAGGTTCGGGGGCGCGACCGGCCTGAGAACTACGAGGTGGGCTGCTGTGCGCCGTCGTTGCCGAACCAGACGAGGTCGGAGTGGAGTCGGCGGGCGGCGCTGCGGGGGCTTGCCCACAGGCCGAAGCCGCGGCCGTTCGCGCCGACGGTCGTCGCCGTGCCGCCCGGCAGTGCCAGCCCGTAGGCCACCACCTCCGTGAAGTCCTGGACCAGGGCGAACATGCGGGGGAGATCACCGACCAGCGCGTACACACGCTCCAGCGCCACCTCCTGCGGGTGGTGCTCGCCAAAGTCCGGGCCATGGCAGGCGGATGGCTGACCGAGGTCGGAGCGGTGTTCCATGACAGGTTCTCTCTTCCTGCTGATGCCGCTGAAGATGGTGCGTCGGTTCACTGGGCTGCGGGCCGGCGCCTCTCGGCGTCAGAGGTGAATCACTCCTTCTGTTCTCCGGCCCGCTCCAGCTCTATAGTGTTCTAGAGCACCATCGAAGTCAATGACTGATTTAGAGTGCACTAGAACAGGAGGCTCGCGATGGCCGGCAGCCCGCAGGCAATGGCTCCGTACAGGCGGATCGCCGCGCAGATCAGGGCCAGGATCGAGGGTGGGGAGATCCGGCCGGGTGACCGGATTCCGTCGGTACGGGAGATCATGCGCGACGAGGGAGTGTCCACCGCGACCGCCACCCGGGTCGCGGCCGTGCTGAGGGCGGAGGGCTACGCGGAGTCGGTGCCGGGAGTCGGAACCCTGGCCTGCCTGCCGAAGAAGGTCACGGCGGGCTCCGATCGTCTGCGGATGCTGCGGGCGAACGGGAACGGATACCGCCCAGGTGAGCGGGCCGAGATCCTGAGCGCCGGAATCGTCCCGGCGCCCGAGGAGATCGCGGACGCGCTGGGAGTCGAGGCCGGGGCCTCCGTCGTCCAGCGGCGCCGTGCGTACCACGACGACAGGGGTGCCGTCGTGGTGTCGACCTCGTGGCTTCCCGGTGAGCTGGGCGAGGCGGCACCCGAACTGCTGGTCGCGGAGCCGCTCCCTCGGATGACCTTCGGGCTGGTCGAGGAGCGGACCGGCCGAAGGGCCGTCCGGCGCCGCGACGTCGTCGCCATCAAGCCGGTTCCCGAGGACATCGCCCCGGTGCTCGGCGTGGAGCGCGGCCTGCCGACGCTGACCGTGACCAATCTCTACTGGGATCAGCACGGCGACATGACCGAGTACGCCGTGGACTTCCTCGCCCCTGAGCGCGAACTCTCGGCCGACCACGACCTGGAGTAGTTCCTCTGACCTGTCGGCCGGTGCTCATCGACCGGCTGGCAGCCGGGAGGTGGTGCACGGTTGGCGTAGCCCGTGGAAAACGCCGCTCATGCATGGATCGGGTAGTGCGCCGATCACGATCGTGGCCGGATGCCAGGGGTTAACGCCCGGTAGTCTCCCGTTTTGTGCCCAAACGATCATTGATTCTCTGGGCGGTGGCGATCCTTACCGCCGCGACTCCCGGCATCTGTTTCTGGATCACAGGGATGCTGTTCGGCCCGGAGGACGACGGCGGCGGCATCTGGGTGTCGTTCGGGTTTTGTGCGGGTCGCGAGGCCGACTTCGCGCTGAACCAGCTGCTCGGCCCGCTTTGGGACTTTCCGCTCCTGTGGTTCGGGTCCGTGCCGCTGATTGTCCTTGCCTGGGGAGGCGTGGTTCTGAGTGAACGGGCCGGACACCCTGGGCTCGGCCGGATCCTGGGGCGCTCCGCCGCTGCGGTGATGATCGTCAGTCACCTCCCGTCCCCGCTGCTGTTCGTGCTCGACATGTCCGCTGGTGCCGGATGCACGGACAGCTGGGAGCCACTGGAGCTGACCGGTTGGGGTGTCGCGATGGACCTCTACCATCTCGTCCCCGCGGTTCTCGTGCTCCTGGCGGTGCGCCCCTCGGGACTCTCCCGGAGAGGTGCCCTCGCCCGTACGGCGATCGCGGTGTCGCTCGTGATCGTGATGCTTCTCACCGCCGGGGCCGACGCCGCGCGAGGGAAGGTGAGTGACAGGTCGGCGCTCGACTGCGCAGGGTTCGGCGACGGCACCGTGTCGGGGCTCGACGAAGACGAGAAGGGATTCCTCTGCGGGATACGGGACGATTCGTTCGGCAGGGGAGTGCCTCGGCTGGCGAACATGCCGGATCGCGAGCTCCTCGCGTACGGCCGGTATCTGTGTGACCTGGCCGTACGGAACGGAGGCGACGCCTACGCGCCCGCCGTGTCGGAGGCGATGGGTGAGGTGGACAGATACCCGCTGGTGGGGGCACTGGAGAGGTCCTGCCCCAAGGTGGCCGAGGTGCAGAAGGAGAGGGGGCGGCAGAAGCAGGCGGAGATCGACGCCTATTACGCGGCGGTGGAGAGAAGCTGCGCCGCCCATCCTCGTCACCGGCCGAAGATCAAGCCGGTGCGGCAGGTCCGCGAGACCGTGTGGACGGAGTTCTGGCGCATCGAAGCCTGGGACGAGGGCAACGAGGGTGCCCAGGTCGACGACATGGTCGCCGACCTGGTGGGAAGCGGACCCGGTGTACTGAGTATTTGGGCGGCGGGCGAGATCGGCCACGCGTGTGTGACGGGGGAGTCCTATCGGCGCCGCCCGCCGGTGGAGACCCGGGGATGGGAGCAGGTCGTCGAGGTCGGCTACCAGAGCGGGGACGGGGTCCTGTCCATCCTGGACGGACGGGGCGAGCGGCTTCCCGATCTCGCGGCTGGAGGTCCGGGAAGCTATCGGGTCCGGGTCCACGTCCGGGGACGCAAGGCTGTGACGGAGAACATCGAGTCCCCTGACGGCACGGTCCAACTGATGATCATGGTGTTCCCCGGAAAGGAGAAGCGGTCCAGGATCTACCGTGACTACCCGTCGTCTTGAGCTCAACGGATGAAAGGTGTCGCCTCGTGGTCTCCCGGGCGAACGGCGGGGCCGGTGGTCGTCACCACCAGTAGGTGGGGTAGCGCGGGGTCACTCCGCTGCGTCCGACGAGCATGCCGACGAGCACCAGGATGACGGTCGCGGCGACGAGTATCGGCAGGAACGGCACCAGGGGCTGCTGCT
>NZ_JBFAQY010000070.1:0-1415 GCF_040678965.1 Streptosporangium sp. NPDC049248
GGGTGGGAGACCTCATCTCAAGGCGAGCTTCCCGCTTAGATGCTTTCAGCGGTTATCCCTTCCGAACGTAGCCAACCAGCCGTGCTCCTGGCGGAACAACTGGCACACCAGAGGTTCGTCCGTCCCGGTCCTCTCGTACTAGGGACAGCTCCTTTCAAGTCTCCTGCGCGCGCAGCGGATAGGGACCGAACTGTCTCGCGACGTTCTAAACCCAGCTCGCGTGCCGCTTTAATGGGCGAACAGCCCAACCCTTGGGACCTACTCCAGCCCCAGGATGCGACGAGCCGACATCGAGGTGCCAAACCATCCCGTCGATATGGACTCTTGGGGAAGATCAGCCTGTTATCCCCGGGGTACCTTTTAGCCGTTGAGCGACGGCGCTTCCACATGCCACCGCCGGATCACTAGTCCCAGCTTTCGCTCCTGCTCGACCCGTCGGTCTCACAGTCAAGCTCCCTTGTGCACTTACACTCGACACCTGATTGCCAACCAGGCTGAGGGAACCTTTGGGCGCCTCCGTTACTCTTTAGGAGGCAACCGCCCCAGTTAAACTACCCACCAGACACTGTCCCTGATCCGGATCACGGACCGAAGTTAGACGTTCAAAACGACCAGAGTGGTATTTCACCAATGACTCCACCACCACTAGCGTGATAGCTTCACCGTCTCCCACCTATCCTACACAAGACGCTCCAAACGCCAATGTCAAGCTATAGTGAAGGTCCCGGGGTCTTTCCGTCCTGCTGCGCGTAACGAGCATCTTTACTCGTAGTGCAATTTCGCCGGGTCTGCGGTTGAGACAGCGGGGAAGTCGTTACGCCATTCGTGCAGGTCGGAACTTACCCGACAAGGAATTTCGCTACCTTAGGATGGTTATAGTTACCACCGCCGTTTACTGGCGCTTAAGTTCTCAGCTTCGCGAAGTCGAAACTCCACTAACCGGTCCCCTTAACGTTCCAGCACCGGGCAGGCGTCAGTCCGTATACATCGTCTTACGACTTCGCACGGACCTGTGTTTTTAGTAAACAGTCGCTTCCCCCTGGCCTCTGCGACCCCCACCAGCTCAGAACGCAAAGGTTCGTCACCAGCGAAGGCCCCCCTTCTCCCGAAGTTACGGGGGCAATTTGCCGAGTTCCTTAACCACAGTTCACCCGATCGCCTTAGTATTCTCTACCTGACCACCTGAGTCGGTTTAGGGTACGGGCCGCCACGACACTCACTAGAGGCTTTTCTCGGCAGCATAGGATCACCCACTTCGCCACAATCGGCTCGGCATCACATCTCAGGATACATGAACCGCGGATTTGCCTACGGTTCTCCCTACATGCTTACCCCAGGACTACCATCGCCTGGGCTGGGCTACCTTCCTGCGTCACCCCATCGCTTACCTACTACCAGTTCAGGCCAGGCGTTCA
>NZ_JBFAQY010000070.1:1508-3295 GCF_040678965.1 Streptosporangium sp. NPDC049248
ACGTCCCTACATGCTTACCCCAGGACTACCATCGCCTGGGCTGGGCTACCTTCCTGCGTCACCCCATCGCTTACCTACTACCAGTTCAGGCCAGGCGTTCACCCTCACCCCAAGCCCGAAGGCTCGGAGGGGTTAAGGACCCTTAGTATCACTGGATTCAGTATTGGCGCATCGTAGCGGGTACGGGAATATCAACCCGTTGTCCATCGACTACGCCTGTCGGCCTCGCCTTAGGTCCCGACTTACCCTGGGCGGATTAGCCTGCCCCAGGAACCCTTGGTCATCCGGCGCAGAAGTTTCTCACTTCTGATTCGCTACTCATGCCTGCATTCTCACTCGCACAGCCTCCACAGCTGGATCACTCCGCTGCTTCGCCGGCCGCACGACGCTCCCCTACCCATCCACACACCTAAACCACAAAGGCTCAGTTATACGTGTGAATGCCACGACTTCGGCGGTGTACTTGAGCCCCGCTACATTGTCGGCGCGGAATCACTTGACCAGTGAGCTATTACGCACTCTTTCAAGGATGGCTGCTTCTAAGCCAACCTCCTGGTTGTCACTGCGACTCCACATCCTTTCCCACTTAGCACACGCTTAGGGGCCTTAGTCGGTGGTCTGGGCTGTTTCCCTCTCGACTACGGAGCTTATCCCCCGCAGTCTCACTGCTGCGCTCTCACTTACCGGCATTCGGAGTTTGGCTGACGTCAGTAACCTTGTCGGGCCCATTAGCCATCCAGTGCTCTACCTCCGGCAAGAAACACGCAACGCTGCACCTAAATGCATTTCGGGGAGAACCAGCTATCACGGAGTTTGATTGGCCTTTCACCCCTAAACACAGGTCATCCCCCAGGTTTTCAACCCTGGTGGGTTCGGTCCTCCACGCGGTCTTACCCGCGCTTCAACCTGCCCATGCCTAGATCACTCCGCTTCGGGTCTACAGCATGCGACTCAAACGCCCTATTCAGACTCGCTTTCGCTACGGCTCCCCCACACGGGTTAACCTCGCCACACACCATAACTCGCAGGCTCATTCTTCAAAAGGCACGCAGTCACATCACAAACACTCCGAAAAGTGTTTACGCTCCTACGGCTTGTAGGCACACGGTTTCAGGTACTATTTCACGACCCCTCACCGGGGCGCTTTTCACCTTTCCCTCACGGTACTTGTTCACTATCGGTCATCAGGGAGTATTTAGGCTTACCAGGTGGTCCTGGCAGATTCACACAGGATTTCTCGGGCCCCGTGCTACTTGGGATCCCCTCCAACAGTCGACAAGATTTCGCCTACCCGACTCTCACGGTCTACGGCGCCACTTCCCAGAAGCTTCAGCTATCCCATCGATTTCTTACTGTCCACGGTCTCGGCAGAAACCGTCAGAGGGTCCCACAACCCCGTAAACGCAACGCCTGCCGGCTATCACACGCCTACGGTTTAGCCTGATCCGCTTTCGCTCACCACTACTCACGGAATCACTATTTGTTTTCTCTTCCTACGGGTACTGAGATGTTTCACTTCCCCGCGTTACCACCAACCGCCCTATACATTCAGGCGGAGGCAACACCACATGACTGGTGCTAGGTTTCCCCATTCGGACATCCCCGGATCAAAGTCTGGTTGGCGACTCCCCGGGGCTTAACGCAGCCTCCCACGTCCTTCATCGGCTCCTGATGCCAAGGCATCCACCGTGTGCCCTAAAAAACTTGGCCACAAAGATGCTCGCGTCCACTATGCAAATCTCAAACAACAAACAGCGACCAAACCCACCCCGCCACCAACACCCGGC
>NZ_JBFAQY010000070.1:3392-5228 GCF_040678965.1 Streptosporangium sp. NPDC049248
GCTCCGAAGAACCAGGGCGGTACTAACCGATCAGCGATCCCGCCGAACCGAATAGCCAGTGCTCCACTAATGAGCGCGCCGAGCGTGGAACGTTCGCCCACGAACACGGCATGGACCACGACCACCCGAAGATGACCGCGACCGATGCTCCTTAGAAAGGAGGTGATCCAGCCGCACCTTCCGGTACGGCTACCTTGTTACGACTTCGTCCCAATCGCCAGCCCCACCTTCGACCGCTCCCCCCAGACAAGCTGGTTGGGCCACGGGCTTCGGGTGTTGCCGACTTTCGTGACGTGACGGGCGGTGTGTACAAGGCCCGGGAACGTATTCACCGCAGCGTTGCTGATCTGCGATTACTAGCGACTCCGACTTCATGGGGTCGAGTTGCAGACCCCAATCCGAACTGAGACCGGCTTTTAGGGATTCGCTCCACCTCACGGTATCGCAACCCTCTGTACCGGCCATTGTAGCATGTTTGCAGCCCAAGACATAAGGGGCATGATGACTTGACGTCATCCCCACCTTCCTCCGAGTTGACCCCGGCAGTCTCCAATGAGTCCCCACCACCCCTAAAAGGAGCGTGCTGGCAACATTGAACAAGGGTTGCGCTCGTTGCGGGACTTAACCCAACATCTCACGACACGAGCTGACGACAGCCATGCACCACCTGTCACCCAGTCCGAAGAGGGCTCCATCTCTGAAGCTTTCCGGGCGATGTCAAGCCTTGGTAAGGTTCTTCGCGTTGCGTCGAATTAAGCAACATGCTCCGCCGCTTGTGCGGGCCCCCGTCAATTCCTTTGAGTTTTAGCCTTGCGGCCGTACTCCCCAGGCGGGGCGCTTAATGCGTTAGCTACGGCGCGGAAACCGTGGAAGGTCCCCACACCTAGCGCCCAACGTTTACAGCGTGGACTACCAGGGTATCTAATCCTGTTCGCTCCCCACGCTTTCGCTCCTCAGCGTCAGGTAAGGCCCAGAGAACCGCCTTCGCCACCGGTGTTCCTCCTGATATCTGCGCATTTCACCGCTACACCAGGAATTCCGTTCTCCCCTACCTACCTCTAGCCAGCCCGTATCGAATGCAGACCTGGAGTTAAGCCCCAAGCTTTCACACCCGACGTGACAAGCCACCTACGAGCTCTTTACGCCCAATAATTCCGGACAACGCTTGCGCCCTACGTATTACCGCGGCTGCTGGCACGTAGTTAGCCGGCGCTTCTTCTGCAGGTACACGTCAACTTCGTCCCTGCTGAAAGAGGTTTACAACCCGAAGGCCGTCATCCCCCACGCGGCGTCGCTGCGTCAGGCTTTCGCCCATTGCGCAATATTCCCCACTGCTGCCTCCCGTAGGAGTCTGGGCCGTGTCTCAGTCCCAGTGTGGCCGGTCGCCCTCTCAGGCCGGCTACCCGTCGTCGCCTTGGTAGGCCGTTACCCCACCAACAAGCTGATAGGCCGCGAGTCCATCCCCGACCGAAAAAACTTTCCACACCCACCCGATGCCGGGAGGTGTCGTATCCGGTATTAGACCCAGTTTCCCGGGCTTATCCCAGAGTCAGGGGCAGGTTACTCACGTGTTACTCACCCGTTCGCCGCTCGAGTACCCCGAAGGGCCTTTCCGCTCGACTTGCATGTGTTAAGCACGCCGCCAGCGTTCGTCCTGAGCCAGGATCAAACTCTCCAAACAATGTCTGAACAGTTGCTCCCGGCTGAAAGCACCCATCACACATGATGGATGTTCAACCAAAGGAATCCGTCCCCCACCCCGCAAAGGAGGCAGGTTGGACAGGGTTGTGCTTCATGCACTGGCTTTTAACACACTGTTGAGTTCTCAAGAAACGG
>NZ_JBFAQY010000071.1:0-5077 GCF_040678965.1 Streptosporangium sp. NPDC049248
CGTCGTAGACGGCGGCGAGATCCAGGCCGGCCACGCGGGCGAGTTTGCGCGCGTCCTCGTACGCCAGCACATACGCCTCGCCCTTGCGCTGCACGCCGCGCTCCAGCCGGGCCGCGCGTTTGGCCATCTTGGCGTTGTCGACCAGCAACGCTCCCACATTGCGCAGTCCGTGGTCGTGCGCGCTCTTTTCCAACGCCTGCAGCAATGGGACACCGGCGAGCATGGCGCGCGGATCGACGGCCTTCTTCGCCGCAACGAGGACCTCACCGCTTCGCGGGTCGACGCCGTCCATGATGGCTCGTGCGGCCTCGTGGTCTGCGGGCCTCAGCGTGCTGCCCGGGACGATGCCGACGTCGCGCAGGCCCTCGCCGATCCACATCAAGCCGCGCTCATCGGCCAGCCGGTAGGCCAGCTGCGCGTCGCCCTGGTGCTCGACGGAGGGCTCGACGGAGGCCTCGATGTGAAGCTGAGATCGGCATCCGGCGCCCTCTTGCAGGCGGTAGTCGACCTGCGTCATGGAGGGGCCCAGCACGGTCACCCACGCCACCGTCGCCTACCTCCTCACATCCGCCCAGCTCAGCGCCGGGTGTCGGGCCGAAGGCCTCCGTATCGGGAGATACCTATGTCCAAGATCTTTTTCCTTGATCTTTGTGTTGTAGTGATGAGTCTGACAAATGGTTCATATGGTGTCTATGGGTTGTACTGCTGTGATGTCATTTGACTGATCGTTTAGTGATGAATTTATGATCTTGGTGATTCGTTGTTGTCATGGTTGTTGTCATGGTGGGCGTCGGGGGTGGCCGCTTCGACCGTGCTGCTCGTCGCCTCTCCTGCCCTCGGCCGTGCGGCCGCTCTGGCAGGCTGGGCTGCCGTGAGCACCGACGAGCAGCATCCGGTTCCGGCGTCACGGCGCTGGGGCGGCCTGGCCGCCACCTGGGCCGGCTACCAGGAAGTCGAGCGGTCGTTCTTCTGCCGCGTCTGCCAGCGCGCCGAGCGCGGCCTGTGGGTGCCGGCGGGCTGGTATTTACTCGAGCGCGCGCCCGGTGGTAAAGGCCGTCACATCCGGCTGGGCCTGTATTGCAGCGTCGCCTGCCTGGTACGCGCGGGGGAGATGCTGGAGGCCGGCGCCGCCGAGCACGCGGCCCGGATGGATCTGCCCACCGAGGAAGACCGGCGCCGCGAACGCGCCCGCATCATCGAGATCGCCCAGACCCTGTTGTCGGGCGGGCTGACGATCCGCCAGGCCGCCGAGAACCTGAAGGTGGAGACCTTCACCCTGAAGACGTGGCTGAAGGAAGCCGGCATCCAGATCAGCCCGGCCCCGTCCCTGTCCGCGCCGGTGACGGCGAAGACGAAGACGACGGCGACAGGGGCATCGGGACCGTCGAGCGGAACGGATCCGGGCGAGCGTCATCCAGTGAGTGTGCTGAACGAGCAGACCCAGCGGGGTCGTATCGAGGCGGTCACCTGGACGGTGAACTCGACCGGCCCCTCGCATGCGCCGGACTTCACCGCGGCCGCCGCCACTCGCCTGCTCGCCACCGGCACGCCGGTCCGTGGCCAGGGGAGCGGAGCGAGTAAGGCGGCTGCCCGGGCGGCGGCCGCGGCCGCACTACTGGCCCGCCTCGACGCACTGTGACGGTGCCGGCAGCGGGCGCGGGTCGTGGTCAGAACTCATCGTCGTCGAGCTGGCGGCGTAGCTGCTCGCGTTCGGCTCGGACTGGGTTTTGGCGGTAGGGGTTGAGGGCCGCGTTCGGTGCGGGCGTTCATCTAACGGTCGGAGAACGTCGTCCCCGGCCGCCTGTACGAGATCCGCGACGTCGATCGCGTGACCTTTCTCCGCCGGGGGAGTGAGCGGCCAGGAGCTGCTCGACGCCCCCAGGCTCAGCTGGACGGCTACCTTGAGGAGGATCCGGCGTGTTCGAACATCGCGATGGTCGACGTGGCCGTGCTCATCCAGCGCCACTCGGTGTAGACCCGCCGTCACGAGCGAACTCCAGAACCTCGTCGCGCAGACCCTCCAGGACCTCGAAGTTGTGCCGCATGACGTCGAGGTCGTAGGTGTGGCTCACCTTCAGCCGGGCGATCCGATCCAGCAGCTCCCCGTCTGTCAGCTGGGACAGCCAGGCCGTGATCTGACGGACGCTCGGGGAGCCGTCCACCTGACCGATCGTGTCGACGAGATCGACCCGGGCCGACGCCGCGCCCAAGCGTTGCTTGTGGCGCTCTGCGGCCGAAGTCGTCGACCCCGCCGACATCGCCCGACGCTCGTCCTCGTGCCCGACGGCGATTTCGTAGCGCGTCGGGAGCGCCGGCTCGGGTGGCTCCATGCTGCCCGTCACGAGGCGCGGCACCGCCCGGGTGCGGACCCAGTGGGAGATCTCGTCGAGCTCCTGCATCAGCACCGGCCACCGATCCGTGCCCGGCCGGTTGATCCCGACCGTCGGGAACAATGTCGTGGGGACCTGGGTGCCCATCGGGGTCTGGGCGATGACGTCGCCGACGCGCAGCGGCTCCTCGGGGCGCGGCGGGAGGTCACGGATCGAGCGAGGCCTCTGGTCTTCCTGGTACATGGCGGCTTATGCGGACAGCCGTGATCGCCGGCGTCCTGTGCTTCGCATGGTTCGTGTGGAGGACCAGCCGGGCCAGAGGGTGCATATGAGGATCGCTCCGACGCTGGAAGGGCTGCAGGCCGTCGATCCGCCGCACGAGCTCGCTGCCAGCCCGCAATGACGGCGGGCCCTGCTTCGCGCGCCTCTTCTTCCACTCCTCGAACTTCTCGTAGGTGTCCGACGCGGGCATCTCGACGAGCCTGGCCGCCTTCTCGTCCAGCGGTGAGCCGTTCAGGAACTCGACCTCGGCGAACAGTGCGTGCTCGAGGGCAGCCCGCAGCGCCACCAGCGCGTCGGCCACGAGCAGTGGGATCTTGCGGGGGATTGGAGCCACGCGTTCGACGACGGACTGACTGAACGGGCCCGCTGGCACCTCCGCCAGGCCGAAGACACCGTCGGGCTGGGTCTGGTAGTCGAAGAGCAGGTTGGCGACTTGCCCGATCAGCTCGTCCGAGTGCGACAGCGTCGCGGCGACGCCGAGGTGGCGATCAGGGAGCCAGTGGTGCATCACGTCCTTCACGACGGGATTTTATGCGGCTGCGCAGCGCGCTCCTCCGCTCCTCGATCTTCCGGAGTCCACGGGCGGAGGACCCCGATTGACCGGAGCAGGGGTGCCGTTAAGGAACGTGTCACCAGCCGCCAACGAGAGAGAAGGTACAGGTCAGCGGCCTGCATCGGGGAGTTGCGGTGAGGTCGATGAGCCGAAGCCTCTAGGCGCCTTCGACATCGCCGAGCGCGGTATGGCAACGCGAACCCGGCGAGCCAGAGCAGCGTCTATACCGCCGTGACGATCATCGCCGGTGATCGGTGAACTGAGGAGGCCAAGATGAACTATGTCGAGGACAGGGGAGAGGACGGGCACCCGCTGTGCTCTCGGTGCGACGCGAGCAGGATGGTCCCGATCATGTACGGATACCCGACCTTCAACGAAGAGCTGGAACAGGCTCTGCAGGCCGGGCTGTTCGTTCTCGGCGGCTGCACCCTTCACCCGGAAAGGTGGGCGTGCCTGACGTGCCGCACCAGATACCGCGAGCTGCCGGAGCCGTGCTGGCGGTGGGGGGAAATCATCCAGGGGGTTCCCATGGAGATCGGCATCCTGCGCGACGGCGAGCCCGCACGCGCGGCGGTGACCGTCCGCAGGCATAAGCCGTGGACGCTGGCCTTCCAGATTGACGAGATCGGTGTCCTCGACTACTTCGACCAGCCACAGATCATCGCTCAGGGCGACGACTTGTTCGGGGCCCTTCAACAGCTGTGTCGGGCGGCGGCCCGGCTGAAGGTCCGCCTGCTGGTGAACGGGGCCCGCCGGGACGCCTATCGCTGCCAGGTCGACGGCCCGGACACCGAGCACCTCGTGTCCTTCCGCCAACCGGGCAGACCCGCCTCGCTCGCCGACACCGGCGCGATCTTCGATCCGGCTGACGCCTCGCTCATCGGCACCCCGGACGAGCAGGACCATATCCACGCCGGCCGGTGACGAGGCAGGGCGGAGCCTCTCCTCGGCTCCGAGAGCTGGCTCGCCGCCGCGCGAGCCGGTGATCCTCCCAGCTCAGTCCCCGCTCACGGAACGAGGAATGTCGGTGCTGCCCGAAATGATGAATCTATGAATGACGCACCCCCCTTCAACCGCTTTGAGGACCAGGCCGTCTACGCCGCCGCCGTACAGCTGGCCTGGCTTTGTAGGTGAGATCCGGAGCCACATGTTCGCGAGCGGAGAGCCATCTCGGCTGGAGCGTGGTCTCGTGTCGATGAGATTGGGAGCCACCTCGCCGAGGTGTTCGGCGGCACCAGACCTGCGCCTCTCCTCGTTGACTCGTTGACTCGTTGCCGCGGCCGGAGCGGAGCGGCAGGTCTCCGGCTCGCCGGTCACGGTCCATCGGGTCACGTCGAGCACGTCGGCCTCGACCACGTCCGCCGACCGCTGGCGGGCAGTAGTGGCCGGCTCCCAATCTCGCCGACATTTCTGAGCGAGGAAGATCGCCAAGTGGCCCTCGAAGTCGTCGACATCTGGCTCTCGAAGTCAGTGACGTAGCCACTGGCCGTTGACGCCGCAGCTACCTACTACGGCGCCGGCACCTCAGCGCTCGACGACGACGCCTATGACCGGCTGGTGCATGGCATTGAGGCATACAAGGCTGAGCATCCCGGCGACATGCTGCCGGACTCGCCCACCGGTGGTGGAGCGAGCAAGGACAGCCGGGGCGCGAGGGGTTCGGGCTGACCGTCACCGCCGACGGCCGCCAGCAGGTGTGGCTGGGCGAGCCGTCGGCGCCCGTGCCGCAGGCCGTGGCCGTGCGCTGAGCCTCTGCGCTGATCACCGGGACGGTGTCGAGTGGGGGGCAGACCAAGTACGCCGGAAAGGGCTAATAGGGCTGGTCGGGCGGTAGAGGCGGAAGTCGAGATTTCGGCTGTGGATAGCCGTGCCCGGCGTGGGGCCGGATTGGTTCCCGCAGCGGTTTCACTGC
>NZ_JBFAQY010000072.1:0-3496 GCF_040678965.1 Streptosporangium sp. NPDC049248
GTGGACGGGGTGTCCTGGCGGATCCTGCTGCCGGATCTGTTCACCGCCTGGCACGCGACCGGCCAGGAAGCGGCCCCGCCAGCGGCGGCTCACGAGGAGGCCGCTCACGAGGGGGCCCCGCGAGAGGCGACCGCTCAAGAGGGAATCGCGCTGGAAGCGGCCACTCAAGAAGCGGTCGGTCGGGGAACCGTCCCGGTGCTGGAGCCGGTGCCAACCTCCTTCCGTACCTGGGCACACCGCCTGCACGACGAGGCTCCCAACAGGGTCGGCGAACTCGACCACTGGGCGGAGATCCTCGACGGCCCCGATCCGCGTATCGGGCGCAGGTCCCTCGATCCGCGTCTCGACACCGCCGCGACGTTGCGCAGTCTCCGCCGTACCCTGCCTCCGGAGAGGGCCGAACCTCTGCTGGCGGCCGTCCCCGCCGCGTTCCACGGCCGGGTCAACGACGTGCTGCTCGCCGGGCTCGCCCTGGCCGTGACCCACTGGCGCAGGAGGCGCGGCGCCCGGGGCACCTCCGTCCTGCTCGACCTGGAGGGGCACGGCCGTGAGGAGATCTTCCCCGACGTCGACCTGTCCAGGACCGTGGGCTGGTTCACCACCATCCACCCCGTCAGGCTCGACCCGGGGCTGACCGGCTGGTCCGACGAGAGGGCCGCGGCTCAGGCGATCAAAAAGGTCAAGGAGCAGCTCAGAGCGCTGCCCGACCCGCTGGGTTACGGGATGCTCCGCCATCTCGCACCGGAGACCGCGCAGAAGCTCGCCGAGCTTCCCCGTCCGCAGATCGTGTTCAACTACCTCGGCCGGGTCGCGGTCACCGAAGGCGACTGGAACCTGGTTCCCACCGAGATCGGCGGCTACGACCCCGGGATGCCGGTGGCCCACGTCCTGGAGGTCAACGTGACCACGCACGACCGGCCGGACGGCCCTCACCTGGAGGCCGTCTGGTCCTGGCCCGAGGGGGTGCTCGACGAGGCGGAGGTCGCCGAGCTGGCCGAGACCTGGTTCGAGGCGCTCGCCGGGCTGGCCGAGCACGGCGCGGGAGGACACACACCGAGCGACCTCCTGGTCGACCTGGACCAGGGGGAGATCGACCGCATCCAAGCCGCGTGGGAGAAGCGTTGACGCAGGTCCAGGACATCCTCCCGCTCTCGCCGCTGCAGCAGGGCCTGTTCTTCCACGCCCTCCACGACGAGCACGACCTCTACACCGCACAGGTCACCCTCGACCTGGACGGCCCGCTGGACGTCCCCGCGCTCCGCGCCGCCGCCGCCAGGCTGCTCGAACGCCACTCCAACCTGCGCGCCGCCTTCTGGCACGAGGACCTCAGCCGGCCTGTCCAGGTCATCCCGGACAGTGTCGAACCGTCCTGGCGAGAGGTCGAGGGGGCAGATCCGGCCGTGGTGGCCGCGGAGGAGAGGGCACGCCCGTTCGACCTGGCGGTGCCGCCGCTCATCCGCTTCGTTCTCGTACGGCCGGAGCCCGGCAGGCACCGGCTGATCATCACCAACCATCACATCCTGCTCGACGGATGGTCCACCCCGCTGCTTGTCACAGAACTGCTGGCGCTCTATCTCGGTGTGGAGGCCCCGCCCGCGCCGCCGTACAAGAACTACCTGGCCTGGCTGTCCCGCCAGGACCGCGCCGCCGCGAAGGACGCCTGGGACCGGGCGCTGGAGGGCATTGACGAGCCGACGCTGGTGGCGCCCGCCGCGGGCGCGCCGGTGACGCCGGGCAAGGTCGCCACCGAACTGGGCGCCGACCTGACCGCCGCGCTGACCAGACTGGCCCGTCGCCGTGGCGTCACGGTCAACACGGTCCTGCAGGGAGTGTGGGGACTGCTGCTCGCCAAGCTGACCGGCCGCGAGGACGTCGTCTTCGGCGCGGTCGTATCGGGCCGCCCGCCCGAGCTGCCCGGGGTCGAGCACATGGTCGGCCTGTTCATCAACACCGTGCCCGTCCGGGTCCGGCTCCGGCCCGCCGAGCCCGTCGGTGAAATGCTGGAACGCCTCCAGGACGAGCAGGCGGAGCTGATGCCCCACCATCACCTGGGGCTGACCGAAATCCAGCGCGGCATCCTGTTCGACACCGTCACCGTGCTGGAGAACTACCCATTCGATCCCTCCACCGCCGGTACCGCCCTTGGCGAGGTCCGGCTGACCGGCTTCGGCTCGACAGACGCCCACCACTACCCTCTCGCCCTCGCCGCCCTCCCCGGCGACCGCCTCACCCTGCGGCTGGACCACCGCCCCGACCTGTTCAGCACCGCCGAGGCCCGGCGGCTGCTCGACCGGATGAGCCTGCTGCTCACCGCGATCGTCACCGACCCGGACACGCCGGTCGGCCGGATCGGCATCCTTGACGTCGCCGAGCACAGACAGGCCGTCGAGGAGTGGAACGAAACCGGCGCACCGGTGCCGCGCCGTACGTTGCCCGAGCTCTTCGAAGCCGCCGTCACCCGTGACCCCGAGGCCACCGCGCTGGTCCACCTCGGCGAGAGTGTCACGTACGGGCAGCTCAACGGCCGCGCCAACCGTCTGGCTCGGCTGCTGGTGGCCGAGCACGGAATCGGCCCCGAGCGGTTGGTGGCGCTGAGGCTGCGCCGTTCCGCCGATCTGGTGGTCGCGGCGCTGGCCGTGCTGAAGGCGGGCGGTGCGTACCTGCCCGTGGACCTCGGCTACCCGGAGGAACGGGTCGCCTATATGCTCGCGGACGCCGCCCCCGCCCTGGTGATCGACGCCGACTGGCTGGCCGGGGTCGACACCTCCGGATACGTGGAGTCCGATCCGGGTGTGCCGCTCGTGCCGGAGAGTCCGGCGTACGTGATCTACACCTCCGGTTCGACGGGACGGCCCAAGGGTGTCGTGGTCACCCATGCCGGCATCGCCGCCCTCGCCTGCTCGCAGGTCGACAGGTTCGGGATCACCCCGGACAGCCGTGTTCTGCACTTCGCCTCGCCGAGCTTCGACGCCTCGGTCATGGAACTGCTGATGGCCTTCGCGGCCGGGGCAGCCCTTGTCATTCCTCCTTCCGGCGCCTACAGCGGAGCCGCGCTGGCCGATGCCCTGCGGGATGCGCGGGTCACCCATGCCCTGATCCCCCCGGCGGCCCTGGCGGGGGTTCCGGAGGTCCCGCTGCCCGACCTGCGGACTCTGATCGTCGGCGGGGACGCCTGCGCGCCGAATCTGGTGGACACCTGGGCCCCCGGCCGTCTGATGATCAACGCGTACGGCCCGACAGAGGCGACCATCGCCGCCACCATGAGTGCCCCCCTGACGGCGGGTGAGATCCCGCCGATCGGCTCGCCGGTGCGCGACGCGCGGGCGTACGTGCTGGATTCGTGGCTGCGGCCGGTTCCGGCCGGGGTGGAGGGGGAGCTGTACCTGGCCGGGCCCGGTCTCGCGCGGGGGTATCTGGGGCGGGCGGGGTTGACGGCGGAGCGGTTCGTGGCGTGTCCGTTCGGTGGTCGTGGTGGGCGGATGTATCGGACGGGGGA
>NZ_JBFAQY010000073.1:0-3119 GCF_040678965.1 Streptosporangium sp. NPDC049248
GCGTCATACAACTGCAAACCCATACCGGCCTGCTGCGAACCCTGACCGGGAAAGACGAACACCGTCCTGCCCGGCCCCTGCGCACTCACCCGCCCGTACACCACACCCGGATGAACACGCCCCTCGGCAACAGCTCCAACAGCCTCGGTCGTCTGCTCGACATCACCGGCCGCCGGGTCCACGATCACGGCCCGGTGCGCGAAATGCGTCCGCCCGACCGCCAGCCCATGCGCCACGGCCACCGCATCCACATCCCGGCCATCGGCCAGATACCCACCCAACCGCCGCGCCTGCTCCCGCAACGCCTCCTCACTGCGTGCCGAAAGCGGCCACACCACCAACGACGACCCATCACCACCGCCCTCGTTCTCGACGACCGGCGGCTCCTCCAAGATGAGATGAGCGTTCGTCCCACTGATACCGAACGACGACACCCCCGCACGCCTGGGCCGCCCACCCCCCGGCCACACCCGCGCCTCGGCCAGCAGCGACACCGCCCCCTCGGACCAGTCCACATGCGGACTCGGCTCATCCACATGCAACGTCCTCGGCAACACCCCCCGCTCTATCGCCATCACCATCTTGATCACACCCGCGATACCGGCCGCCGCCTGCGTATGACCGATGTTGGACTTCACCGACCCCAGCCACAACGGCCGATCGACCGGCCGATCCCGCCCATAGGTGGCGAGCAGAGCACCGGCCTCGATCGGATCACCCAACGTGGTCCCGGTGCCATGAGCCTCGACGACATCGACATCAGCCGCACTGAGACCGGCACTGGCCAAAGCAGCACGAATGACACGCTGCTGCGAAGGACCATGAGGAGCCGTCAGACCGTTGGAAGCCCCGTCCTGGTTGATGGCCGACCCACGAACCACCGCCAGTACCCGGTGACCCAGACGACGGGCGTCGGACAACCTCTCCAGCAGCAGCATCCCGGCGCCCTCACTCGCCACCATGCCGTCGGCACCGGCACCGAACGCCTTCGTCCGGCCATCCGCCGCCAGCACGCGCTGCCGGGCGAAGTCCACGAACAGGTCGGTGGAGGCCATGACCGTGACAGCACCGGCCAGTGCCATCGCGCACTCACCCCGGCGCAACGCCTGAGCGGCCAGATGCACGGCCACCAGTGAGGAGGAACACGCGGTGTCCACCGTGATCGCCGGCCCCTCCAAACCCAGCGTGTACGCGATGCGGCCGGACGCCACGCTGGCCGCCACTCCGGTCAGCCGGTGGCCCTCAACGGCTTCGGAGCTCCCGGCACCATACTCATGAGACCACGTACCCGCGAAGACCCCGGTGGGGGTCCCGGCCAGGCTGCGCGGATCGATGCCCGCCCTCTCCACCGCCTCCCAGGCGACCTCCAACAGCAACCGCTGCTGCGGATCCATCCCCAACGCCTCACGAGGCGAGATACCGAAGAACTCCGCGTCGAACCCGGCCGCGTCATCCAGGAACCCACCGCGCCGAACATACGTCGTACCCGACTCATCCGGA
Organism: Streptosporangium sp. NPDC049248; assembly: GCF_040678965.1. Classification (NCBI taxonomy): domain Bacteria; kingdom Bacillati; phylum Actinomycetota; class Actinomycetes; order Streptosporangiales; family Streptosporangiaceae; genus Streptosporangium; species Streptosporangium sp. NPDC049248. The sequence goes on from NZ_JBFAQY010000073.1 coordinate 1,501, forward strand.
TCGGAGCCGAACAACCGGTCCAGATCCCAGCCACGATCCACCGGGAACTCGACACTCACCTCCCTTCCCGCCTCGACCACGTCCCACAGCTCCGCCGCGGACGTCACCCCGCCGGGGAAACGGCAACCGATCCCCACCACCGCGATCGGCTCGTCCGTCTCCATCCCTACCGGTGCTGGAACGGCGGCGGACGCGACACCGGCTACCTGCTCGTAGAGATGAGTTGCCAGGGCCCGTGGCGTGGGGTGGTCGAAGACGACGGTCGGGGGAAGGTCGCAGCCCGTGGTCCGGCCGAGCTGCTTGCGAAGTTCGAGCGCGTTGAGGGAGGTGAAGCCGAGAGCCTTGAACTGCTGCTCTGGGTCGAGGGTGCCGGAGCTGACATGCCCGAGAACGGTCGCCACGTGGGCCTGGACGATCCGCAGGAGCCGGTCGTGCTGTTGACCTGGAGTGAGACCGGCCAGTTCGGCGGCGAAGGACCGTGCGGTGTCGGCATTGCCGGCACGGCGACGGACGGTCCGGGTTGGGCGGCTCCTCGGCGTGACGGGGGTGTGCTCCTCCGAGAGCGGGCTGCTTGACCGGAGGGTGAGGGCGTCGATGGTGATGACGGGCGCGTCCGCGGGATCTGTGGCGGTGACACTGACGGTGTCGGCGTCGACGGTGGTGATGCGTACCCGCAGCATCGTGGCGTCGGTGGCGTGCAACGTGATGCCCGACAACACGAACGGCATCCGCATACCGCCACCGCCGCCATCGCCACTGGTGGTGCCGGGCAGTATGAGGGGGTGAAGCGCCGCGTCAAGAAGGGCCGGATGGATGCCGTGACCGCGGCTGTCGAGGCTTTCGGGAAGCCGGACCTCGGCGTAGAGGTCATCGCCCTGGCGCCAGATGGCGCTCACGGCCTGGAAGGCGGGACCGTACTGGTAACCGGCGGCGGCCAGCCGCTCATACAGACCCTCCACCGGAACCACCTGTGCGCCCGGCGGCGGCCACGAATTCCAGCCCGCCGTCACCGTGGACGAAACACCCGACAGGTATCCGCTCGCGTGTAGTGTCCAGCCATCCTGCCCGCCCGTACTGTGCGGGCGGGAATGAACGCTGAAGGCGCACCGCTCCTCCCGCGATGTCCCGACGATGACCTGCAGGTCCACCGCCCCCTCGGCCTCCAGCACCAACGGCGCCTGCAACACCAACTCGTCAACGACCTGATGACCGGCATGATCGGCAGCTCCCAGCACCAGATCCACGAACGCGGCCCCCGGCACCAGCACCCGCCCACCCACCGCGTGATCGGCAAGCCAGGCATGCCCCCGCAGTGAAAGCCGGCCCGTCAACACCACCTGACCCTGCTCGGCCAACTCGGTCACCGCACCCACCAACGGATGATCCGAAACCCCCAGACCCGCCGCCGACACACTCCCACCCGCACCCACCGCCGAAGCCAGCCAGTACGGCCGGTGCTGGAAGGGATACGTCGGCAACTCCGGCCGACCGGTGACCGGCGGAACCGGATAGAGCGTGCCCCAATCCGGGCTCAGACCATGGGCGTGCAACGTCGCCACCGCCGTGGCCAACGCCGTCACCTCGGGACGGTCCTTACGCAGGCTCCCCACCGCGATCGC
>NZ_JBFAQY010000074.1:0-2910 GCF_040678965.1 Streptosporangium sp. NPDC049248
ACCGGCCACCAGCACACCGACCGCGTGCCGCACCCACACCTCCTGATCACCAGCCCCGGCCGGCCGGGCATGAACGCTCACCTCACGCCGACCCGACTCATCCGGTGTGCTCACCCACACCTGCACCGCCACCGCGTCCCGCTCGCCGAGCACCAGCGGCGCGGTCAGGGTCAGCTCCTCGACCAGATCACAACCGACCTCATCACCCGCCCGCACCACCAACTCCAGGAACCCGGTGGCCGGGAAGACCACCACCCCGCCCACCGCGTGATCGGCCAGCCACGGATGCGACCCCAGCGAGATACGACCGGTCAGCAACACCCCGTCCGAACCGGCCACCTCCACGGCGGCTCCCAGCAGCGGATGGCTCGCGGCCGCGAGTCCCGCCGCCGTCACGTCTCCCACCTGGGAGCCCCCGCCATCGGGCCAGAACCGCTCACGCTGGAAGGCGTAGGTGGGCAGTTCCACCCGGCGAACACCGGGGAACATGGCCGGCCAGCTCACCGGCACCTTACGTACGTACAGGGCGGCCAGCGCCGCCATGATCGTTTTCTGTTCGTCCTGGCCTCCGCGCAGGGCCGCTACCAGCACCACGTCCAGGTCCGCCACCGGACCCGCCTCGGCGTCGCGCGCCGAACCCACAGGCGCGGTCACCCGCGTTACCCCACCGCTGTCCGTGTTCGGGTCGGTGAGCGCGGTGAGGATGTCGTCGGCCATGGCGGTGAGCACCCCGTCGGGGCCCAGTTCCAGATACGCCCGCACCCCCTGGGCCTGCAACGTGCGCACGCCGTCGGCGAACCGGACCGCGCCACGCACCTGCTCCACCCAGTAGTCCGGCGAGCACAGCTGCTCGGCGGTGGCGGTTTCCCCGGTCAGGGTGGAGACCACCGGGATCCGCGGCGGGCCGTAGGTCAGCGTCCGGGCCAGGGCCCGGAAGTCCTCCAGCATCGGCTCCATCAACGGCGAATGGAACGCGTGCGACACCCGCAACCGCTTCGTCCGCACCCCCCGCTCCTCCAAAGCGGCAGCGACCTCAAGAACCGCCTCCTCCACCCCGGAGATCACCACCGAGGCCGGGCCGTTCACCGCCGCGACCGACACCTCACCCTCACGCCCCGCCAGCAGCCCGGCGACCTCCTCCTCGGACGCCCGCACCGCCACCATCGCCCCACCGGCGGGCAACGCCTGCATCAACCGGCCGCGCGCCGCCACCAGCGCACACGCGTCGGCCAGCGACAGCACCCCGGCCACATGCGCCGCGGTGATCTCCCCGATCGAATGCCCCGCCAGCACACCCGGCTCGACACCCCACGAGGACACCAGCCGGAACAGCGCCGTCTCCACCGCGAACAGCGCAGGCTGCGCCCACCCGGTCCGATCCAGCAACCCCGCCTCCGCCGACCCCGGCTCGGCGAACAACACCTCACGCAACGACCCGCCCAGCAGCGAATCCAGCTCCGCGACCACCTCGTCCAACGCCGCCGCGAACACCGGGAACCGCGCGTACAACTCCCGGCCCATCCCCGCCCGCTGACTCCCCTGACCGGTGAACAAGAACGCCGGCTTGGCCCCGCCCCGCCCCGAACCGGTCACCACACCCGGACCCGGCACCCCCTGCGCCACCGCGGCCAGACCCCGCACCAACTCCGTACGCTCAGCACCCACCACCACCGCCCGATACTCAAACGCCGACCGGGCCGTCGCCAGTGACACCCCCACCTCGGCCAACCCCAGACCAGGCGCCCCCTCCACATGCGACAACAACCGAGCCGCCTGTGCCCGCAATGCCACCTCCGACCGCGCCGACACCACCCACGGAACAACCTCGCCGCCGGCCCCACGATCAACCTCACCGACCCCGGCCTCCACCGACACCGGAGACTGCTCCAAGATCACATGCGCGTTGGTACCACTGATCCCGAACGACGACACCGCGGCCCGGCGTGACCGCTCCACCCGAGGCCACGACCGCGCCTCGGTCACCAACTCCACCGCGCCCTCGCTCCAGTCCACGTGCGAGGACGGCTCGTCCACATGCAACGTGCGCGGCACCACGCCCTCGCGCATCGCCATGACCATCTTGATGATCCCGGCCACACCGGCGGCCGTCTGGGTGTGGCCGATGTTCGACTTGATCGACCCGAGCAGCAACGGCTCCACGGCGTCGCGGCCCTGCCCGTAGGTGGACATCAGGGCCCGCGCCTCGATCGGATCACCCAGCCGCGTCCCGGTGCCGTGCGCCTCGACCACGTCGACATCCGACGCCGACAACCCGGCCCCGGCCAGCGCCTGGCGGATCACCCGCTGCTGCGAAGGACCGTTCGGCGCCGTCAACCCATTGGACGCACCGTCCTGATTCACCGCCGAACCCCGCACCACCGCCAGCACCTGATGACCGTTACGCCGAGCGTCCGACAACCGCTCCAACACCAGCACACCCACACCCTCCGACCAGCCGACCCCGTCGGCCGACTCGGAGAACGACCGGCACCGCCCGTCCACCGACAGACCACGCTGCCGGGCGAACCCGATGAAGGTGTTCGGAGTGGACATCACCGTCGCCCCACCCGCCAGCGCCAGCGAGCAATCCCCCGACCGCAGCGCCTGCGCCGCCAGATGCACCGCCACCAGCGACGACGAACACGCCGTGTCCACCGTCACCGCCGGCCCCTCCAACCCCAGCGTGTACGACACCCGGCCCGAGGCCACACTCGGCGCGGTCCCGGTACCTTCGTAGCCCTCGACGGCATCGCGCTGGCCGAGCCCTTCGACCACCTCACCGACGACGGCCTGGTGGACCCGGCCTGCGGCGTTGCCCAGCGCCAGACCGTAATCGTTGTACATCAGACCGGTGAACACCCCGGTCCGGCTCCCCCGCAACGTCCCCGGCTCGATCCCGGCCCGCTCCAC
>NZ_JBFAQY010000075.1:0-2653 GCF_040678965.1 Streptosporangium sp. NPDC049248
TGAGAGCGGTCACGTGGAACTCTTGATCGGCGGACAGAAAAGTCGCGGCTGACGGACACCGGTTCCTGGTGGGCGGCCACCAAAAGTCTTGGTCAATGGCCAGGCCGATCTCCTGATCTTGTCCGTGTGTCACAGCTTGGGTTCCCCTCCGCGGGGGCTTGGGTTGCGGGTTGTCGAGACCTTGCACCCCAGACCCGCGGAGGGGGCCCGTGACGAAGTCTGGCATGGAGCTGATGGAGATTTACGAGGCTTACGACCTGACCGGGTGCGCCTGGTCGGCGGCGCAACTGGCGGGGTGTGACCCCAAGACGGTGCGCCGGTATATCGCGATCCGCGCGGCGGGCGGCAACCCGCACCAGCCGACGCCGCGCCCTAAGGCGATCGACGCGTTCCTAGCGAAGATCGAGGAGAAGGTCGACCGGTCGAAAGGGAAGATCCGCGCGGACGTGGTGCACAAAGACCTGGTCGCGATGGGATTCGCCGGGTCCGAGCGGACCACGCGGCGGGCGGTCGCCGAGATCAAGGCGGCCTGGAAGGCCGGACGGCGGCGCGTCTACCGGCCCTGGGTGCCTGAGCCGGGGATGTGGCTGCAGTGGGACTGGGGCGAGGGCCCACGGATCGGTGAGCGCCGCACGCAGCTGTTTTGTGCCTGGCTGGCCTGGTCGCGGTTTCGGGTGGTGATCCCCGCCTGGGATCAGACGCTGGCCACGTTGACATCATGCCTGGACGCGGCGCTGCGGCGGCTGGGCGGGGCGCCGACGTATCTGCTGACCGACAACCCCAAGACGGTCACGATCGAGCACATCGCCCGCATCGCGGTGCGCCACCCCCAGATGGTCGAGCTGGGGCGGCATTACGGGTGCGTGGTGACTACCTGCGAGCCGTTCGATCCTGAGTCCAAGGGCGGGGTGGAGGCAACGGTGAAGATCGCCAAGGCGGACCTGGTGCCCACTCATGCCAACCTTCGCGCCGCCTATGGGAGTTTCACCGAGTTGGAGACCGCGTGCGCTGCCTGGAGTGAGCACATCAACGGCCGCCGCCATCGCGAGACACACCGGCCGCCGATCGAGATGCTGGCCGAGGAACGCGCTCGCCTGCACGTGCTGCCCGCCGATCCCTACGTGCTCGCGCTCGGCGCCGAGCGCCTGGTCTGCGACGACCGGACCGTCCGCTGGGGCGATGTGCGCTACTCGGTGCCGCCCGGCCACGAGGGACAGACGGTCTGGTGCCGCGTCCACGGCGACGAGTTGGTCATCGTCGGCCGCTCCGGCACCGATGAGCAGCACGGTCAGCACGGTCTGAGGGAACTGTGGCGGCATCGGCTGTCGGTTCCGGGCCGGCCGCGGATCGTCGATGCCCACTATCCCGAGCACGAGGGCGGCAACGGCCCCAAAGCGCCCCGGCCTCGCCCGCGGACCAAGGCCGAAGAAGCGTTCCTGGCGATCGGGCCGGGTGCGCAGGCGTGGCTGATCGAGGCCGCCGCCACCGGAGTGGTGCGGATCCGCACCAAAATGGCCCGCGCGGTCGAGCTGGCCAGTCTGCTGGGCGCGGCCCGGGTGGATGAGGCGCTCGGACTGGCCGCGATCAACGGCCGGTTCGCCGAAGCTGACCTGGCCTCCATCTGCGACCACCTCGCGTTGCATGAGCACGCCGGTGAAAACACCCGTGTCGACGAGGCTCACTCGGTCCAGCCCGGCACCGCTTCCTGGGCTGCCTTCAGTAACACCAACAGCGTCAAAGGAGATCACTCGTGAGTGTCACCCTTCCTGCGGCCCCACCGGTCCCGGCCGAGTTGGAGGCCCTGTTTCGCCGGATGCGTTTTCCTTACGCCCGCAAAGCGGCGCCCGAGGTGCTGGCGACCGCCCGCGCGCAACGCTGGGACCCAGCCGAAGTCGTGCGCGTCCTGCTCAATGAGGAGGTCGTCGGCCGCGACCAGGCGACCCGCCGCAACCGGCGCAAGAGCGCGGGCTTTCCCTCCGGCAAGACCTTCTCCTCCTGGCGGCGCGAGGGCTCCACGATCAACGAGGCCACCCAGAACGCGCTGATGACGCTGGAATGGGTCAGCCGCGCGGAGAACCTGGTGATCGCCGGACCGTCCGGCACCGGCAAGTCCCACTTCGCTGAGGCACTGTCGCATCTGGCGATCGAAAAAGACCTGCGGGTGGCCTGGTTCACCCTGGAGTCCCTCAGTGCCACGGTCGGCCGGGCCAAGATCGACGGATCGGTCTCGCGCGCCATCGGCCGCATCTGCCGCAGCGACGTCATCGTTATCGACGATATCGGGTTGCTGCCGGTCGGCCACGAGACCTCCGAGGCGTTCTACCGCGTTATCGATGCCGCCTACGAGCGCCGCTCGGTCGTGGTCACCAGCAACATCCACCCGTCGGGTTTCGACACCATCATGCCCAAGACGCTCGCCACCGCGACCGTCGACCGGCTGATGCACCACGCCCACCTGGTGGAGACCAGCGGCGACTCCCATCGCCTGGCCGAGGCTCTGTCCGGGCGTGGAGTGATCCCGCTGACCTGACCGCCCACCCGGAGATCGACCTGGCCACCCACCGGGATTCCCAGTGGCCACGCCAGGAATTTTGATGGCCATCAGCCAGGAGAAATCTGGCCGCTCAACTGGAGAACGGCGTGTCCGCTAGCA
>NZ_JBFAQY010000076.1:0-1982 GCF_040678965.1 Streptosporangium sp. NPDC049248
TGTCCTGTCTCGCTTGATGGTTGACACTCTGGCCTCGCTTGATGCTTGACACCTTGATCGTCGTCTGTGCCTGCTCGTGGCGTTGTCTGCGCTTCGGGGAGGCCGGGATGGCATTGGTGGAGTTGAGTGTCGTGGAACAGCGCTATCACGCGGTGATCGAGGTGTTGTCGGGGGCGAAGGTCACCGATGTCGCCGAACGGTATGGGATCTCACGCCAGTCGGTGCATACCTGGGTGCGCCGCTATCGAGACGGCGGGCTGGGCGCTTTGGCCGATCGGTCGCACCGGGTGCGCGCACATCCGATGCAGACGCCGGCCGCGATCGAGGCGATGATCTGTGAGTTGCGCCGGGCGCATCCGCGGTGGGGGCCACGCACTTTGGGCTGGGAGCTGGCCCGGCGCGGAGTGGAGCCGGTGCCCTCGCGGGCGAGTATCTACCGGGCGCTGGTGCGCAACGCTTTGATCGATCCGATGGCGCGCAAGCGTAAACGCGGTGACTACGTGCGCTGGGAGCGGCCCGGGCCGATGCAGTTGTGGCAGATGGACATCATGGGCGGGGTATTGCTGGCCGACGGCGGTGAGTGCAAGCTGATCACCGGGGTGGATGACCATTCGCGGTTTTGTGTGATCGCCTCGGTGGTGGCCCGGCCCACCGGGCGGCAGGTCTGTGCGGCGTTCGCCGCGGCGATGCGCGCTTTTGGGGTGCCGCTGGAGGTGCTGACCGACAACGGCAAGCAGTTCACCGGCCGGTTCGGCGGGCCGAAGGCCGGTGAGGTGCTGTTCGAGCGCGTCTGCCGGGAAAACGGCATCCGGCTGCTGCATACCCGGCCGCGCACCCCGACCACCACCGGGAAGATCGAACGTTTCCATCAGACGGTGCGCCGGGAACTGCTCGACGACGCAGCGCCGTTCGCCTCGATAAGCGCGGCCCAGGAGGCGGTGGACGCCTTCGCCGAGCACTACAACACCGCCCGCCCGCACCAGGCGCTGGAGATGGCCTTTCCCGCCGACCGTTTCTTCGCCGACCATGTCGCCCTTCAGCAGACGCGGATGCAGGAGGAGTTGCCGCTGCGACTACCGGCCGGTTTGAGCGTGGTGGAGCCGTCGGCCTCGTCGATGACCCCGACCGCGCCGTCGCCGCAGGTCGTCACCGACGAGGAGGTGCCGGTGACCGAGCCGATGCAGGTTTCGGCCATCGAGGTTGAGCGGGTGGTGCCGGACTCGGGCAACCTGTCGGTCGGCGGCCAGCAGGTCTGGCTCGGCCCTGACCGCGCCGGACTGTCGATCACGTTGTGGATCAGTACCGCGCATCTGCACGTGTTCACCACCACCGGCGGCCGGCTCAAGACGGTGGCCTCGCGCCTGACGGTCAAGGGCCTGGCCGCCCTGGTCGCCTCCGGGGATGCGCGCCCGGCCGCTCCCGCACCGGTTCCCGACACCCAACAGCACCGTGCGGCCGTCGAGGTCGACCGGCTGGTCAGCTCGATCGGCATCGTCAGCCTGGCCAGCCACGCGTTGTGCATCGGCGCTCACCTGGCCGGTCAGCGTGTCACGTTGCGTCTGGACGGCATCACCGCCCAGGTCATGGACGGCGAACGCCTGCTGCTGCGCACCGTGCGTTGCCCGCTGCCGATCACCGCATGCGGGCGCCTGCGCGGCGCTCGCCGGGCCGGTCCGCCACCGACCACGCCCACCGGGCCGGTCACCGTTCAGCGCACGGTCTCCATTCGCGGCACCATCATGGTCGTCGGCCAGAAGATCCAGGTCGGCCGGGTGCACGCCCGCAAGATCCTGGACGTGACCGTCGATGACACCCACCTCACCATCCACGCCGACGGCGAGCCGATCCGCGTCGTTTCGCGAACCACCACCCAGGAGGTCACCCGGATCAAGTCCAGAGCGCATACTAAACAGCGAAAGACCAGCTAGGAGTGTCAAGCATCATCCGATGCCATTGCGTCAAGCATCAAGCGAGTCACGACA
>NZ_JBFAQY010000077.1:0-1968 GCF_040678965.1 Streptosporangium sp. NPDC049248
GGGCAGTGAGTCACGCTGCCTGACGCGGACCGGACCGTCGAAGCCATCGACGGCGAGGAGCTGCAAGCTCGGTCGTTTACGGCCGAGAAGCTGACAGTGAACCGGTCCTGCGGCACGCCTCCGGCGTCGAGGACGAGACCGAACCGCCGTACGCGGCCCCGCGTTTCCGGCGCTCAACGGCCTGCTCGGGCATGGCCGGCCCTGATCGAGGCCCAGGAGGCGGGGCTGACGCACCTCGACCTGGACGGGGGACGGTGACCCGCACCGGCCGGATCGCCGGGCCCGGCCCGAACGGTGCCGATCTGTGACGGTCGGGGAAGCACAGGCATCCCGGCGGCGACGTGCAGGTGCCGTCCACGACGACGAGGCGGGCCCTGTTCATTCGTTCCCCGGTACCTCGAAGTGCTCCGACACGCGTTCGGCCCTGAAGGCGCCGCGCTCGGTCACGATCCGGGTCACCAGGTGCGGGGGAGTGGCGTCGAAGGCCGGGTAGTGGCCGGTGACGCCCTCGCCCGCGGTACGCCTCCCCAGCACGTGCAGGACCTCGTCGCCGTCCCGCCGTTCGATGACGACGTCGCCGATTCCCGGCGCCCGGGGGTCGGGCGCCGGGATCACCACGTAGTACGGGACGTCGAAGGCGCGGGCGGCCAGTGCCACGCCCAGGGTGCCGACCTTGTTCACCACATGGCCGTCCATCGTCACCCGGTCCGCCGCGGTCAGCGCCACGTCGGCGAGCCCGTCGGCCAGCACCGAGGCGACCATCCCGTCGGTGATCAGGGTGGGCCGGTAGCCCATCTCCACCAGCGTCGGCGCGGTCAGCCGCGCTCCCTGCAGGTAGGGCCGGGTCTCGGTGCAGACGAACTCCAGTCGCTTGCCCGCCTGCTGCGCGGCCTCGACCGTCGCGATCAGATAGGTGTCGGCCCAGCAGTGGGTGAGGACGCGGGCGCCGTCCTCCAGCAGCGTCGCCGCGTGTCTGCCCAGGGCCGCGCTGCTCGCCCGGTAGGCCGCGTCGTGCCCGGTCGCGGCCTGGGTCACGGCCTCCACCAGTTCCGCTCCCGACGCCTCGGGAAGCGGCCCGTCCACGGTGGCGGCCAGGACCGCGTGGACGGCGTCGCGGATGTGGTTGTTCGTGGGCCGGGTCGCGATCAGCCGGTCGCCCGCCACGCGCAGCCGGGCCGCCGCCAGGACCGGCGGCTCGTCACGGGCCTCACGGGCGGCCAGGACCATCCCGGCGGTCGCCGCGAAGGAGGGGCCGGTGCTCTGGGTGACCATCCGCTCGATGGCCACCGCGACGTCCTCGCTGGTGGCGCAGCGCACCCAGCGGTGCTCGAAGGGATAGACGCGGCGGTCGAGGATCTCCACGGCGTCGTCGGTGATCCTGACGGAGTCGGCGAGGACGGGCCGTCTCCCGGTTGTCTTCATGGGGACCTCCAGCGGTGGGGGATCCGATCACGGTACCGGCGCCGCCTGGCGTCCCCGCGATCCGGTCGTGCCCCGTGCCGCTGCCCTCCGCCGTGCTGTTCGAACGGCGGCCTGCCGCCGAGCGGCGGGCCGTTCGCGGCCCGCCGCTCGGCGGTACGGTGGCCCAGGCCGGCTTCCTGTCGATCTCGCCCGGTCTGGGCGCGCGAGCCTTTCACCGGCTGGGCGGCCGGCCGGTGGTTTCCCAGGGCCGGCCATCTGGACGCCGCTGTCGAGCGCCGGGTGTCCACTATCCGATCCGCTTCACGACCTTCGGCCTTCCGCGCGGCAACCTGGGCAAGCCACTGCGCAAGCGCTTTCTCGTGCCCCTCGACCTGATCACCGAATCCGGACGTGGCGTCCCCGGCCCGAGATCACCGGCGATGCGAGGTTCCACCGCGGCGTCGGCTCGGGTGTCAGCGGACGATGCCGTGGGTGTCCTTGCCGTCGCCGTTCCAGTCGCCGGTGATGGGGAGGTCGTGGGGGCTGCCGTCGCCGTAGGAGATGGAT
>NZ_JBFAQY010000078.1:0-1964 GCF_040678965.1 Streptosporangium sp. NPDC049248
GACGGGATCGTGCCGTCGGCCAGCACACCGGCGGTGTGGATCACCGCGGTCAGCGGATGCTCGGCATCCACCCCGGCCAGCAGGGCCGCCACCGCATCCCGATCCGCCATGTCACACGCCGCGACCGTGACCTCGACCCCGTACGCGATCAGCTCGGCCCGCAACTCCACCGCACCCGGGGCGTCCAGCCCCCTCCGGCTGGTCAGCAGCAGACGCCGCACACCCCGCTCGGCCACCACATGCCGCGCGAACAGCGCGCCCAGACCACCGGTCCCACCGGTGATCAACACCGTGCCCTCCGGATCCCAGACCCGGCCCGCCACGTCGCCAACGTCAGATCCGGGTGCCACCCGCACCATCCGCGGAACCCGCATCTCACCCTCGCGTACCGCCGCCTGCGGCTCACCCGAGGCCGGCACCCCGAGCAGAGCCTGCCGCGAGGACTCCTGATCATCCACGTCGACCAGCACGAACCGGCCCGGGTTCTCCGACTGGGCACTGCGGACCAGGCCCCACACCCCAGCGGCTGGAAGGTCGGCCACCACCTCACCGTCATCGGTCGCGACCGCGCCCCGGGTGACGAACACCAAGCGCGAATCGGCGTACCGCTCATCCGCCAGCCACCGCTGCAGCAGATCCAGCACGTGGGCGGTCAGCGCGTGCGCCGCCCCCACCACCCCGGCCGCCGGATCGGAGGCCACCTCCGTCACCACCACCGCCGGGACCGGACCCGCCTCGACCAGCGACGCCAGATCCGCGTGCACCGGCACCAGGTGCCCGCCAGGCTCCGTGGCCGGATCGCCGGCTGCCCGCAACGCGGGGGCAAGACCCAGGGAGTCCAAGCCGAGCACGGCCGCCGGTAGCTGGTCGGCCTGCGGCAGGCCGGTCACGGCAGGCCACTCCACCCGGAACAGCGCGTCCCGTCCGGCCCCACGAGGGGCGGAGCCGGCCAGGTGCTCGGCGGCCATCGGCCGCAGCACCACCGACCGAGCCGACAGCACCGGCTCCCCTGCCGCGTCCATCGCGCTCAGCGACAACGCATCGCCGCCCGCCCTGGCCAGCCGTACCCGCAGCACCGACGCCCCGCCCGCGTGCAGGCACACCCCAGCCCAGGACAGTGGCAACCGGCCGCCCGCGGCATCGTCCAGCCCGGCGAACGGCACCACGTGCAACGCCGCGTCCAGCAGTGCCGGGTGCAACCCGAACAGAGCCGCGTCACCGGCCCGCTCCGGCAGGCTCAGCTCGGCGAACACCTCGTCATCACGCCGCCAGGCCGCCCGCAACCCCTGGAAGACCGGACCGTAGGCGAAACCGTCCTCGGCCAGTTCCTCGTACAACCCCTCCAGCTCGATCGCGGTCGCCCCGGCCGGCGGCCACACCGCCGCGTCGAACGGCACGACCTCCCCGACACCGGCCGCGAGCGTACCGGTCGCGTACCGCACCCACGGCACATCGTCGGCCGCGTCCGCCGAACGGCCGTACACACTCAAGGTTCGGCGACCGGTCTCCTCCGGCGCGCCCACCGCGATCTGAACCACGACCGCGTCGTCCTCGCCCAGCACCAGCGGAGCGTCCAGCGTCAACTCCTCCACCAGGTCACAGCCGACCTGGTCACCCGCCCGCACCGCCAGCTCCACGAACACCGACCCCGGCACCAGCACCGAACCCGCCACCACATGATCGGCCAGCCACGGCTGCGCACTCACCGACACGCGGCCGGTCAGCAGCACGCCGTCCGAGTCGGCCAATTCCACCGCCGCCCCCAGCAACGGATGCCCCGTCGCCGCCTGCCCCAGCATCCGAGCGTCCCCGCTCTGCCGTGCATTCGGCCAGAACCACTGATGCTGGAAGGCGTAGGTGGGCAGATCCACCCGTCGACCGCCGGTCAGCACCTGCCGCCAGTCCACCTTCACCCCACGGACGAACAGCTCGGCCGCCGAGACCAGCACCCGCTCCAAACCACC
>NZ_JBFAQY010000079.1:0-1905 GCF_040678965.1 Streptosporangium sp. NPDC049248
ACGACCACCACTCCAAGAACCTCAAACAAAAGACCTACACCGAAACCCTCGCCCCCGTCACCACCGCCCACAAACTCCTCGAAACCTACGACACCGTGATTCACACCCCCACTCCATGACCGGCTGACAGCACAGACAACACCAGGCACGTGGTCCGGGGAACGAGGGGCGGAGTCATCGGCGCTCGTTCTCCCGGCCCGCGGCATAGGCGGATCCGCCATCGGCGGATCCGAAGGAGGACGATCGGTGAGATCGAGCAGAACCCGTGGCGGGTCGGTGGTAGCCCGTCTGGCCAGGGCGATAAGAGGGGGTCTTCCCCTTGTGCTGACAGCGTCGCTGTTGCACGGAACACTCGCGGCGCCCGCGCACGCCGAGCTGTCCCTTGACGGCCAGCAGCGGATCGACACCGTCTTGCACGCGGCCACGATGCGTCTACGCAGTCCGCAGCTTTTCAAGGACGTCGTACTCAGCCTGCTCCATGTGGCTGAGGTCACCCGCAACCCCGCCGCGAGCGAGGAGCACTACACCCAGGTCATCAAAGCGTCCGAGACCGGAATCGGCGCGAAGCTGGACCGCGCCTATCCCGGAGCCGGCCATGAGGCCGACGCCCTCGTCCGGATCGGCGCCTTGGCGGAGTCCGACCCGGTGTATCGCGAGATCGGTGTGGTGCTGAACGGACTGGTGAACGAACTACCCGCCTCCCCGCAGCGATACGACGACTGGCGGCAGTCCCTCTCCAGCCAGAGGTCCGCCGACGCCGAGGCGGCCGTCGTTCTGCGGGGGCTGAACGAGAAGGCGGCGGCGACGATCCGGGAGTTGAGCGCGCAGCGGGGGGCCGATCACCCCGCCGTCAGGGCGTGGAACGCCGAGATCGGTGCCGACTCCGGCATCACCGCGAGCGCCACGACCGACGAGCTGCTGCAGAGCTCGCCCCTGAAAGACGCCGTCGACCTTCAAGCAATCATGAAATTCCCGCCGAGCGACCCGAAGCATAAAGAAGAAATCGTCAAGCAGATGAACCAGTTGCTGGCCAAGAGCAATGAGAACGTCAAGCAGACGGTGAAGGACATCGAGGTTCTGCACAACGGAAGCGACGGCGCCTTCCTCTGGGTCACCTACGCGCCTCCCACCCCACCCAGTGCCTACGACCTGGCGGCGGAACGCGCCAAGACGCGGCAGGAGAGCATCAACGCGGCAGGGGAGGGGCTCAGGCTTCTGACCTCGATCCTTGGGCTGACCAATCCCAAGGAAGCGCAGAAGATGGCCGCCGTCTGTGACGGGGTCATCAAGGTCGCCACCGCCGTCAACGAATACCTTCCCAAGATCGCCGGCAAGGGCTGGCGGGAGGCGGTCTTCTCGGCCGGGACGGCGGACCTCGCCAAGACCGTCATCACCACGGTCGTCGCCCTGCTCCCGCTCTTCCAGGCCGGTCAGCCCAGTCCCGAGGAGATGATCCTCAAGCAGGTCGGCGAGCTCCGTCAGCAGGTGGCAGGCCTGCACAACGCGATGAACGAGCAGTTCACCCGGGTGAACAAGAATCTCAACGTCATCTACACCGAGATGCTGGGCAAGTTCGACGAGGTCCTGAAACTGCAGCAGGTGTCGGTCGCCCAGCTCACCCAGATCCAGGGACAGCTCCACGGCATCGAGCAGAAGGTGGACACCTGGTCGAGCGAGATCATCAAGTCCCTGCAGAACGATCACCTCAAGAATGTCCGGGCGGCGCTGAGCCAGCATCTCCGGTATCGCGAGACCCATCAGCAGCCGATCCCGACCGTCGGAGAGTTCGACAGCACGATGAACCTGGTTCATTTCGCTGGGACGTCGCAGGCGCGGGAGGCTCCGTTCGTGCCCAGCAGGGGCAGTTATCCCACTCATGAGAACGATCCGGTGGCCGCGCTGGAT
>NZ_JBFAQY010000080.1:0-1797 GCF_040678965.1 Streptosporangium sp. NPDC049248
GCGGGCGTATCTGGAGCTGGGGCCTGACGGGGTGTTGACCGCGATGGCTCAGGACACCCTTGCCGCCGAGGAGCAGCCTGTCGCGGACCTGGTGGCGGGGGCTGACGCGGTGGTGGTGCCGGTGCTGCGCGGGGACCGCGATGAGCAGTGGTCGGTCATGTCGGCGTTGGCTCAGTTGCATGTGTACGGGGTGGGGGTGGACTGGGAGTCGGTGCTCGCTGGTGGGCGCCGGGTGGAGCTGCCGACGTACGCCTTCCAGCGTCGGCGTTTCTGGCCTGATGGTGCCGCTTCACGGGTGGGGAATGTGGCGGCTGTCGGGTTGGCGGCTACGGGCCATCCGTTGCTGGGGGCCGCGGTCGGTCTGGCCGGCTCCGACGGGGTGCTGCTGACCGGTCGGTTGTCGCTGTGGTCACATCCGTGGCTGGCCGATTACCTGGTGATGGGTTCGGCGGTGGTGCCGGGCAGCGTGTTCGTGGAGCTGTCGGTGCGGGCCGGTGACCAGGTCGGCTGCGATGTGATCGAGGAACTGACCCTGACCACGCCGCTGGTGCTGGGTGAGCGGGACGCTGTCGCGGTGCAGGTGTGGGTGGGAGCGGCGGACGAGTCGGGCCGTCGTGAGGTGAGCGTCTATGCCCGGACGGCCGAGGCCGCCGATGACGAGCCGTGGGTCGAGCACGCGACCGGTGTGCTGACGGCCGGAGGCCGCGCCGCCGCGCCGTTCGAGACGGTGATGTGGCCGCCGCAAGGGGCCTCCGTCATCGAGCTGGACGGGTTGTACGACCAGTTCGCCGCGGCCGGGTTCCAATACGGGCCGGTGTTCCAGGGGTTGACGGCGGCCTGGCGCGGCGTCGACGGCGAGGTGTTCGCCGAGGTCGTGCTGCCTGAGCAGGCGGCGTCGAGTGCGGGTTCGTTCGGGGTGCACCCGGCGCTGCTGGACGCGGCGTTGCACGCGGTGCCGTTCGCCGGACTGGACGACGCCGAGGGCGGCCGGTTGCCGTTCTCCTGGGGTGGAGTGTGCCTGCACGCGGTCGGGGCGTCGGTGCTGCGGGTGCGGCTGGCCAGGACCCGAGGCGACGCGGTCTCGATGATCGCGGTGGACGCGGCCGGGGAGCCGGTGCTGTCGGCGCGGTCGCTGGAACTGCGACCGGTCGCGGCTGAGCAGTTCGCCGCTGCGGGAAGCGGCCGAGGGGCGGAGCGGGACGCGCTGTTCGGCGTGGAGTGGGCGCCGCTGACCGATCTCCCGGACGCCGATCCGTTCCCGGTGGCGCTGCTCGGCCCGGACACGTTGGGTGTCGCCGGAGCGCTGCGCGCGGCCGGGGATTCGGCGCCGGTTCATGCGGATCTGCTGTCGCTGGCGGAGGCGGCTCCGGTGCCGGGCGTGGTGGTGGCGGAAGCGGTCTCCGGTCGAGCCGGCGGGGTCGTGGAGTCGGCGCACGAGTTGACCTCGGATGTTCTGGGCTTGCTGCAGGGGTGGCTGGCAGATGACCGGTTCGCCGACTCGCGTCTGGTGTTCGTCACCCGGTGCGGGGTTGTGGCCGGCGAGAACGGTGAAGCGGCGCCGGACCCGGTCGTGGCTGCGGCGCAAGGACTTGTGCGCACCGCCCAGTCGGAGAATCCGGGCAGGTTTGTCCTGGTCGATGTGGATGATCGGGAGTCTTCGCTCGCGACCTTGTCTGACGTGCTGCCCGCGCTCCTGGCCTCGGGTGAGCCGCAGGTGGCGGTGCGTGATGGTGAGGTGCGGGTGCCGAGGTTGGCGCGGGTGGCGCCCGGCTCTGATGTGAACGGGGGCGGTGTCCG
>NZ_JBFAQY010000081.1:0-1793 GCF_040678965.1 Streptosporangium sp. NPDC049248
CCAACCAGCTCATCCCCCAGCTCGAAGAACTCACCGCCAAACACCGCTGACGCGGGATCGGGAGACACCACCACCATGCGCATCCTGTTCACCACCTACCCGGACAAGACCATCTTCCACGCGATGGTTCCGCTGGCCTGGGCGCTGCGTACCGCCGGCCACGAGGTGCGCGTCGCGGTCCAGCCCAAGTTCGTCGACGTCGTCACCCAGGCCGGCCTGACCGCCGTCTCGGTCGGTCGTGACCCCTCCACCTGGCGGCTGGCGGAGCTCAACATCGAGCAGGTCGAGGCCGAGCGGGCCGGGCTGCCCGCGCCGTACGACGCCGCGGTGGATCCGGCGGCCGTCGACTGGGAGAAGATGCGCGACGGGTACGCGACCCTCGTGGAGCAGTGGCACCAGCTGGACAACTTCCCGATGATCGCCGGCCTGGTCGACTTCGCCCGCGGTTGGCGGCCCGACCTGGTCATCTGGGAGTCCAACACCTACGCGGGAGGCATCGCCGCCGAGGCCTGTGGCGCCGCGCACGCGCGTCTGGTGTGGAGCGTCGACGTCTTCGGCGTCGCCCGCGAGCACTACCTGCGGCTCAAGGCCGAACGCCCGAAGGACGACCGCGCCGACCCGATGGCCGACTGGCTCGGCCCCTACGCCCGCAAGTACGGATTCGATTTCACCGAAGACCTGTTGACCGGCCAGTTCACCGTCCACCAGCTCCCCGCGTCGCTGAGCATGGACGCCGGTCTGGACTACCTGCCGATGCGCTACGTCCCCTACGGCGGTGTCGCCGCCGTACCGAAGTGGCTGTGGGCCGCACCCGAGCGCCCCCGCGTCGCCCTGACCCTGGGCACCACCGCCACCGACCGCTACGCCGGCTACGCCGCCGACGTGCGGGACATCCTGGACTCTCTGGCCGACCTCGACGTCGAGGTCGTCGCCACCATCGCCGAGTCCGCGCAGCGGAAGCTCACCAGTGTCCCCGACAACGCCCGGATCGTGTCCTGGGTCCCGCTGCACGCACTGGTCCCCAGTTGCTCGGTGATCATCAATCACGCCGGGCCCGGCACCTTCCTGACCAGCGCCCTGCACGGTGTCCCCCAGCTCACCGTGCCGTGGGACTTCGACGAACCCGAGCTGGCCCGCCGCGCCGCCGCGCAGGGCGGGTCGCTGACCATCCGCGCCGACCGGGCCACCGGGGAGAGCGTCCGCGCCGGTGTGCTGCGCCTGCTCGACGAACCGGGCTTCGGCGAGCGCGCCGTGTCGCTCCGCGACGAGATCCGTGCCCTGCCCACCCCCAACCAGCTCGTCCCCCGGCTGGAGGAGCTCACCGCCAAACGCCGTGTCGCCGACCGCTGACATCCAGCCGAAAGGAGAGTCCGGATGCGTGTCCTGTTCGCGCTGAACCCGTCGAAGACGGTCTTCCTCTACATGGCGCCACTGGCCTGGGCACTGCGCACCGCCGGCCACGAGGTGTGCGTCGCCAGCCAGCCCTCCTTCTCCGATGTCATCACCCAGGCGGGTCTGACCGCCGTCCCGGTCGGGCACGACCGCGACCTGCAGATGACGGAGGAAGAGGCGGAGATCGAGGCCAACCGGCCCGGTATCTCCGCGCCGTACGACGCCTTCGACGACCCGGCCAAGGCCACCTGGGACTACCTCAAGCCCGGAATCGCCGAGGCGGCGGGCATCTGGCACCGCTACGGGAACTTCCCGATCATCGGGGGCCTGGTGGAGTTCGCCCGATCCTGGCAACCCGACCTCGTCATCTGGGAACCACTGACCTTCGCCGCACCGATCGC
>NZ_JBFAQY010000082.1:0-1647 GCF_040678965.1 Streptosporangium sp. NPDC049248
GCCACGTAGAGCGGGCAGGGGTCGGCCTCCGGCGGGGTGCACTTGACCAGGAAGTCGGTGTTCCCCTGGATGATCATTCTGTCCGCGACGGGGTCCTTCACGGTGCCGAGCGAGGCCCGCTCCACCCCGTGGTTGATCAGCGCCCAGGCGTCCTTGGCGTAGTACGTCTCGTCGAACATGACCGCGTTCGGCCGCCCGAGACCGGTGAAGCGCAGGATCCCCCCGAAGACCGCGACCAGCAGCGGGCCCAGCCAGCCCCACAGGGGGTTTCCCGGCATAGGCGGCAAGAGACGATCCCGTGTTGATCCCATTCAGGGAATTATGGTGATAAGTCAGCCTCGATGGACAGCTTGATAAAGATCCCGTTTGGGAATTCCCGCCGCTTTCGCCACATCCACGATCGCCTGCTTCCTCGGCACCCCCGTCTCCTCGCGGCGCGCGACCTCGTCCACCAGGTCCTCGATCACCGGCGGCAGGGCCTGCCCGGCGTGCCCGGCGACCACGATGGTGATCTCTCCCCTGACGCCCCCGGCCGCCCATTCGGCCAGCTCGCCGAGGCCGCCCCGCCGCACCTCCTCGTAGGTCTTGGTGAGCTCGCGGCAGACCGCCGCCCGGCGGTCGGCGCCGAACGCCTCCGCCATCGCCGCCAGCGCGGCACCGAGCCGGTGCGGCGCCTCGAAGAACACCATCGTGCGTTCCTCCTCCGCGAGGGCCGAGAGCCTGCGGGAGCGCTCACCGGACTTGCGCGGCGGGAAGCCCTCGAAGCAGAACCGGTCGCTGGGCAGCCCCGAGACGGCCAGCGCCGTGGTCACCGCCGACGGCCCCGGCAGCGAGGTGACCGCGATCCCGGCCTCGACCGCCAGGTGGGTCAGCCGGTAGCCGGGGTCGGAGACGCCGGGCATGCCGGCGTCGGTGATGACCAGCACCGTCTTGCCGTCCTGGAGCGCGCCGAGGAGCTCGGCGGCCCGCCCGGCCTCGTTGGCGTCGTAGTAGGAGACGACCCGGCCGCCGATCTCGGCGCCCAGTTCCCCGGCCAGGCGCCGCAGCCGCCGGGTGTCCTCCGCCGCGACCACGTCCGCGCTCTCCAGCGCCAGCCGCAGCCGGGGGGAGGCGTCGCCCGCCTGCCCGATCGGAGCCCCTGCCAGCACAAGCCTGCCGTTGTCCGTCACCGCTCCATCCTCCCGCATTTCGGATGACCGCTCAGCGCAGGGAGAAGTTAACCATTTAGTCCTGTAGTGAGGTGTTTCCTGGGCTAGCGGCGGTAAGGGGACCGTACGATGTCCGGGTGGCCGTGACCGACTTCCCCAACCAGGCGCCAGAGCAGCCGGAGCCCCAGCCCGACGGCGGGCCCTCGGGTTCCGCTCGTGACCGCCTGGTGCCGCCGATGCCGGGAAACCCCCTGTGGGGCTGGCTGGGGCCGCTGCTGGTCACGGTGTTCGGGGCGATCCTGCGCTTCACCAACCTCGGTCACCCGAACGCGGTCATGTTCGACGAGACGTATTACGCCAAGGACGCCTGGGCACTGATCAACTTCGGTGCCGAGCACAACGTCGTCAAGGACGCCGACAAGATCCTGATGCGGGGCGGCACCGAGATCTGGCAGCAGTGCGCGCCCGCGGAGGTCGACAAGTGCGCCTCCTATGTGGT
>NZ_JBFAQY010000083.1:0-1606 GCF_040678965.1 Streptosporangium sp. NPDC049248
CTGCGCCCACTCCGTCCGATCCAGCAACCCCGCCTCCGCCGAACCCGGCTCGGCGAACAACACCTCACGCAACGACCCGCCAAGCAACGGATCCAACTCCGCGACCACCTCGTCCAACGCCGCCGCGAACACCGGGAAACGGTTGTACAACTCCCGGCCCATCCCCGCCCGCTGGCTGCCCTGACCGGTGAACAGGAAGGCGAGCTGCGGCTCCGCCCCGGCCACCCCGGCCACCACATCCACACCCGGCAGGCCCTCGGCCAGCGCACCAAGACCGGCCAGCACACCATCACGATCAGCCGCGACCACCACCGCCCGATGCTCGAACGCCGACCGCGTCGTGGCCAGCGAGAACGCGGTGTCGGCCAGGCCCGGACCAGGCTCATCGTCCAGGAACGACACCAGCCGCTCGGCCTGCGCCCGCAACGCCTCCACCGACCGGCCCGACACCAGCACCGGAACCACACCCGTAGCAGGCACCCGGTCCTGCGGAACCTCTTCGAGTTCCGGGGCCTGCTCGATGATCACGTGCGCGTTGGTGCCGCTGATGCCGAACGAGGACACCCCCGCCCGCCAGGGCCGGTCCACCTGAGGCCAGGACCTGGACTCGGTCAACAACTCCACCGCGCCCGCCGACCAGTCCACATGCGACGACGGCTCATCCACGTGCAACGTCCGGGGCAGCACCCCGTGCCGCATCGCCATGACCATCTTGATCACACCCGCCACACCCGCGGCGGCCTGGGTGTGGCCGAGGTTCGACTTGATCGAGCCCAGCAGCAGCGGACGGTCCTCCGGCCGATCCTGGCCATACGTCGCCAGCAGCGCCTGCGCCTCGATCGGGTCACCCAGCGTCGTACCGGTGCCATGCCCCTCGACCACGTCCACCTCGGCGGGCTTCAGGCCCGCACCGGCCAGCGCCTGGCGGATCACCCGCTGCTGCGACGGACCGTTCGGCGCGGTCAGCCCGTTGGACGCACCGTCCTGGTTGACCGCCGAACCCCGCAGCACCGCCAGCACCTGGTGCCCGTTGCGGCGCGCCTCCGACAACCGCTCCAGCACCACCACACCGATGCCCTCGGACCAGCTCGTGCCATCGGCCGCCTCGGCGAACGCCTTGCATCGCGCATCGTCGGCCAGGCCACCCTGCGTGCTGAAGTCGATGAACGCACCCGGCGACGCCATCACCGTCACACCACCGGCCACCGCCAGCGAGCACTCCCCGTTACGCAGCGCCTGCGCCGCCAGGTGCATCGTGACCAGCGACGACGAACACGCGGTGTCCACCGTCATCGCCGGGCCCTCCAGGCCCAGCGTGTACGAGATCCGGCCCGACAACACACTCCCGGCATTGCCGGTACCGAAGAAGCTCATCACATCCGGCGGGAACTCCACGCTTGACGCGTAGTCGTGATACGACACTCCGGCGAACACACCGGTACGGCTGCCACGCAGCGACGCCGGGTCCATCCCCGCCCGCTCGATCGCCTCCCACGACACCTCAAGAAGGAGCCGCTGCTGCGGGTCCATCGCCAGCGCCTCACGCGGCGAGATCCCGAAGAACCCAGGGTCGAACTCCCCGGCCTCGTGCAGGAACCCGCCCTCA
>NZ_JBFAQY010000084.1:0-1593 GCF_040678965.1 Streptosporangium sp. NPDC049248
GCGGGCGTATCTGGAGCTGGGGCCTGACGGGGTGTTGACCGCGATGGCTCAGGACACCCTTGCCGCCGAGGAGCAGCCTGTCGCGGACCTGGTGGTGGGGGCTGACGCGGTGGTGGTGCCGGTGCTGCGCGGGGACCGTGATGAGCAGTGGTCGGTCATGTCGGCGTTGGCCCGGTTGCATGTGTACGGGGTGGGGGTGGACTGGGAGTCGGTGCTCGCTGGTGGGCGCCGGGTGGAGTTGCCGACGTACGCCTTCCAGCACCAGTGGTTCTGGCCGAGTGGTGGACGGATCACGGATGCCCGCAGTCTGGGACAGGTTGTGGCGGGCCATCCGCTGCTGGGCGCGGCGGTGGGCCTGGCCGATTCCGATGACGCGCTGCTGACCGGGCGGCTGTCGTTGCGGTCGCATCCGTGGCTGGCGGATCACGCGGTGGCGGGGATGGTGATCTTCCCCGGCACCGGGTTCCTGGAACTGGCGATTCGGGCGGGGGATCAGGTCGGTTGCGACCGGGTCGAGGAGCTGACCCTGACCGCGCCGTTGGTGCTGGGCGCGGACGACGCTGTCGCGGTGCAGGTGCGGGTGGGAGCGGCGGACGGGATGGGCCGTCGTGAGGTGAGCGTCTATGCCCGGCCGGCCGAAGCTGATGATCACGATGGTTGGGTGCGGCATGCCGGTGGTGTGCTGGCGAGTGGTGGTCACATCGCCGGGGCGGGCGTTGAGGAGGATCGGAAGCAGGCCGCGGGGGCCGACGGTGAGGTCGTCACGCATTTTGATACGGCGGTGTGGCCGCCGAGGGGTGCGTCGGTGATCGAGCTTGATGGGGTGTACGACCGGCTGGCTGAGGGTGGGCTGGATTACGGGCCGGTGTTCCAGGGGTTGACGGCGGCCTGGCGCGGCGTCGACGGCGAGGTGTTCGCCGAGGTCGTGCTGCCCGAGCAGGCGGCGTCGAGTGCGGGTTCGTTCGGGGTGCATCCGGCGCTGCTGGACGCGGCGTTGCACGCGGTGCCGTTCGCCGGACTGGACGACGCCGAGAGTGGCCGGTTGCCGTTCTCCTGGGGTGGAGTGTGCCTGCACGCGGTCGGGGCGTCGGTGCTGCGGGTGCGGCTGGCCAGGACCCGAGGCGACGCGGTCTCGATGATCGCGGTGGACGCGGCCGGGGAGCCGGTGCTGTCGGCGCGGTCGCTGGTGCTGCGGCCGGCCGCAACAGAGCGGTTGGCCGTCTCCGGCAGCGGCGGTGCCGTTGGGGACGCACTGTTCCAGGTGGAGTGGACGGCCGTGGCCGGTGTAGCGGAGGCCGATCCGGTGTCGGTGGCGGTGCTTGGCCTGGACGTGTTGGATGTCGCCGGGTCATGTCAGGGGGACGGGCAAGCGGTCGCGGCTTACCCGGATCTGGCGTCGTTGGTGGAGGCGGCTTCGGTGCCGGGTGTGGTGGTGGCCGGGCTGGTGTCGGATCCGGCGGGTGGGGTTGTGGAGTCCGCGCATGGGCTGGCCGCTGATGCTCTGGGTTTGGTGCAGGGGTGGCTGGCCGATGAGCGGTGTGGAGATTCGCGTCTGGTGGTCGTCACGCGGGGCGCGGTCGTGGTGGGGGATGG
>NZ_JBFAQY010000085.1:0-1553 GCF_040678965.1 Streptosporangium sp. NPDC049248
ATTTCGCTGGGACGTCGCAGGCGCGGGAGGCTCCGTTCGTGCCCAGCAGGGGCAGTTATCCCACTCATGAGAACGATCCGGTGGCCGCGCTGGATCTGTATGAGGAGACCGGTGGCGCGATCGGGTTCTTGACCTGGTACGGCAACCGTAAGTACGGGTGGCCGGCCGGTGTGCCGGCCGGTGTGGCGGAGATCCCCAATGCCGCGGTCTGGTTGTCGATGGCCACCGGCTACCGTCAGCTCGCCGCGGAGAACCCCGTCTACGCCGCCCAGATGAATCCCCAGCGCACCGCCGATCTCGTCGCCGCGGGCCGGGATATCGACGACGCCGTCGGCGCGCTCAGCACACCCGCCCCGACTCCCAACCCCGACGGGTCCCACACCAACAAGCTCTACACCGGGCTCGTCGAGGACTACAAGAACGCCGCCACCGACTTCAACGCGGCCCTGCTGCCGTTGCAGAAACAGGCCGTCGACAACAAGGACTACAAGCTCTTCGGCACCGCCGACCAGGCCATCGCCACCCAGCCCGCGCCTCCCGACATCGTGCCGTTCTGCACCGGCGGCTCCGGGCAGGGCCCGATCATCAACCTCGAACGGCCCGCCAACGTCACCTACAGCGGCAACGCCATTCCCATGGCCCGATACGCCTTCCCCGAAGGCTCCCGGCCCACTCTCGGCTACTGCCACCAGTTCGCCCTCACCGAGGACTCCATCACCTCGACCCTGTCGGTCACCATGCACCTGCGCATCACCTGGCCCAGCGCTCCCGGCCAGCCTGCGAATCCGCCTCAGACGCTGCGTACCTGGACCAAGACCTGGGAGGTGCCCACCGTCTGCCGTAAGCCCGATTCCAGCCCCGAACCCCCGTCGGTCTGCAATCCCAGCCAGTACTACCTTGATCGCTGGGTCAGCGGCGGCTATCGGCAGTCCTTCGCCGAGACCGCCACGCTCACCGAGTATCCCGAGCCCCAGCAGGCCGTCCGCACCCAGGTCACCCGGTTCCTGACCGAACGCCAGAAGGGCTACTACGACGCCGTCGTCACCGAGTTGACCACCCCGGGCAAGCCTCTCTTCCAGGCCAACGCCGAGCTGTCCACCGCCCTGCGTCTGCTGCAGGCCTACACCGCGGCCGGTTTCCCCACCGCTCTCGACGACGACGAGCTTTTGCAGGTCCTGTTGCACGGCGCCGAACGCCTTCCCGCCGACACCCCCGGTGAGACCACCATCACCACCATCTTCCGCACGGCGCAAAACACCTACAGCTCCTGCGCCGCCACCCCTGACGCGGCCTGCGCCGCCACTCTCAATCCCTTCGCCGGCCAGCAGCACGCCTGGCTGACCAACTGTCTGACCTGGTACAAGAACCAGCTGCCTGTTGCCCGGTGGAGCCAGGACCCGCTGGCCAACACCATCGCGGCCTTCGCCTACCACACCGCCGACACCCTGCGCCTGCGCTACGACCACCACTCCAAGAACCTCAAACAAAAGACCTACACCGAAACCCTCGCCCCCGTCACCACCGCCCACAAACTCCTCGAAACCTACGACACC
>NZ_JBFAQY010000086.1:0-1526 GCF_040678965.1 Streptosporangium sp. NPDC049248
TGTTGCGGGTGCGGTTGGCCTGGGTGGGTGAGGATGCGGTGTCGTTGGTGGCGGTGGACGCGGCCGGGGAGCCGGTGCTGTCGGCGCGGTCGCTGATGCTGCGGCCGGTCGCAACAGAGCGGTTGGCCGTCTCCGGCAGCGGCGGTGCCGTTGGGGACGCACTGTTCCAGGTGGAGTGGACGGCCATGGCCGGTGTACCGGAGGCCGATCCGGTGTCGGTGGCGGTGCTTGGCCTGGACGTGTTGGATGTCGCCGGGGCATGTCAGGCGGACGGACAAGCGGCCGCGGCTTACCCGGATCTGGCGTCGTTGGTGAAGACGGGGCCGGTGCCGGGTGTGGTGGTGGCCGGGCTGGTGTCGGATCCGGCGGGTGGGGTTGTGGAGTCCGCGCATGGGCTGGCCGCTGACGCTCTGGGTTTGGTGCAGGGGTGGCTGGCCGATGAGCGGTGTGGAGATTCGCGTCTGGTGGTCGTCACGCGGGGCGCGGTCGTGGTGGGGGATGGGGAGGTGGTCGCGGACGTGGCGGCCGCGGCGGTGTGGGGTCTGGTGCGGAGTGCGCAGTTGGAGAATCCGGGCCGGTTCGTGCTGGTCGATGTGGATGGGCGGGAGTCTTCACGGTCGGTGCTGCCCGGGGTGTTGGCCGGGGTGTTGGCGTCCGGTGAGCCGCAGGTGGCGGTGCGTGATGGTGAGGTGCGGGTGCCGAGGTTGGCGCGGGTGGCGCCCGGCTCTGATGTGAACGGGGGCGGTGTCCGGGTCTGGGATCCGGAGGGGACGGTGTTGATCACTGGTGGGACGGGTGGTCTGGGGGCGTTGTTCGCGCGGCATGTGGTGGCCGAGCGGGGGGTGCGGCGTCTGCTGCTGGCCGGTCGGCGGGGTCTGGAGGCTCCGGGTGCGGTGGAGTTGCGGGCGGAGTTGGTCGCGCATGGGGTCGAGGTGGAGATCGCCGCGTGTGATGTGGCTGATCGCGATCAGGTGGCGGGTCTGCTGGCGCGGGTTCCGGCCGATCATCCGTTGACCGCGATCATCCATACCGCGGGTGTGCTGGATGACGGGACGATCCCGTCACTGACGGCCGGGCGGTTGGACGCGGTGTTGCGGCCGAAGGTGGACGCGGCCTGGCACCTGCACGAGCTGACCCAGGACATGGATCTGGCTGGGTTTGTGGTGTTCTCGTCGGTGGCGGGGACGTTCGGTGGGGCGGGGCAGGGCAATTACGCGGCGGCGAACGCGTTCTTGGACGCGCTGGCGGAGTTTCGGCGGGCGCAGGGTTTGGCGGGGTTGTCGCTGGCGTGGGGTCCGTGGGCGCAGGACGCCGGAATGACCGGGGGTCTGAACGATGCTCAGATGCTCCGGTTGACCCGTGTCGGCATGTCGGCGCTCACCCCGGATCAGGGGGTCGCGCTGTTCGACGTGGCCGTCCGTTCGGGTGAGTCGGCTGTGGCTCCGGTCCGGCTCGATCTGGCGGCGGTGCGGGCGGGTGGTGAGGTGCCGTATCTGCTGCGGGGGTTGGTGCGCGGGGTTCGCCGG
>NZ_JBFAQY010000087.1:0-1508 GCF_040678965.1 Streptosporangium sp. NPDC049248
TGTTGCGGGTGCGGTTGGCCTGGGTGGGTGAGGATGCGGTGTCGTTGGTGGCGGTGGACGCGGCCGGGGAGCCGGTGCTGTCGGCGCGGTCGCTGCTGCTGCGCCCGATCGCGGTTGACGACCTCTCCGGTGCCGATGGTCGGGCGCCGGGGCGGGACGCGTTGTTCCGCCTGGAGTGGGTGAGATCGCCGGAGACGGCGTCTGGCCCCGTCACTCGTACGGCCGAGCTGATCCTGGATCCGGTGTCGGATCCGGTGGCGGAGTTGGCGGCGTTGGAAGTGGTGCCGGAGGTGGTGTCCGTTGTGGTCGGATCGGCCGGGTACGGGGATGTGGTGGGGGCGGTGCATGTGTTGGCCGCTCGTGTTCTGGGGTTGGTGCAGGGGTGGCTGGCCGATGAGCGGTGTGGTGGTTCGCGGCTGGTGGTGGTGACGCGGGGTGCGGTGTCGGCGTGGGCGGGGGATGTGGTCGCTGATCTGGGGGCCGCGGCGGTGTGGGGGTTGGTGCGGTCGGCGCAGTCGGAGAATCCTGGCCGGTTCGTGCTGGTCGACCTGGACGGGCAGGAGCTTTCGGCGTCGGTGCTGTCCGGGGTGCTGGCCTCGGGTGAGCCGCAGGTGGTGGTGCGTGGGGGTGAGGTGCGGGTTGCCCGGTTGGTGCGGGTGACATCCGGCTCCGGTTCAGGTTTCGCCGGTGGCTTCGGTGCTGATCCTGGTTCTGGTTCGGGTGAGGGACGTGTCTGGGATCCGGAGGGGACGGTGTTGATCACTGGTGGGACGGGTGGTCTGGGGGCGTTGTTCGCGCGGCATGTGGTGGCCGAGCGGGGGGTGCGGCGTCTGCTGCTGGCCGGCCGCCGGGGTCTGGACGCGCCCGGCGCGGTGGAGTTGCGGGCGGAGTTGGTCGCGCATGGGGTCGAGGTGGAGATCGCCGCGTGTGATGTGGCCGACCGCGACCAGGTGGCGGCGCTGCTGGCGCGGGTTCCGGCCGATCACCCGTTGACCGCGATCATCCATACCGCGGGTGTGCTGGACGACGGGACGATCCCGTCACTGACGGCCGGGCGGTTGGACGCGGTGTTGCGGCCGAAGGTGGACGCGGCCTGGCACCTGCACGAACTCAGCGCGGACCTGGATCTGGCGGGCTTCATCGTGTTCTCGTCGGTGGCGGGGACGTTCGGTGGGGCGGGGCAGGGCAATTACGCGGCGGCGAACGCGTTCCTGGACGCGCTGGCGGAGTTTCGGCGGGCGCAGGGTTTGGCGGGGTTGTCGCTGGCGTGGGGTCCGTGGGCGCAGGAGGCCGGGATGACCGGCGGGCTGGATGAGGTCGATCTGCGGCGGATGGCGCGGATGGGGATGCTGGCCCTGACGGTCGAACAGGGACTGGCGTTGTTCGACGCGGCGGGTGCGGTGGATCGCGCGGCGGCTGTGGCTCCGGTCCGGCTCGATCTGGCGGCGGTGCGGGCGGGTGGTGAGGTGCCGTATCTGCTGCGGGGGTTGGTGCGCGGGGTTCGCCGG
>NZ_JBFAQY010000088.1:0-1434 GCF_040678965.1 Streptosporangium sp. NPDC049248
CCGCCCACCTCCGCTGCACGCGCTCTGGCCGTATGTGGTGCGGGCCGTAGTCGCTCACTTTCGGTGGGCCGGGCTACGCGCCGTCGCTGAAGCGTCCCTTTGGAAGCCGTTCAGGGTGGGGCACTGTAGCTGAAGCGTGGCTGCATGACCCAGTCCAGGGCCGGGCGCCGTAACCGGTCCAGGGCTGGTGGTCTTACGGTCCAGGGCTGAGCGTTGTGACGGTCCGAGGTCGGGGGGCGGGTTCTGGCTTCCAGGTGGGTCGATTTGGGGGTAGGCGTTCATGTTCTGGCTTTTCCGTTCGCGTGACCTGCTGCCTGCTCTCCTGTCGGCCTGCATGATGGTGCCTGCCGCGTGGGTGGGTGTTGTGCGGGATCGCTCATGAGGAGAAGCCGCGAGGAGCGTCTGTGCTGGATGACTGGACCGCCGGTCTCCTGCTGGGGGGCATCGTCCTGTTGGGCGCGTCCGTGCAGCGGTTGGCGGGGATCGGGTTCGCGCTTGTGGCGGTGCCCGCCCTGGTGCTGCTTCTCGGCCCGGCCGAGGGGGTGGTGCTGGCGAACTGCGCGGCCGGTGCCATCAGCGCGGTCGGGCTGGCCGGCACCTGGCGGGAGGTCCGCCTGACCGCGATGGTTCCGTTGGTCGCCGCGGCCGCCTGCACCGTGCCGGCCGGTGCCTGGGTGGCCGCCCGGTTGCCCGAACCGATGCTGCTGGTCGGTATGGGGATGCTGGTGAGCGTGGCCGTACTGCTCGTGATGCGGGGCAGCCGAGTGCCCGCTCTGCGCGGCGTCGGGGGTGCGGTGGCCGCCGGCGCGGCGAGCGGGTTCATGAACTCCTCCGCCGGGGTGGGCGGTCCGGCGGTTTCCCTGTATGCGGTGAACGCGGGCTGGATGGTGCGGGAGTTCGTGCCGAACGCGCAGTTCTACGGGGTGGTGGTGAACGCGCTCTCCGTTACGGCCAAGGGCGTGCCGAAGCTCACGGTGCCGCTCTGGTTGCTGGTCGCGGCCGGGATGGCGGCAGGCACCGTGCTGGGGAAGGCACTCGCGGAACGAGTGCCGGAGCGGCGGGCCCGGGCGCTGGTGCTACTGCTCGCGCTGGTAGGCGGGTTCACCGCGATAGGCAAGGGGCTGTGGAGCCTGTGACCCTTGACCAGCGCGGACTCCACCCCTGGACCTTTAGGACCCCGGCCTCAGGATTGGTTACGCCCTTCCCCCTGGATCGTTAGGACCCCGGCCCCGGACTGGCTACGGCGCCCGGCTTCAGGATTGGTTACGGCGCCTGGCCCTGGACTGGGTCATGCAGCCACGCTTCAGCTACGGCGCCCCTCCTTGAACGACCTCAAAGGAGGCTTCAGCGACAGCGCGCAGTCCGGCCCACCGAAAGTGAGCGACTACGGCCCGCACCACATACGGCCAGAGCGCGTGCAGCGGAGGTGGGCGA
>NZ_JBFAQY010000089.1:0-1342 GCF_040678965.1 Streptosporangium sp. NPDC049248
TGCGGGATGTGGTGGGTCGGCATGAGAGTTTGCGGACGGTGTTTCCCGAGGTGGACGGGGTGGCGTGTCAGCGGGTGCTGGACACCGCGGAGGTGTCCTTCGAGATTGTCCGAGTCGGCGCCGACACGCTCGGGCCCGCGCTGGCGGCCGAGGCGGGGCGGGGCTTCGACCTGACCGTGGAGACGCCGCTGCGCGCCCGCCTCTTCGAGCTTGACTCCTCCACCCGGATCCTGCTGCTGGTGTTGCATCACATCGCGGGTGACGGGTGGTCGATGGCGCCGTTGGCGAGGGATGTCCTGGCGGCGTATGCGGCGCGGTCTCGGGGGGTGGCGCCGGGGTTCGTGCCGTTGCCGGTGCAGTATGCCGATTACGCGGTGTGGCAGCGGGAGTTGCTGGGGTCGGAGTCGGATCCGGGGAGTCTGGTCAGTGCGCAGGTGGCGTTCTGGCGGTCGCGGTTGGCGGGGTTGCCCGAGGAGTTGGCGTTGCCGTTCGATCGGCCGAGGCCCGCGGTCGCCTCCCACCGGGGTGACACGGTCCGGCTGGAGGTCAGCCGAGAGGTTCACCGCGGCCTGCTGAAGCTGGCGCGCGAGGCGAACGCGACGGTGTTCATGGTGGTGCAGGCCGGGTTGGCGGCGTTGCTGACCCGGTTGGGGGCGGGTTCGGATGTTCCGATCGGTTCGGTGGTGGCGGGTCGGGTGGATGAGGCGTTGGACGATCTGGTGGGGATGTTCGTCAATACGTTGGTGTTGCGGACCGATACCTCGGGGAATCCGGCTTTTCGGGAGTTGGTCGGGCGGGTGCGGGAGGTGGATCTGGCGGCGTACGGTCATCAGGATCTGCCGTTCGAGCGGTTGGTGGAGATCGTCGCTCCGGCTCGTTCGATGGCCCGCCACCCCCTCTTCCAGGTGATGCTCGCCTTCCAGAACAACCCCGTCCCTGCCCTTGAACTCGACGAGTTGTCCGTCTCCGTCGAACCGTTCATCCCGGACACCGCCAAGTTCGACCTCCAGCTCACCCTTGCCGAGCGTCCCGGTGGCGGCCTCGAAGGCGGCCTGGAGTTCAGCCTCGATCTGTTCGATCGGGTGACGGTCGAGGAGATGGTGGTGCGGTTCGGGCGGTTGCTGGAGTCGGTGGTCGCCGATCCGGGTGTCCGGTTGAGTGAGATCGATCTGTTGGGTCCGGTTGAGCGTGAGGTCATTCTCGGTGAGTGGGCGGGGACCGGCACCGCGTCTGCCCCGTCCACGATCGTGGAGGAGTTCGAGGCTCAGGTGGCGGCTTCGCCGGGTGCGGTGGCGGTGGTGTGTGAGGGGGTGGAGGTGTCGTATGGGGAGTTGGATGCGCG
>NZ_JBFAQY010000090.1:0-1336 GCF_040678965.1 Streptosporangium sp. NPDC049248
GCCTTCGCCCTCGTCCTTGCCGCGGCCGAAACCGAGCAGGACCGAGGCCACCGCGAAGGACACCGCGGTCGCGGCGAAGATCCCGGCCAGCACCCCGAACCAGCCACCCTTGGGCGTCACCGCCAGGTAGGCGAAGATACTGCCCGGCGAGGCCGCCGACACCAGACCCGCACCGGTCATGATGAAGACCAGGATGCCGGTGGCGCCACCGGCGATGACCGCCAGGATCAGCCGGGGCTTCATCAGCACATACGGGAAGTAGATCTCATGGATCCCGCCCAGGAAGTGAATGATGATCGCCGCCGGGGTGCTGGGACGCAGCAGACGCGGCCCGAAGAACATGTAGGCCAGCAACAACCCCAGGCCCGGGCCGGGGTTGGACTCCAGCATGAACAGGATCGACTTACCGAACTGGGTCACCTCGTTGGCGCCCAGCGGGGTCAGCACCCCGTGATTGATCGCGTTGTTGAGGAACAACACCTTGGCCGGCTCGATCAGGATCGAGGCCAGCGGCAGCAGGTTGGACTCCACCAGCCAGCCCACCGCGTTGCCGGCCGCGGTGGTGACCGCCGAGACGACCGGGCCGATGCCCCACACACCCACCAGGGCCATCGCGCCGCCGACGATACCGGCGCTGAAGTTGTCGACCAGCATCTCAAAGCCGGCCTTGATCCGGTCGGCGAGGAAGGCGTCGATGAGCTTGATCAGGAACGCCGCCAGCGGCCCCATGATCATCGCGCCGAGGAACATCGGGTTCTCCGCGCCCACCACGACACCCATGGTGGCCACCGCGCCGACCACCGCACCCCGCTGGCCATGGACCATCCGCCCGCCGGTATAACCGATCAGGACGGGCAGCAGCGTGGTGATCATCGGCCCGACCAGAGCCGCCAGGCTCTCGTTCGGCAGCCAGCCGGTCGGGATGAACAAGGCGGTGATCAGACCCCAGGCGATGAACGCCCCGATGTTCGGCATGATCATCCCGGCCAGATACCCGCCGAAACGCTGGATCTTCGCTTTCACCCCGGTTCCGGTGATGGTGGGGGTGTATTCGCTCATGTGATTGTGCTCCTTCCGGGGCGGCCGGCCCCCAAGGAAAAGAGGGGAGACCGGCCAGGGGGGTGGATCCGCGCCGCTGTCAGCCCCCGGACCGCAGCGGCAGGGTGGGATCGGCGGCGATGACACGCACGTCATCACGCCGAATGTCATCAGGGCCGGGCATCCGGCTGCCCGGCAGCCCGACCGCGGCGGTCGCCCAGGCCAGCGCCTCGACCAACGCCTCCTGCCCGCACGCGCCGGCGGCCAGGAACCCCGCCAGCATCGCGTCACCGGCACC
>NZ_JBFAQY010000091.1:0-1176 GCF_040678965.1 Streptosporangium sp. NPDC049248
TACCGAGCATGAAAGCCGGGGGTTATGCCAGATCAGAGATCGTGAGCCCGGTTTCGGCGATGAAACCGTTCAGCAGGTCGGGCCGGTACTGCAGGGGTTTGAGCCGGTTCTTGATCAGACCGGCGAGCTCGTCGATGTTGTGGACGGTGAAGTTGAACAGCTTGGTACGCAAGTTAGACCACACGCCCTCGGCCGGATTCAGCTCAGGCGCGTACGCCGGGAACCGATAGACCAGCAACCAGTCCTGGCGGGCGGCGATCCACGCGCGCATCTGGGCGCTGACGTGCTCGGGCAGACTGTCCCACACCAGCGAGATCGGGCCGCCCAGCTGGGCGTGCGCGGCCTGTAGTAGCGCTTGGAAGTCGGCCACCGTGAAGCCTTTCGGCTCGTTTTTGCGGTGGTGGTAGGTGCGGGTGCGGTAGATCAGCCGCGTCCGCATCCCCGGTTTGGCGCAGATCAGTGCGGCGATCGAGACCCGCCCATGGCCGCGGTAGGCCACGTGCAGCACCGGGGTGTGCCCCTTGCGGGCCCAGGTCCTGCCCTTGGGTGGTCTCAGGTTCTGTCCGGACTCGTCGGCGAAGACGAGCCAGGAGCCCCAGGCCGCCCAGGTGCTTTTAAAGCGGGCAGCACCCGCCGTTTCCAGCCGGCGAGCTCCTCGTCGTCGCGCCGGGCCGCCCGGTGCGCCGGCACCTGGAACGACCATCCCAGCCGCTCCATCAGGTAGGCCACCCCACGCGGCGTGTAGCGGACGTGGAACCTCTCAGCGATCAGGGCGGCGATGCGTGCGCTCGTCCAGCGCTGATCGTCCCATTCGTGCGCGATCGCGCCCTCGTCCAAGAATGCCTCCAGCCGGGTCAGCTGCGCCTCGGTGAGCTTGCAGCCGGTCCCGGCGGCCCCCTTGGAGGCCAGCGCGGCCTTGTCGCCCTTCAGCCAGGCCCGGTGCCACTCACAGGCGGACTTACGCGTCACGCCCAGCAGCTGGGCCACCCGCGGCGGTTTGATTCCTCCGGAGAACATGTCCGCTGCCCGAAGCCGCAGTGCTTCACGACGCTCCCGCTCCGTGCCAGACAATCCCCCGCTTCTGTCTGAGTACCTCATACCTCCAGGCTGTCACCTGGGCAAACAGTGCGGACAAGCACCCCCGAGCAACCCGTGACGCCCAACTTTCTTCGTCAG
>NZ_JBFAQY010000092.1:0-1149 GCF_040678965.1 Streptosporangium sp. NPDC049248
CGCCGCGTCCGGGGCGACCAGAGCGGCGGCCATCTCCAGCCGCTCGGCGTTGATGTCGACCAGGAAGACCCGGCCCGCGCCGCGCGAGCGGGCCAGCCGCACGTGCAGGCAGCCGATCGGGCCCGACCCCATGATCACCACGTCGTCGCCCTCGCCGACCCGGGCCAGTTCCTGGCCGTTGAGCACACAGGCCAGCGGCTCGGCCACCGAGGCCTCGGCGAAACCGACCCCGTCAGGGATCCGGTTGACGCCGTCGACCGCGAGCACCTTGGCCGGGATGATCATGTAGTCGGCGAAACCGCCGTCGTAGTGATACCCCATCGACTCCTGGTTCGGGCACACCGTCATCCGGCCCCGCCGGCACTCGGCGCAGCTGCCGCACGGGATCGCGGCGATCACCTGCACCCGCTCGCCCGCAACCCATCCGCTCACCCCCTCGCCGACCTCGGCGACCTCACCGGCGATCTCGTGCCCCATGACCCTGGGCGGCCGGATGTGGTGATGACCGTGTCTGGAGATCTTCACATCCGTGCCGCAGGTCGAGCAGTTGCGCACACCGATCTTGATCTCACCCGGTCCGGCGACGGGCTCCGGCGCCTCCTCGACGCGGATATCGCCGGGAGCGTAGAAACGGGCGACCTTCACTGTGCTTCGTCCCCTTCGTTGGGTTGCAGCAGCCCGACCACCTGGGCGACCTCGGTCGCCTCGCGAAGGGCCCGGGCCTGCTCGGGATCCATCAGGATCTGGGCGAGTTCGGCCAGCAGCCGCACATGACCATCGCCCTTGGCCGCGATACCGATACACACCGTGACCTGCTCGCCGTCCCAGTCGACGCCCTGGGGAAAGCGCAGCACGCAGATCGCGTCATGGTGAACGGCGTCCTTCGCGGCCAGGGTGCCGTGCGGGATGGCGACCCCTTCGCCGACGTAGGTGGAGATCGAACGCTCCCGCTCCAGCATCGCGGCGATATAGGAGCTTTCCACCGCGCCCACCTCGAGCAGCGCCTGACCGCACTGGCCGATCGCGTCATCACGGCCGGTGGCGGAGGCCTCCAGCAGGATGGCGCGTGGGTCCAGCGGTAGTGGCGCGGCCTCAGGCATCGACGATGCCACCGTTCTTGATCGTGTTGATCAGCCTGGTCACCGCCGG
>NZ_JBFAQY010000093.1:0-1129 GCF_040678965.1 Streptosporangium sp. NPDC049248
GGGATCATCGGGCTGTTGCCGTAGGAGACGACGGGCTGGGTGTGGGCGCCGGAGGTCAGGTTGTCCGACAGGTAGAAGTCCAGAACCCCGAGATTCGCCGAGCCCGGCCACAGGGCGTCCACGAGCAGTTGCGCGTCGTGCACCTCCCTGGCGTAGGCGTCCGGGACCGCCGAGACCTGCACGGCCTGGCAGATGGCACCGATGTCTCCGCTCATCCACCCGTTGCCGGGGAATTTGCGCATCATGGCATTGAGGAACGCGTTGGTGGCGTACACCGGGTCGATCAACTGGGCCGGAGTGCCCCAGCCCTGCGAGGGGCGCTGCTGGAACAACCCCAGGCTGTCGTGATCGACGGCCACCGTGTAGTTGTGCAGCGTACTCTCGGTGATCGCGGTGGTCACCGCGATCACCGCCGCTCTCTTGTCCAGGCCCCGGTTCTTGGCCGTGGTGGTGATGATCCGGGCGCACGAGACGTTGTAGGCGTTCACGCTCCGTCCCAGGCGCGGGCCGTTCATCTGGGAGCGCACCTGGTTGGCGACGGCGGTGTCCGCGGCGGTCTCCCCGCCCGGCGTACACGGGTTGTACGCCAGCGCCGCCGCGAGCTCGGAGGGCACCGGAGGACCGGCAGGTCCGGGAACGCGGGTGGTGGGCGCGGGGGTGGGATCCTGCGCCACCGCCGTGCCGGTGCCGGCTGCGAGGAGGCTTCCGGCGATGGCCGCCAGCACGGTCAAGGAGCGGACGGTGGATATGCGGGGGGCCGCGCCCGTACGGGGACGGTCGGTGTTCATGGTTTCTCCTGAGGGGTGGTCACGCCGGCCGGCCGCTGACCGGCAGGGACGTGCGTGCTCCGGCGATCGGCCGGACATACGGGTCGGGTGGGACCGTGGCCGCGGTGGGCGTGGCGGGTGTCGGAGCCGTCGCGGCCCGGCCCGCTGAACCTGCGGGCCGGACCGGACGGGGGCGGATGGTGGTTCCGCCGTTCACGGCTCGCCCCGGATCTCGCCCTGCCGGACGGACCCGGGGTCGGGTGGGGGGTCAGCGGACGATGCCGTGGGTGTCCTTGCCGTCGCCGTTCCAGTCGCCGGTGATGGGGAGGTCGTGGGGGCTGCCGTCGCCGTAGGAGATGGAT
>NZ_JBFAQY010000094.1:0-1127 GCF_040678965.1 Streptosporangium sp. NPDC049248
CGGACGTGGCGGTGGCCGATGCCCTGCACGGTGCCGTGCCGGGTGGTGATGTTGAAACTGCCGGTGGAGCGGACCGCGACCCGCCCGGTGTGGACTCCGGCCTTCTTGCCGGCCGGGACGGTCGCGCGGACCAGGTCGCCGGTGGCGAACCCCTTGACGTGCTTGGTCCGGGGCAGTCGCAGGCGGGGGAAGCCGTAGCGGTCGGTGCGGGTACGGCAGTAGGTGCCGCGCCCGGTCGCCTTGACCACCAGGACCGCCGACGGCCAGGCGGTCACGGTCTCCAGGTGGCCGACGTGCAGCGCGTCCAACGTGTGGGACTTGGCGGCGCCGGTGCGGAAGCGGTTCCACTTCGTGCGGCCGCCGGAGGCGGTGTGAACGGGCAGGCCGGTCGCTTCCAGGGCCCGCCACAGCGCCCAGCGGGTGGCGTTGACGGCGGCGGCGTCGTGCAGCGGCGCTTTGGCCTGCTTGAGGATCTTCGCGAGAAGGGCGGGCTTATCCTTGAGGAATTCCTGCACGGGGGTGGCGTTCTTGGTCTGGTTGCAGCCGATGCAGGCCAGGGTGAGGTTGCTGATCCGGTCCGAGCCGCCCCGGCTGCGGGGGTGGATGTGGTCGAGGTTGAGCGGTACGCCGCTCGCGCCGCAGTAGGCGCAGGTGCGCCCCCATTTGGCCAGCAGGTATTCGCGGACCTCGTACCCGGCGAGGGTGCCCTGCTGGTATTCGGCTCCTTCGAGCGGTCGCCCGGCCGATAGGGCGTGGGTGTCGAAGGAGACCTTCTCCACGTGGATGGCGGTGACGGGCGCCCACCGGGTCAGCCGCGCCACCTGCGACAGGGTGGTCTCGACGCGGTGTTGCAGCGACGGCGCGAGCCACCCTGTCGGTTTGGTGCGGTTGAGGAACCGGGGGGCGCGGTGGCGCAGGTTCCGCCCCCGGCGGCCCCGGCGCAGTGCGGCCCGCGCGGCGAGCCTGTCGCGGATCGCTCCGCCTCGGTGGTCGAGTTGGATCGCGTACCGTCCGGCCCGGCTCCCGTCGCGGTCGGTGAACACGGCCAGGCCGGTGTGCTTGGAGCCGGGGTCGATACCGACCTGCACGCCTGCCACGGTGGAATCGGCCACCGACCGGTCCTTGAG
>NZ_JBFAQY010000095.1:0-1102 GCF_040678965.1 Streptosporangium sp. NPDC049248
ATCGACGTGACCCTGGTGGAATCGCCCCAGGTCAAACGGATCGGTGTCGGCGAGGCCACCTTCAGCACGGTGCGACACTTCTTCGACTACCTCGGGCTTGACGAAGCCGACTGGCTGCCGAAATGCGCCGGAGGCTACAAACTCGCCATCCGCTTTGAGAACTGGAGCAAAGCAGGCGAGTACTTCTACCACCCGTTCGAGCGGCTGCGCGTGGTGGACGGATTCTCCATCGCCGACTGGTGGCTCGAACTGGGCGACCGCAGCAAGCCGTTCGACCGCTCCTGCTTCATCACCTCGGCGCTGTGTGAGGCCAAGCGCTCACCGCGGATGCGAGACGGTTCGCTCTTCGCCTCCGAACTGGACGGCCCGCTGGGCCGCTCCACCCTGGCCGAACAGCGAGCCCAGTTCCCCTACGCCTACCACTTCGACGCCGACGAGGTCGCCAGATACCTGGCCGACTTCTCCGTCAAACGCGGCGCCCGCCACATCCTGGACAACGTCCAGCACGTCGCCCAGGACGAACGCGGCTGGATCAGCCACGTGCGCACCGAGGCCCACGGCGAGATCGCCGGTGACCTCTTCATCGACTGCACCGGTTTCCGCGGCATGCTGATCAACCAGACACTCGGCACCGAGTTCCAGTCGTTCGAGGACGTGCTGCCCAACAACCGCGCGGTCGCGCTTCGGGTACCGCGTGAACAGGCCACCGACATGAGCCCCTACACCACGGCGACCGCGATGAGCGCGGGCTGGATGTGGACCATCCCGCTGTTTCGCCGCAACGGCACCGGCTATGTCTACTCCGACCAGTTCATCAGCCCCGAGGAGGCCGAGCGGGAACTGCGCCAGGCCGCCGCGCCCGGCCAAGAAGACCTGCAGGCCAACCACATCCGGATGCGCATCGGCCGCAACCGGGACTCATGGGTCAAGAACTGCGTGGCGATCGGCCTGTCCAGCGCGTTCGTCGAGCCGCTGGAGTCCACCGGCATCTTCTTCATCCAGCACGCCATCGAGCAGCTCGTCAAGCACTTCCCCGACCAGCGATGGGACAGCGAGCAGATCGCGGCCTACAACACCCGGGTCGCGAACGCCGTGGACGGGG
>NZ_JBFAQY010000096.1:0-1093 GCF_040678965.1 Streptosporangium sp. NPDC049248
GAAGCGCAGACAACGCCACGAGCAGGCACAGACGACGATCAAGGTGTCAAGCATCAAGCGAGGCCAGAGTGTCAACCATCAAGCGAGACAGGACATAGAGCACGGCCAACAGTTGCCGAATTAATCTCGTAGGTATCAAAGCGGCGGCGCGGCGCGCCGCCGTGCGGTCCGCGCTTGCGGGCCCGCGCCGCGCATGTGGCCTGGGGGCCGGTCACGGCGCGAGCGCCGCGCGGGGCATCGCCGTAGCGGCCCCGCGCGGCACCCAACGCCGCGCCGACCACTGGCACACCGCCGCCTACCTGGAGACGTCGAACTCGTTTGCAGCCTGCTCGACAGTCTCGCGAAGCTTCAGCCGCTGATCCAATCCCTGCCGCTGAAAACGCTCCATGAGATCGGCAGGAGTCGCCGCAATGACCAGTTTCCCTCTAGCCGTCATGACCCGCTTCGCCGCACCAATGACGGCCCCTACTCCATCGTCATCCCAGGTGGTAACTCCTCCCAGGTCGAGAACCAGGCGCGGAGGGCCGTCCACGCTCAGACTCACTATCTCGCCTTGGAGGAGAGCCGCTGGAGTAGTGTCCTGAGTGAACTTACCCCTCACCTGCAGAACTGTGTACTCATCGTGGTGCACCGATTGAACCTCAAGCGTAGTTCCAGGCCCCTTACCCGGCATGGCACATCCGCCTTCCTGTCCCTGTCCGCTGCTGCTCCATTCTGCCTCCGGCGGGGCACTTCGGCTCCGGGATGATCGGAATTGCAAGTCCCGAGACCGTAGGTGGTTGAGGTGGAAGCCGGATCTTCCGTCTGCCACGTCCTAGGCGAGCCCAACATCTCGACTCCTCCGGATCAAGGCCATCTGTGACCGTTGGCATCCCATGACCGAGGAACGTCTGCCGGTTGACGTACACGCGAAGACGGCCTTGGCCCTCCGTCCCCGAGCTATTGCCCCCCGGGGTGGGACGAGGCAGACGGGAAGATCCGGCGGGGCGGAGGCGTGCGTACTGACGAAGAAAGTTGGGCGTCACGGGTTGCT
The DNA here is from genome assembly GCF_040678965.1 of Streptosporangium sp. NPDC049248. NCBI lineage: Bacteria > Bacillati > Actinomycetota > Actinomycetes > Streptosporangiales > Streptosporangiaceae > Streptosporangium > Streptosporangium sp. NPDC049248. Next base: position 1,034 of record NZ_JBFAQY010000096.1, read on the forward strand.
CGGGGGTGCTTGTCCGCACTGTTTGCCCAGGTGACAGCCTGGAGGTATGAGGTACTCAGA
>NZ_JBFAQY010000097.1:0-1087 GCF_040678965.1 Streptosporangium sp. NPDC049248
GAGCCGGCGGAGGCGTTGTAGAGCTGGTAGGTGGTTCCGCCGCTGAAGGAGTCGGAGCGCTGCACGTAGTAGCCCGATCCGCAGACCTGCTGCGGGGTGTAGGGGTTGGGACGCGAAGCCGCAGGCGGTGGTGAGGACGGCTGCGATGAAGGTTCGACGGAGGGCGAAGCGGCCGGCGGAGACGGTGCCGGAGTCGGCTTGACCGTGGGCTTGCTCGGCGGCGTGGGGGTGGCGGTCGGGGTGGGAGTCGCGCTCGGGGTCACGCTCGGTGTGGCGGACTCACTCGGGGTCGGGGTCGGGGTCGGCGGTTCGCTCGGCGTGGGCGTGGCCGTCGGGGCCGGTGTCGGCTCGGCCGTCGGCGTCGGCGTCGGTGTCGGCTCGGCCGTCGGTGTCGGAGTGGACGGCGCGCCGGTGGTGGTCGGCACCGCCGGAGCGGTGGTCGCCGGGATCTGCGGCGAGGTGACGAACGACGTCGTCGACGGGACCGGCGGCGAGATCGTCGGGACCTCGGTGCTCAGCCGCAGCGGCTCGACGTCAGGGGTCTGCGGGTCCGTCGTGGTGCCCCAGGGCACGGCCACCTTGCCGGTGTCCGCCGGGTTCTCCCAGAGGTTCTGTTCCTTCGCCCAGGACTGGTCGAAGGGACTCAGGCTCGCCTGGGGGACCGCTCCGTCGGCGGATGCCCGTTGCGCGTCGAGGGAGGTGTATCTCCCGGCGGCCCACAGTCCGAGTCCGGACAGCAGGGCGACCACGCCGACGCAGGCGGCCAGCATGATGGAGAAGCCGCCGGTCTTCTGCCGTTTCCTGGTCTCAGCGGCCGCCTGGAGCACAACCGGCCCCTGCGGTGCGGAAGCCGCGCTCCGCGGGAGCGGCGGCACGCCCCAGCCGGACGGCGGCACCGGCTGCGAGGCGGTGACGCCGGGCTGCTGCGGTAGGGCCGGCAGCCCCTCCTCCTGCCACCCGACGTCCCCGGTGATCCGGATCGCCGGTTCCTCGCCGAGTAGGCGGAGCATGGCGGCCTTGGTGTCGGGGCGTTCGTAGGGGTGTTTGTCGAGGCAGGCGGTGAGGAGGGCGACGAGTTCTGGGGTGA